>JAPOQV010000029.1 GCA_026710565.1 Spirochaetaceae bacterium | reverse complement strand
CGCAGCTCATGATGATGGCTCGGTACCGGCACCGGCGGCAGGCGCTGCGGCGCGCGGTGCAGTTGCTGGCCGAGTTGCTGCCGCACGCCGACCAGGATGCCGTCCGTACGCTGGTGGTGTACCTGTGGGCGACACAAGACCGGCGACGTCCGACCGATCGCCACGTGCAACTGTGCTACAATGTCGTTCATCGCTGGAGGAGCAGAACCATGGCGAAGCGAGAGAGCATCAGCATTTCCTTCACGCCCGAGCAGGCCGGGTTTCTCACCTCCCTCGTCGAGCGTGGCGAGTACCAGTCCGTCAGCGAGGTCGTGCGTGCCGCCCTGCGGCCGTTTCAGCGCCGGCAAGCCGTGCTGGACGCGGAGATCGACCGTGCTCGGAGGGTCATCGAGGCCGGCGCCGACCAACTGGACCAGGGTCTCATCGTGGACGGTGATGCGTTCTTCGAAGAGTGGGATGCGGAACTGGACGAACTGGAAGTGACGAGTCAACAGCGTACGGGATGACCCGGATCGCGTTAGCGGCTCGCGACGATCGGCGCGCGATCACCGCCTACACGGGAGAACGATTCGGCATCCATCAAGCCCGTCGCCTGCGCGCCAGGTTCGAGCGTGTGCTGAACACGCTCGCCGACATCCCGATGATCGGACGGACCCGCCACGAGCTGGATCCGCCCGGCTGCACCTTCCGCTATTTCGTCGTGATGAAGCTGTTCGTCATCGTGTACGAGCCCACCCAGTCCGGTATCCGCGTGGCTCGCATCCTCCACGGGATGCGCCGCCTTGCCGCCGAGCTCGATCGCGATACTGGAGATGACGGCTGATGGCGGCCCGCGCGACCGATTCGGTCAACGGTTGCGCGCGACGGTGTCGGGGTCGGGAGGTGATCTGGTGACCTATGCCGAGGAACTGATGCAGGAAATGGCCCGCAAGGTCCGCGCGGAAGGACTCCAGGAGGGTCTTCGGATCATCGCCCTACGGCGCTCGACAGACCCCGCTTGCCGGCCGGGCTTCTACTTCGTATGCCGCAGGTTGTCGTCGTCGGGCGTCGCCGGGCGCGTGCGGGGCCGCCGGATCGGTGGGTCACGTCGATGCCGCAGCAACGCCATGCCTGCAAGCCCGGCCGCGAACAAGGCGGCCAGGAACGCCAGCACCAGTAGCGGGTGGGCTCCGTCCGCCGGCATCGTCAGCACCAGGCGATCGTCACGCGCCGTCACCGGCAATCCGGTACGCGGCGCGCTCTCGGCCCAGCTCGGTGCGCTCCACCTTGCCGGTCGCCACGAGCCCGATCAGCGCGTTGCGCACCGGCTCCGGCGAGCCCGACCATCCCGTGCCTTCCAGCCACGCACGTACCGCCTCTGCCGTCTGCGGCGGCGGGAGCGCCTGCAACGCTCCCAGCACGAGGCAGTCCATGCGCACGGTGCGCTGTAGCTCGAACCGGGTCCTCCCGCTTACGCCGATCGGGGTCTTTCTGCCCTTCACCCGGTCGGCGCCGTGTGAACCATCCGTTGACCTTCCTATCGTGCCTATCGTGCTGACGCAATGAAACGGCCCCCCGGCGGCTTCGTGGGAGGGCGTTGTGGACGCAACCTCTGTGGGTAGCCGCCGGGGGACCGACCGTTCGTCCGGAAAGAGAAGACGGAGAGCGGGGAGGCTGGATGAGATGGTCCTGGAAGCTCTCCTTGAACCTCTCCGCTCTCCTCAGAGTCCTCTCCTTTACTTCCAGCGGATCGCCGCTGGTCTGCGCGGCCCTGGGCGTAAGCGCCTCCAACCAGCGCCTGCCCGCTCCGCTTGCGCCTTGTCATCCAGTGGATGACTCGTTTTCGTGACCGCCACATTTCTGGAAACGGAAGTACCCTATCCGGCTTGCATGTACAGACCATGGCGATTCGGCCGCGAACGGTGTTTTCTTCGTGAATCCACGTTCCGTGATGCCGTGCGCACGTACATGCGGAAGCGTGACGATTCGCGCAGCACATCACCGGCAGTCGACTGAGCTGCCGGCCCGCGGCAGATCGTCAACGCGGACGCGCCGGCCGCCGATCATCAAGGCATGCTCCGATCACTGGTGCTCCTGCCGCTGCCGGCGCTGCTCGCCGGCCCCGCCCTCGCCCAGGACCTGCCGGTCATCACCCTGACCTACGAGACCGCGCAGGGCGTCGAGGAGGACGAGGAGCTGGAGCTCGAGCCCACATACGTCCGCCACACCGGTATCGCCAGCGTCCGCCAGCCGCTCGGCGACTTGGCCCGGCTGACCCTGCCGCTGCGGCTGACGGTGCGCTCCGACCCCCGCGAGCCGGCCGAGCCCGAAACCCGCTCGGTGAGCTTCCAGCCGCGCCTGGACGTCGACCTGACCGACCGCCTGGACCTGGGCACGGAGCTGATCCTCCGCCACGGCAGCGACCCCGTGCTCGTCACCGCCGGCGGTCGCCTGCAGTCGCGCCTGAAGATCGGCGACGTCGCCCTCGACGGCTGGCTGAAGCCGCTGTACGACCTCTACGCCGAGCAGCCGGAGCGCAACCGCCAGCTCTACACCGCCTCCCTCGGCCTCACCTACACCGGCGACGGCCTGCGCCTGAGCGGCCGCTACCGCGGCACCGCCCGCTTTGCCTTCGGCGAGGAGAGCGAGGTCGCCCCCCGCCTCTCCCACCTGCTGAGCGTCTCCCTGCGCCTCGACCTGGGCGCCGTGCCCTGACCGGAGCGCCGCGATTTGTGGTACCATTCGTTCTGAAATGCAACAGTTGCT
>JAPOQV010000028.1 GCA_026710565.1 Spirochaetaceae bacterium | reverse complement strand
GTGCGCGGTGTATCGCGGCCACGGTCTTCCCGGTGCCCGCACCGCCAAGCACCCGCACCGCTCCGTTCCAGTGACAGGAAGCACTCCGTCTTGCCCGAGCCGGTGCCGGTGGCGACCACCGTCGACCGCCCGGCGCCCGCGGCCAGACGCGAGAACGCCGTGCGCTGGTGGCGATACGGGGTGAACCCGAGGGGCACCTCCGGGAACGGCTCGCCGCCCTCGGGCGCCGGCTGGAACGGCAGGGCGATGGAGAGATACGGCCCCTTGGCGAGGTTGTCGGGCTGGGCGAGGAAGTCGTCGATGACGTGCGCGAGCGCCGGGTTCGATAGACCGAAGCCGGTGGCGGGAAGTCGCCGAGCGCGCCGGTGACGTCGTCGGCGAGGACGGAGGGAATCATGGGACAGACGCCGGACGACGCTCGCGACCGCTTGCGCGCCACCGCGAGCAACGGGTGTCTCGATTGGGTCGCATGACGATACACGGCGCCCGAGGCAGGTAGCCTGATCGCCACGGCCGGAGGTGGCCGACGAAAGCGCGATCGTCGTGGAGCTGAGGCGGTTGATACCGCGCCAGATCCGGTCCCACCGTCGCGATCAACTTGCGCGTCTCCCGAGCCGCCCGCCATGGCCGTGCGCCGTTGTACAGCACCACAGGCAGCACTCATCGGTCGACCGTGGCATGACGAAGTCGGTGTCGAGCACGCGTCGCACGCCGGCGCTTCTCTGAGCGCACCGCGTCCACCTCCTCCTGAATCTCTGCCAGCGTCAGCGGCGGGAGTTCAGCCGCCGCCAGCTTGCTCGCGGCCTCCAGCAGCTCCTTGCTGCACGCCGACGAAGGGTCTCCCGAATCATCGCCTCGACCGCGCTGGCCGCCAGAAGCCGTGCCTCCTCGCTCCTCTGCCAACTCCTCCGGCAATTCGAAGGTGATCGTGGTCATGAGTTCTCCGCGCTGGAAACTGGTTCCGCCTCCCGCCAAGTGGCATGGGCGGCCAATTCGTTGGCGTGCTGCTTCTGTTGTCGCCTCCTTTCGTCGCCCGTGACGTTCAGCAAGATGTCTGCATGGCACGGGTTCTCAGGCATCGGCGTGGCGAGCACGGTTCGGCCGCTTCTGCTGGCGTCCTCGGCGATCAGTACCGCCCACCCGTGGAAGGTCTGCGGCGGGTTTCTGCTCCGCCCGCGATCTCGGGACCACGCGGCCAACTCGGAGATCGGCGCGTGATCCATGCGATCGACGGAGATCGACTCCGCGTCCTCCCGCTCCAGAAAGACCTTCATGTCAATCCGGCCCTGTCGCGCGCGCCGGCTGCTCCGGCTGGAGAAGACGCTCCGACCCAGCGTTTCCTGCGAGTCGACCTGTGGCGGCAGTGACATTCGCGAACTGGGGTCCGGGGGATTCTCCGGCAGGCGGCGTCTACAGTCCGGTCGGCGCTCCCACAAAAAACACCATGGCGGATGTACCGAGGCCCTCCTGGGTCGCTGGACCCGCCGCCCGTCCCGGCGCCAGGGCCCGCAACTGCTCCCTGACGAAACCGTCCGGCAGGTCTGACGCAACGTCGTAGTGCGCGCGCCGACTGCGCCCGCCGGTGTAGGCGTAGCACTCTCCCCGCCCGTGGCTGTCGAGCAGGATGATCACGGAATTGGGCCGATCCGGCGACTTGAAATGGATGGCGATCTCAGCGTCCTGTGTGGGATAGACCGTGGGCGCCCACGGGTGCCGCGCCAGAGCGACGATGATCCGCTCCGCCTCCTTCCGGGCGGGCAGGCCGATTGCAGGGAGGCCCTCCTCGGCGATCTCCTCGTCCACTTCCGCCAGGGTTCGCAAGGCATCCTCGAGCCACGTCCCACTCGGCCGCAGGGTATCCGCCAGCCACCCCACCGAGCCGTCCGCGGTCGACCAGGGAGACGTGAAAATCCGTCGAACTGGTGGTGTGGCCTGTACGACGAGGCTCGCGCTCTGATGCACCCCTTCCTCGGCATTGGCGGCAGCGGTCTGCGGCAGCGAGTAGACATCGCCATGCTGCCCCATACCGACGCCGGCGGTGGTCGTCGTCATTGGTCATCCTCCGGTTGCAGGCCGACCAAGCGATCCGCAAGCCCGTCGAGACGGTCGAGCAAAGCGACGTGGTCATCGAAGGCCGCCGGATCCGGAGACCGGATCTCGACGCGCGTGTCCACGAAGACACCCGACTCGAGCGACATCGATTTCTCAACCACGCGCAGCAACATCCACCGTCCGTTCTCGTCCGAGCACACGATGCGCGTCGACGGCAGATGCTTGGCGCCGGGCTCCGACCGCATGATGCGGTCGACATCTCCGCGAACGAACTGGCCGAGGTACGCATCGACGGCGGTGCTGTCCGTTGCCTCCATGTGCGCGCTGGTGGTGAACGATATCGAGTCCCGTCCATTCTCTCCGAGTGCGGCCGCCAGCCATTCCAGGGATCGCCGCACCGTCTCGATGACCTGCGGATGCGCCCGCCGTCCCACGTTCGCGAAGTTCAGAGACAGTACATCGGGCGAGAGAACGATGCTGCATGCGCCTCCGAAGAGCTGGCATCTACATCGCAAGTCGTCGAGCGACAACCCCGGCGTGACGCTGAAACTACCGGGCCCGATGGAAAACCGGTCCGCGATTCCGCCGATGAATTTCTGCTGCGCCGCCGGCCAGTCGGCGATAAAGCGAGTCAGCCTGATCGTGACCTGGATCGACGCGTCGCGATGATGGACATGAAGAACCGGCATGGGATCGATTCTCCCCCTGGTTTTACGGACGGAGCCTGTCCGACCCGTGTTCCGTCCTTCCACGAGCACGGGAACGGTGTTGCCCGCCCAGGATTCCGAACCGCTGCGTGAATGCCTCCCACGCCGTCCGGTAGTCCTGCTCGCGGTCGCAGCGGTCGAAGGTGCGTGGTACTCGATCAAGCGCTCGACGGGACCGCCGGGGAGGGTGTCGTCGGTGATGCGGCGAGTCACGATGCCTTCGCGGAGATCGCAGTCCTCCCAGCCGAGGGCGGTGTCGGTTGCGGTGACGCCGCCAGGGCGGCGCAGGGTCCAGGCGGTGTCGCCCTTGACGGCCTTCCGCGGGAGGCCGCCGCACGTAGTCGCCGGCCAGGGCGCGGAGTGCGGCGTACGGCGTCTGTCCGCCGCCGGCCTCCGCGGATTCCCGCCAGCGGTCCACCGTCGACCGGATGTCGCCGCTGAGGATCTCCGACAGGTAGTGGTGGCTGTAGAACTCGTTCTCGTTGTGGATGCCGGTGAAGGCGGCAGCGGTCGCAGCGGGCATGAGTCTACGCGGTCATCCGGGCGTCGTCGGTCAGAGGGGATCGGCGCCGGAACCCGGCGCTCGGGCTCTCGGGTGGGGTCGACGGATCCCATCCGCTCGTCAGTCCATTCTACCCACTGCTCACGCCTTCCGGTCGGGGGTTCCCCGATTCCCGGTCATCACGCAGACCACCTTGATGTACGGCTGCGGCTCGGTGGTCATGGTCTCCTGGACCCACTCCAGGTACTCGTCGAAGAGCGTGTCGATGTCGCGTTGGCCGCGTTCCTGACGGGCGCGTTTGAACGCCTCCGCCTGCTCCGACCGTTCGAGCTGCAGCTCGAGCTGCGAAGCTGGCGGTTGAGGCGCCAGAGGTAGTGGACGGTCGGCCACGCCCTTTCCTCGTGGCGGCTGTCGGCGATGGCGTCGCGCATCCGGTTCCGGTCCCCGTCAGCGCGAAGCGGCCGTTCTCGGGAGTCACCTCTCGCGGGAAGTAGCCGAACCGCCGCTGCAGGTCCTCCGGTGCATCCAGGGTCAGAACCGTTCCGGTCACATCGCTCTCGAACCGCAACGTTCGGTCCTTCTCCCGCAGCCGGTGCAGCGCCGCTTCGCAGTACGCGAGATCGCTCTCGAACAGCGACGCCGGCGTCGGTCGCACACGAGTGGTAGCCGCCGTCCGGACAGCGGTCGACGCGGCGGATCACCCACTCGGCGTCGCGGATCACGACGCGGGCGCCGGGCGCCGGCACGGGGCCGGCACTCGCCAGGGCTGAATCGAGGCTACGCAAGGCTGGAATCGGGTCGGAGTCCATCGATCAAGGGTCCTCCGGCTCCCACAGCCACGCCGGGATGTCCCGTTCCGCACGGAGCAGGCGCCAGACATCGACGTGGTCGTCGCGTTCCACGTAGAACAGCAGATACGGATAACGCTTCAGGGGCCAGGCCCTCAGGCCGGGGAGATTCAGCTCGTGGGCATGGCGCGACGAACCCGCCGCCGGATGGCGGGCGATGTGCGCGCACGCACGCTCGAGCGCGTCGACGAAGCCGAGCGCGATCCTCTCGCCGGCCTCGCCCAGATAGTGCTCGACAGCCTCGACGGCATCGCGGTCCGCCCGTTCCCGCAGAACGACCCGTTTGCGGCTCACGCCGTCGTCTGCCGGCGGACGCGTTCACGCAGGCGATCGAAGCGGGCTCCGTCCGCCGTGGACGCCGGTGCGGAGTCCGCGCCGTCGAGCAGCAGGCCCCGCAGGCGCTGACGATCCTGGTCCCGGCGAATCAGCTCCCGGACGTACTCGCTCGATGTGCCGTATCCGCGCGACGCGACCTGCTGGTCCACGAAGGACCTCAGCGCATCCGGCAACGATATGTTCATCGTGCCCATGACGGGACCGTAGACGAATTGGCAATATTTGGCAAGGTCGGCCGTGAGACAGCGCTTCGCCCATGCGTTCGCGGGCCGGTTCAGCGGAGGGCCAGCATTGCGGACGCCCACGCTGCACACTGTCACTCTCGCGCCGCCGGTTCACCGATCGGCAGCAACGGCGCCGCCGCCGAGCCCGTCCCGACCACCCCGTCGAGCTCCGGGTAACGCGCCACCATCTCGTCGCGCCACGTGCCGGGCACCTCCAGGCCGAGCTGGTGCTTCAGGGTGGCGGCGTTGGCCACGGACTTCGCGGCGAAGTGGTTGTTCATGTAGAGGTAGAGCCGCTTCACGAGCCGGGCGGCGGCATCGGCGGTGTCTCGGAACGGGCGCAGCTCGTCGGCGGAGTAGTGATAGTCGTAGCGCTCCTCGGCACGGTCGTGCCGCCACCACTTGGCGGCGTTTCGGCCGTGGAGCCGCATGTAGTAGAAGCACTCGACGTTCGGCAGCCGGTTCTGGGCGATCGACAGGCGGAACTTCGGCTCCTCCATCCGCCCCCCGGCGGCCACCACGCCCGTCCGCAGGCGCCCGCGGC
>JAPOQV010000027.1 GCA_026710565.1 Spirochaetaceae bacterium | reverse complement strand
TACCGAAGGGCGGTGGGGCCGGGCGGTGTGGAGATCGTGCCGAAGGGCTCCTGGAACTCCTGCCGAACGTAGAGCACGCCGGTCCCTGACGGTGCCAGGAGCCACTTGTGCAGGCTGGCCGCATACAGGTCGCAGTCGTACGCGGTGACGTCGACCGGGACGCGGCCGATCGCCTGCGCGCCGTCGATGGCGATGATCAGGCCGTGATCGCGCCCAAGGCGGCACATCGCTTCGATCGGGTAGCGGATGCCGCCGCGGGTGACGTGGCAGAAAGCCAGCACGCGGGTTCGTTCGGTGATCGCAGCCCGCAGGGGCTCGATCAACTGCGCCGCGTCCTCGACCGGACTCGGCAGGTCCACCTCGCGCACCACCAGCCCCTCGCGGGCGGCGCGCGCGCGCCAGGGCTGCACGCCGACCGGGTGCTCGTGGCTGGTGGTGAGGATCTCGTCCCCGGCGCGCAGGCCGGTGACGCCCTCGGCGACCAGCTCCAGCCCGACCGAGGCGTTGCGGTTGATGGCGAGCTCCTCGGGCCGGGCTCCCATCAGCGCCGCCAGCTCCGGGATGGCGACCTCGTCGTTGTAGCGCCGGTAGTCGATCTTGCCGGCGTCCGGGTCCTGTGACAGCCGGAGATAGCCTTCGTGCACGGCGGCGACGACCGGGTCCGGCGGAGCGCCGAGCGCGGCGCTGTTCAGGTAGACCAGGTCAGGGTCCAACGGAAAGCGGGCACGGATCCGCTCCCAGTAGGACTCGTCGTCGGCGGCTCCCGGTCCCCAGGAGACGCTCATCGCGCGCTCGATGGCTGCATGGCTCATGGGCGGGGACTATGGGTGCCCACGACAGGCTTGACAACCGCTCACGATCGCACGACATACCCGAGTCGATGACGGTGCTGGGACGACCTCTGGAGTTGCCCTGTGGCGTGGTATTGAAGAACCGGCTGGTGAAATCCGCGATGTCCGACTCACTTGGAGATGGCGAGGGCAATCCCACCGACGCGCAGATGCGGCTCTACGAACGGTGGGCCGAGGGTGGCGCAGCGCTTTCGCTGATCGGCGAGGTGCAGGCGGACCCCCGCTATCCCGAGAAACCTGGGAATCTCGTTCTTGCGCCGGGCGCGGCTCTGCAGGCCATGCACGATCTGGCACGACGAGGGTCAGCGAACGGTGCACGAATGTGGCCGCAGATCGGTCATGCCGGCGCGCTTTCGCATGTGCCGATCAGTCGGCCCAGGGGGCCGTCCGCGCTGGACATCGAGGGGCTGCAGTGCGAGGGGATGTCACTTGACGACATTCGGGAATTGCCCGGCACCTACGCAAGAGCTGCGAAGCTCGCGAAAGACGCAGGATTTGGCGGCGTTCAGATTCATGCGGCCCACGGGTTCCTGCTCAGCCAGTTCCTGTCACCTCTGTTCAATCGACGAACCGATGCCTATGGCGGCTCGATCGAAGGGCGGTTCCGCATCATCCACGAGGTGATAGACGCAGTCAGGGAGGCTGCTGGCCCGTCGTTCCCGCTCGGCATCAAGGTCAACTCGACGGACAAGCTGGTGGGCGGCCTTACCGAAGACGATGCGTTGGCAGTGGTTCGCCTGCTCGGTCGAACGTCGGTCGACCTCATCGACGTCAGCGGAGGCACGTATTTTCCGGGTGCGGCATCCAGTTCCGACGGCACGTCGTCATCCGGCCCCTACTTCGTCGGTTTTGCACGGCGGGCGAAAGAGGTGACGGCTATTCCGGTCATGGCAACCGGAGGATTCGAGACACGGGAGCAAGCGAGAGACGCTGTCGAGAAGGGACATGTCGACGCCGTGAGCCTCGCCCGCGCGATGGTGCTCAACCCGATGCTCGCACATGCATGGTTGAGCGACGAGGGCGGCGATCCCGAATTTCCGGTTTTCGATGGGCCTCCCCGAGGCGGAGTCACCGCGTGGTACACCATGCGCCTGACCGCGCTTGGGGAAGACGACGAGAGCCGATTCGATCTGAGCGCTGCGTCGGCTTTGGCCGCCTATGAAGCCCGAGATACACAACGCTGTGCAAAGTGGCGGAAGCGGTTCTCGCAGTCGGCGCACATTGGCTGGTAGCCACGCCTCGATGGCTCCAGGGGCGTGGAGGGTTCCCGCCGGCGTGCGGTCGGCGTACGTTGTAGGCGTGATCGAGGCACGGCTTCCTCCACTCGACGAGATCGACAGCGCGGCGCAGACCGTCTACCGCGCCATGCCGCCGACGCCGCAGTACCGCTGGCCGCTGTTGTGCGAGCGGACCGGCTGCTCGGTGTGGGTGAAGCACGAGAACCACACCCCCATCGGGTCCTTCAAGCTGCGCGGTGCGCTGGTGGCCGTCGACCGGCTGCGGAGTGCCAACCCTCGCGTGAACGAGGTGATCGCCGCCACGCGCGGCAACTACGGCCAGAGCGTCGCCTTCGCCGCACGCCGCGCCGGGCTCTCCGCCACCGTGGTGATGCCGGTCGGCAACAGCCGTGAGAAGAATGAGGCGATGCGCGCGTTCGGCGCCCAGCTCGTCGAGCACGGCAGGGACTTCGATGAAGCGTATGCTCATGCCGCCGTGCTGGCCGCCGGTGAACGCAGGCACCTGATGCCGTCCTTCAGCCCCGAACTGGTCAGGGGTGTCGCCAGCTACGGCATGGAGCTGTTCCGCGCGGTGACGGATCTGGACGCCGTCTACGTGCCGATAGGCCTGGGGTCCGGGATCTGTGGCGTGATGGCTGCCCGCAACGCGCTGTCGCCGGCGACGGCCGTCATCGGCGTCGTCTCGACGGCGCTGCCTGCCTACCAGCGCTCGTTCGCCGCGGGCGAGTCGCGCCCGACCGGGCCCGCGCCGACCATCGCCGACGGCATGGCGGTACGCGTCCCCGACGAGCAAGCGCTCGCCTTGATCCTGGCCGGCGTCGATCGGGTCGTCGCCGTCGCCGAAGCCGAGTTGCGCTCGGCGATGCGCGCCTACTACACCGACACGCACAACGTGGCCGAGGGCGCGGCCGCGGGACCGCTGGCAGCGCTGCTGCAGGAGCGGTCGCGGATGCGCGGCAGCCGGGTCGGCCTGGTGCTCTCCGGCGGCAACATCGATCGCGAGCTGTTCGCGGAGGTGCTCGCCGGCTCGTAGCGGCGGCCACGGTGGGTGGAGCAGGTCCATGCGTCTTGTCACGTGGAACACGGGGCATCGAGCCGACACACGGTCACAGGCCGAGTTTCTGCGGGGCCTGGCACCGGACGCCATCGCGCTGCAGGAAGTCATCCGAACGTCCCTCGAGCGCTGGAAGCCGCTGCTGAGGGAGATCGGCCTTCCCCATTTTATAAGCCCCGTAAGGGATCCGATGCGTGCCTACAGCGGCGTACTCATCGCCTCGAAGACGCCCGTCCACGTGCTCTCGCCCGCAGACGGCGCGATGGATACGGAGTGTCGCTGGCCGAACATGCATGCTTCACTCTCGGTGCAACTCGCCAACGGGATCAGGCTGCACACCGCGTGCCTGTGGGGAGAGCTTCCCGATCGCAGAGAAGTGATTCACTCGGCCATGTCGCGCAGAGGTCGGCATCCCACCATCCTGGCCGGAGACCTGCACGGCGATGAATCGGACGATCCTCTGGCGCTGAGGAAGTTCGGGATGCGTGACGTGTACCTCGATCTGCATGGCCACGATGAAGCCGCGTGCAGCCTGGTTGCGGGAACGCGGAGCGACCACGTCTTCGCGAGCGGCGATCTCCGCGTGCGTCGCGCGAAGTACTGGACGGAGAAGATGGGCACGATCGCCGAGGGCGGACTGAGCGATCATGCCCCTCTGGAGGTGGTGTTGGACCTCTGACGGGAGGACGCGCCGCCGCCCTGCGGTATCATCCCCGGCCATGTCACGAACCAATGGCAGTATCCGCGTCGGCATCGTCGGCGCGGGCAACAACACCCGCAACCGCCACATTCCCGGACTGAAGGCGCAGCCCGGCGTCGAACTGGTGAGCGTCGCGAACCGCTCGCGGCAGTCTTCCGAGCGGGCGGCGGCCGAGCACGGCATCGGCCGCGTCCACGACCACTGGCGCGAACTGGTCGAGGCCGACGACATCGACGCCGTGCTGATCGGCACCTGGCCCTACCTGCACAGGCCGGTCACGCTCGCCGCGCTCGCGGCCGGCAAGCACGTGCTGACCGAGGCGCGGCTCGCCCTGAACCTGGCCGAGGCACGGGAGATGCTGGCCGCCTCGCGCGTGCGTCCCGACCTGGTCACCCAAGTGGTGCCGGCGGCGATGACCCTGGGCATGGACGCAACCATCTGCCGGCACATCGCCGACGGCTACGTCGGTGACGTGCTGGCGGTCGAGCACCTGGGCGGCGGCGGCTTCATCGACCGCGGGGCGCCTGCGATGTGGCGCGACAGCGCCGTCTACAGCGGGCTGAACATCGGCTCGCTGGGCATCACCTACGAGACGATCATGCGCTGGGTGGGACCGGCCACCCGCGTGGCGGCGATCGGCAAGACCTTCGTGCCGACCCGGCGCGACGACGCGGGCGTCGCGCAGGCCATGCAGCTTCCCGACCACCTGGAGGTGCTGGCCGACATGGCGTGCGGTGCCACGCTGCACCTGCAGCTCTCCAGCGTGATGGGCCACGGCATGGCCGGGACGACGATCTACGGCTCGGAGGGCACGCTGCGCATCGCCGGCGGCCAACTGCTGGGCGCGCGCCGCGACGACGACGCGCTCACACCCCTGCCGGTCCCGCCCGCCAAGCCCCGCCCTGGCGAGCTCATGCCGCCCGGCTGGCGGGGGGAGGAGGAGTTCTGCGCCGCCATCCGCGGCGAGTGCGCGGTCGAGCGCAACACCTTCGAGATCGGCGTGCAGTACATGGCATTCACGGAGGCGGTCCATCGCAGCATGGCCGAAGGCCGCACCGCACCGGTCGAGCGCTGAAGGGGAGAGGCATGGAATACCGGACGCTCGGCAAGACCGGCATCGAGGTCTCCCGCATCGGCCTGGGCTGCTACCAGATGGGCGGGACGCACGGCGGCGGCGGATGGCCCGGCATGGACGACGCGGAGTCGGTGCGCACCATCCAGCACGCGGAGACGCTCGGGGTGAACCTGCTGGATACCGCCGAGGGCTACGGCGCCGGCCACTCGGAGCGGATCGTCGGCCGCGCGCTGGCCGACCGGCGTGGCAGGTACGTGATCGCGACCAAGGTGGCGCCTCCGGTCGGCGGCGACAGCGAAGCCGACGCGCGCACCCGCGTCCAGACCGCGTGCGCCGGCAGCCTGCAGCGCCTCGGCACCGACTACATCGACGTCTACCAGCTCCACGGCGTGCCGCCGAGCGAGCTGATGCCGGCGGTGGCCGAGGAGCTCTCGAAGCTGCAGCAGGCCGGCAAGATCCGCTGCTGGGGCATCTCCACCAACGACGGCGACGCCATGCGCGAACTGCTGCGCCTGGGTGACCTGGCCATGGCGCAGGTGGGGCTGAGCATCGTCAATCCCACCGCCGATGACGCGCTGGGGCTGGCCCAGGAGGCGAACCTGGGAACGCTGATCCGTGTGCCCCTCGGCCAGGGAGCGCTGACCGGGAAATACTTCGACACGCAGCAGCTCGACGGCGAAGACCGGCGCCACGAGCGCTTCACCAACCCGCGCGCGCGGGCGGCGCTCGCCAAACTCGCCGAGCTGCGCTTCCTGACCGAGCGAGGCCGCACGATGGTGCAGGCGGCACTGCGCTTCGTGCTGGACACGCCGGGCGTGACGGCGGCGATCCCCGGCGCCAGGAACCGGGCGCAGCTCGAGCAGAACGCCGGCGCCGTGGACGTGCCGCCGCTGTCGCCGGAGGAGCGGGAGCGGGCCATGCGCGTCGGCGCCGAGTCGGGCTGGCCGCTGCCGCCCTACGCGAAGAAGGCATAGCGGCCGTTGCCGGCGCTGGCGGAGGCGCGCTCCCTGGGCGACATCGACTGGGACACCTGGGTGCCGGTGGACGTCACCACCGTGGTATTCGTCGTCGAGGACGGCCGCGCGCTGCTCATCCGCAAGAAGCGCGGGCTGGGGGCCGGCAAGGTGAATGCGCCGGGAGGCCGCGTGGAGGCGGGCGAGACTCCCGCGGCGGGGGCCGCGCGCGAGCTCTGGGAGGAGGTGCGCCTCCGCGCCGGCCGGCTGAGCCACCGGGGCGCCATCTCGTTCCAGTTCCTGGACGGCTACTCGACCCACATGCACGTGTTCCGTGCTGCCTGCGCGCACGGCACCCCTGAGGAGACCGAGGAGGCCGAGCCGCTGTGGGTGCCGCTGGACGCGATCCCGTACGAGCGGATGTGGGCCGACGACCGCGTGTGGCTCCCCCGCCTGCTGGCCGGGGAACGGTTCCGCGGCTGGGGGCTGTTCGACGGCGATACGATGCTGGACTTCAGATTGCAGACGGAGGAGGCCGGGGATGGATGAACCGAAGGCGAGCGAGAGCACTTTCGCCGCGAGCAAGAGCGAGGCGCGCGGGGAGCGAGCCATGGTGGCCACCAAGCACCGGCTGGCCAGCGCTGCCGCGCTGAGATCGCTGCGCGCCGGCGGCAACGTCATGGACGCGGCCGTGGCTGCCGTGTTCGCGGTGGGGGTGGTGGAGCCTTCCTCCAGCGGCATCGGCGGCGGCGGATACCTGGTCTACCAGATGGGGGAACGGGGCGGCGTGTTCGCCTTCCCCATGCGCGCGCCGCTGGCCGCCGCTCCCGACATGTACCGCCTCACCGGCGTGGCGGCCGTGGGCGCGTTCGGCTGGCCGGGCGTGGAGGACAACGCCAACCTGGAAGGCCCGCGCTCCATCGCCACACCCGGTGCGGTCGCCGGCCTCACGGCCGCGCACGCGGCGTTCGGGCGCCTGCGGCTCGACGCGGTGGTGGCGCCGGCCGTGGAGCTCGCGCAGTACGGCTTCGCCCCCGAGTTCCATGACGTGATGGCGTTCGCGGGGCAGGTGGGAAAGCTCACGCGCTACCGTGAGCTGCGCCGCACCTTTCTGCCGGCGGGCGAGCTGCCGTGCGGGATCGAAATCCCCGGCAGCCCCTACACGCGCGGCGACGTGCTGCGCGCGGCGCCGGTCAGGATCCGCCAGCCGGACCTGGGCGACACGCTGAGCGCGATCGGCCGGGCAGGTGCCGACGCGTTTTACCGCGGCGAGATCGCCCGCCGGCTGGTCGACGCGGTGCGCGAAGCGGGGGGCATCCTCGACCATGCCGACCTGGAGAACTACCGGCCGCTCCACTGGCAGACCGGCGCCGAGCCGGCGCCGCTGGAGGTGGCCTACCGCGGCGACCGCGTGCGCGTGGCGCCGTTCGCCTCGGGCGGCATCACCAGCGCCATGACGCTGCAACTCCTGTCCGGCAGCGACCTGGGCGCCTGCGAGCACAACGACGCCGAGGCGTTGCACCGCTACATCTGCGCCGCGCGCCTGGCCTACGCCGACCGCTTCGCCTACATGGCCGACCCGGAGACCGCGGACGTGCCGTGGCGCGGCCTCACCTCGCCGTCCTACGCGGCCCGCCGCCAGGCCGGCATCGGCGACAGGGCGCCGGCCCGCTTCAAGGCGGGCGACCCGTGGCGCGAGGAGGGGCGCAAGGCACCGAAGCGTCCGCCGGGCAGCGCGCCGGCCTACCACGACGGCACCACCCACCTGTGCGTGATGGACGGCGACGGCAACGCAGTGTCGCTGACCAACACGCTCGGCTCCGGTTTCGGCTCCGGGGTGGTGGCCGGACGCACCGGCGTGATCCTCAACAACGGCATGATGTGGGTCGACCCGGTGCCCGGGCACGTCAACTCGATCGCGCCGGGCAAGCAGCCGCTGAACAACATGTCGCCCCTGCTGGTGCTGGGGGAGGGAGGCGTGCGGGTGGCGGCAGGCGCCTCGGGCGGGCGGCGCATCACCAGCTGCGTCACCAGCCTGGTGGTGAAGATGATGGACTTCGGGCTGGGTCCGCAGGCCGCGATCGACGCGCCGCGCCTGGACTGCAGCACGCCGCTGACCGCCGTCGACGGCCGTCTGGACCCGGACGTGGTCGAGGAGCTGCGCGCACGCCGCCACCGCGTGGCGGTGATCGACCCGCGCTACACCACCGAGGGGATGAGCCCGTTCGCCAGCCCGCTGGCCATCACGCGTGGACCCGACGGCCTCCGCGGCGGTGCCGACACCTTCCACAGCGCCCACGCGGCCGGTCTGTGAGGGGTCAAGCCAAGCTCAACGGTCGATTTCCCCATCGGCAGGGAGCCGATTGGCGCGCGTCTCGAGATCGGCGCAGCGATCGATGATCGATGCGAACGGCTCGCCATCATCGAGCAGCATGCCGTCGGCGCGCATCTTGCCGTAGTCGTCGGCAAGCGCGGTGCGCGCGTCACCGCCGGGCACCAATTGCAGGGTGCCCCGCACCGCTGCCGCGTAGTCTATCCAGTTGCCGGCGGTGTCCTTTTCGGCGAAGAACACCGCCTTGTGGCGGGCAACCGAGTGAGCGAGCGTTCGGTCTGCCAAGGCTCGGGCCGCGACGCCGGCGTCATCCAGGCGCACCACGTCGTGCCAGTGCCGGGACTGGCGTTGGCCCCGGCGCCGTTCCTGGCGGCAGAATACGTGCATGGCCGTCGCCTTCTCCCAGAAGGTCCGCTCGGCACGCATGACGGACGGACGCGCGGTCGGGAACGAGAGACCGGGAAGCCAGGCAGCCGCATCGCACACGACGGGTCGACGTTCATGCGGCTCTCCGGTAGAGCGCGCCCCAAACTCAACCATGACTTCCGGACGGACGAAGCCGTACTCTTCGAACAAGGGTTCGTAGACAATGAGCAGACGCTCCCCGTCAGCGTGTACCCGCGCCTTCAAGCCGGCGGATTCGAGGCGGTCTTCGACCTCGGGACGAGCGCAGTCCCGTATCCATGTCTCCAGCCGTTCGTGGATCGTTCGCGTCCAGCGCCGTTCCTGGCTGCGCGTCGCGGGCAATGGGTCCACGCCGGCGCCGGCTGCCAGGTCCGGAGCGAGCGCACGAATGTCGCGAGTGATGTCGACATCCTCCGAGAACCGGCGGATCGCGCCGTAGGCCTTCGCCAGCGAGGTTCCGCCCTTGAACACCAACTCTCGTGCAAAGGGAGCACCGAATAGCGCGTGCAGGACGAGCACGATCCAGATGTCCTTCTCCAGGATGTGGGCTCGCCGCGCCGCCTCTCGTTCGGCGACGGCCAGTGCATCGCGTCGATCGCTTTCCGGAAGAGACAGGAATGGCGTGTCAGTCATTCGGGCCCAGCGCACTCACCGCCGTCGCCATCCAGCCGGGCATGGTGGCGCGGGCAGCCATCAATTCGGCCAGGTCGTTTCCCGTCAGACGCGAGGCCGCCCGGCTCAGCACATCCTCGACTTCGTCGCGGCCGAGCCATGCCAGGGCACGGATGAGATCGCCGGCGCGGCGGGTCGGCGCCGCAAGTTGCCAGCGAGGAGCATGGCGCAGCCTCACGAGCAACCGGTAGAAGGACAACCGTCGACTGGGCCCGGATGTGAGATACACCGGCTCCACCGGAATCTGCATGGTGAGCCCGAGCGTGTTGGCAGCGGCCCCACCGCTGGGAACGATGGTTTCGCCCCACAGCGCCGCAAGCGAGGCGATCGCCTTCTCGACCGTCGGCGCACGAAAGCCGAACCGGGTCTCGACGGGCCGCATGTAGACGCCACGGCAGACCCGCATGAGTCGCTCGGCGTGAACGAGCCGCGAGAGTGCCTGATCGACCGCGGCCCGGCTTCCGAGGTGAAGCAGGGCCGCCGGGCAGACCGGAGCGGCCTCGGGAAGCACGGAGACGTGCTCGACAATGCGACTCGCAAGGCTGGGCATCAGTCGTACCCTCACTTTCTGTCAGAAATGTATAGCTTGTTCTGACAAACAGCAACCCCGGAGTGCTCGCTTGCGTCCGTGACCGGGGGTGGGGCACGATGCGCCGACATCGATTCGGTCCGATCGGGAGGCAATGTTTTGACATCTACGAGAGTGATCGGTCTGGCGCTCGGTGCCCTGTCCTGGGTGGCGACGACGGCAGCCGCGGCGCCGGCAACCGAGGCCGCCGCGGACGCGCCGCCGGAGATCTCCTTCTACGCGTTCTCGTTGAACGAGGAGAACGCGTCCGCACCGGAGAGCGTGAAGGTGGTGCAGGACTGGGTCCTGGAGCAGATCGGCGTGCTGGTGCAACCCATCCTGCCGCCGCGCGGCGGGGCCGAGGAGAAGCTGACGCTGCTGCTCGCATCCGGTGAGAAGCTCGACATCTTCAGCAGCTCCTGGTCGAAGTACCGCGCTCTCGACGCCATCCAGCCGATCAACGACGTGTTGCCCGAGTACGGTCCGACCGTGATGAACGCCTATCCCGCCGAGTTCTGGGACCTGATGAGCGACTCGGAGGGCAACATCTGGGGCGTGGTAAGGGACTTCCCGCGCGCGGACCAGCCGCTGTACGTGCGCCGCGACTGGGCCGGGCAACTCGGCATGGAGGTCCCCGCCACCGTGGAGTCGCTGGAAGCATTCCTGGCCGCGGTGATGGACGCCGATCCGGCCGGCAACGGCACCACCATACCGCTGATGGCCAACCTCACCGGCCTGCTTTCCGGCGTGGCCGGCGGCTTCATTCCCGGCGGTTACGCCAACTGGCAGGACGCCGACGGGTCCATCACCCCGCCGGAGCTCCATCCCGGCTACCGCGCTTTCCTCGAGGCCGTGCACGGCTGGTTCGCCGACGGCTACCTGTTCAAGGAGTTCTCGATCGTCAAGCGCGCCGACATCGATCAGGCGGTGCGCGACAACCGCGTCGCCGCCTCCCTGGCCGGCGCCGGCCGCATCACGGACCGCAACCACTACCATCTCCGCGAGGCGGTGCCCACGGCGGAGTACGTGATGAGCCCGCTGTCCGGGCCGGAAGGCTGGGCGGAGACGATGCGCAAGGGCGGCGATCGCGCGTTGATGATCGACAAGCGCTCGCAGCATCCCGAGGCGGCGATGAAGTTCATCGACCTGGGGTTCCGGTGGGACGACGTGTACGGCTACCTCAGCACCCGGCACGGCGTCCAGGGCGTGCATTGGGAGTTCACGGATGCCGAGAACGAAACCGGGCTCACCGTTCTCGATGACACCTACAAGGGCGACCTGGCGGTCGGCGTGAGCATCGTCAACGCGGTGCGTTCGGGCCCCGCCACGCCGGACCGCGCCGAGTTCTACGAGTTCCTGGGCACCCATTTCTGGGACTTCAGCAGGGTCAAGCGGCCGTTCGACTGGGACGTCGGGTACGATCCGGGACAGGTGCTGGACAGCGTCAGCGCCTACGGTGACATCAACCGGATGATCCAGGAGGAGACGGTGAAGTTCATCACCGGCGCGCGCTCCCTGGACACCTACGACGACTTCGTGGCGGACCTGCGCAGCCTGGGGATCGACACGCTGGTCGCGGAGCTCACCCGCCAGTACCGCGCCGCCAAGGGCGGATAGTCCCGCACTCGTCCGGAGCCACGCCGCCGCCTGTACGCGGGCGGCGGCCCGCTCCGCCTACGCCCATGGCGCACACCCGCCGCCTCGCGGCCACCGCCTCGTCTTCCCATCCTCTGCTGCGGCGCATCGCCCGCTACCGCGGCGTCTACCTGATCATGCTGCCGGGCCTGGTCTACTACCTGGTCTACAAGTACCTGCCGATGTACGGGGTGGTCATCGCGTTCAAGGACATCTCCCCGCTGGGCGGCTTCCGGGAGATCTACTTCGGCGGCGAGTGGGTCGGGCTGAAGTACTTCGAGCGCTTCGTGTCGTCGTTCTACTTCTGGAACGTCGTGCGCAACACGCTGGTGTTCAGCCTGCTGCGGCTGCTGCTGGGGCCGACCCTGGCCATCGTCCTGGCACTGCTGCTCAACGAGGTGCGCAACCTCGTCTTCAAGCGGGTGGCGCAGACCGTCTCCTACCTGCCGCACTTCATCTCGTGGGTGGTGGTTGCGTCGCTCGTGCACGCCATCCTCTCGGTGGACGGCGGGCTGCTCAACCTGATCATCACCGGTCTGGGCGGCGAGGCGGTCCTGTTCCTGGGCGAGCCGCGCTTCTACCGCGTCATCGCCCTCTCCACCTGGATGTGGCACGGGGTGGGTTGGGGCTCGATCATCTACCTGGCCGCGATCGCCGGGATCGACCCCGAGCTCTACGACGCCGCCATCATCGACGGCGCCGGCCGCATCCGGCAGGTGTTCGCCATCACCATCCCCACCATCGCGCCGATCATCGTCATCCTGCTGATCCTGCGCATCGGCGACATCCTGGACGGCGGCTTCGACCTGATCCTGAACATCTACTCGCCCGGCGTGTACGGGGTGGCGGACATCATCGACACCCTCGTGTATCGGGAGGGGCTGCTGCGGGTGCAGTACTCCTACGCGGCCGCGGTCGGGGTGTTCAAGTCCGTCATCGGGTTGCTGCTGGTGGTGGTCGCCGACCGCGCCGCCAAGCAGCTCGGCCAGTCGGGGCTGTGGTGACGCGCCCGGCGGAGGGCGGCCCCGCGCGCCCGCGGTCGCGCGGCGAGCGCATCTTCGCGCCGTTCAACTACGGCGTGCTGGTGCTGGTGGGCCTGCTGTTCCTGGTGCCGTTCCTGCTGGTGCTGGCCTCCTCGCTGGTGGGCGAGCAGGAGCTGCAGGAGCGCGGCGTGTTCGTCCTGATCCCGCGGCGGCTGGACTTTTCCGCGTACGGGTACCTGCTGAGCTCCGGCTCCATCGTCCTGGGCGCCTACCGGGTGACGGTGGTGCGCATCCTGCTGGGCACCGCAGCCAACCTGGCGGTGACCGCGGCGCTGGCGTACGGGCTGTCGAAGCGGGCGCTGCCGGGCGTCACCGCCATCACCGCGCTGCTGTTCTTCACCATGCTGTTCTCCGGCGGCCTGATCCCGACCTTCCTGGTGGTCAAGGCCACCGGCCTGATCGACACACTGGGAGCCCTGATCGTGCCCAACCTGGTCAGCACCTGGAACCTGCTGATCATGCGCAACTTCTTCTACCAGATCCCGCAGTCGCTGGAGGAGTCGGCGGAGATCGACGGCGCCAGCCCGCTGCGCATCCTGGTGTCGGTGGTGGTGCCGCTGAGCGCGCCCTCCTTCGCCACCATCGGACTGTTCTACGCGGTCGCCCACTGGAACGCCTGGTTCGACGCGGCCATCTACATCAACTCGGTGGCCAAGCTGCCGGTGCAGAACATACTGCGCGCGCTGGTGATCGCCGGTACCGACGTGGACTCGATTCAGGACATCGACGTGGAGCACCTGCCGCCCCCGCAGACCATCCGCTACGCTATGATCATCATCAGCACGCTGCCGATCGTGTTCATCTACCCGTTCATCCAGCGCTACTTCGTCAAGGGGATCCAGATCGGCGCGGTCAAGGGATAGGGCAGGGAGCAGGCGAGGCATGGCCAACGGAGAACGGTTCGATCTGTGCGTGTACGGCGCGACGCCGGCGGGGATCGCCTGCGCGGTGCGCGCCGCGCGGGAAGGCTTGGCAGTAGCCCTGGTCCACCACCACGCGCACATCGGCGGCATGTGGACCAACGGCCTGGGCGTGCTGGACACCGTATACGACGGCCCGCGGGCGCCGCTGTACGACGAGATGGTGGCACGCATGTGCGAGCTGACCCGGAACGAGAGCGGCGCCGACTCCGAGGCGTACCGTCGCACCCAGTGGGACCCGCCGGAGGTGTCGTCGCGCCATCCGTACTTCGCCCCCCACGTGGCGGAGGCGGTCCTGGACTCGCTGGTCGAGGAGACGTCCGGCCTGTGCCTGCTTCGGGAACGGGCGCCGTGGCGGGTGTCCCGCGCCGGACGCCTGCTGCTCGGCGTGGCGTTCGAGGGATCAGGCGGCGCGGGGGAGATCGAGGCCGCCACCTTTGCCGACGCCAGCTACGAGGGCGACCTGTACGCCGCCGCCGGCGCGCGCTTTCGCGTGGGGCGGGAGTCGCGCCGGGAGCTGAACGAGATCCACGCCGGACGCATCTTCTCCGTTCTGCGCCGCGACTCCGACCGCGACGGCTATCCGCGCGCCATACGCCGCGGGGAACTGCGCCTGCGGACCTATGGCGCGATCACCGGCGAGATCTGCGCGGGCTCCACCGGCGAAGGGGACGGCGCGATCCAGGCCTACAACGTGCGCCTCTGCCTGACCAACGATCCGCAGAAGCGGCGCCTGCCGGCCCGTCCGGGTTGGTACCGCCGCGAGCTGTTCCACAAGCTGCGCGACCGCTGGCAGATTTCCGGCGATGTCCCGGTGCGCAAGATGAGCTGGAACGCCGCCAACCTCCCGGAAGGCGGCTGGCGCTATCCGCTCGCCTCCTGGGAGGAGCGCCGGCGCATCGCCGAGCGCCACCGGGACTGGGCGCTGGGGCTGCTGCACTTTCTCCAGAACGACGCCGACGTGCCCGAGGAGCTGCGCAGCCGTGCCCGGCAGTGGGGCCTGGCCGCGGACGAATTCACCGACAACGAAAACGTGCCGTACGAGATGTACGTGCGGGAAGCGCGGCGCCTGGTGGGCCGCTACCTGTTCACCGAGCACGACAGCACGCTGGCGCCCGGCCTTGCGCGCGCGCCCGTCCACCGGGACAGCATCGGCGTGACCGAGTGGGCGCTCGACTCCCACGAGTGCCACTGGGACACCGTCGGCGGGTCCAGCCGCGAGGGGAAGATCCTGATGACCGAGCTGACCCGTCCGGGGCAGGTGCCCTACCGCTGTCTGTTGCCGCGGGAGATCGACAACCTGCTCGTGCCGGGGTGCTGCTCGGCCAGCCACGTGGGGTGGGGCACCATCCGGGTTGAGCCGACCATGGTGCCGATCGGCGAGGCCGCCGGCCGCGCCGCGGCCCAGGCCGGCGCCGACGGGGTCCCGGTAGCCGACGTGGACATCGCCGCCGTGCAGCGCGCGCTGGTCGAGTCGGGAGCGATGCTCACCTTCCTCAACGACGGCAATCCGGGCGACGGCAAGGCGGTGCCGGCGCTGCAGATGCTCGGCGTGCACGGCTTCTTCGGGTCGTACGACGCGCGCCCGGCCGAGCCCCTGGACCGGGCGGAAGCCGCGCTCTGGGCCGATGGACTGGCCGCGGTGCGCGCCGGCAGCAACGTGCCCGACGAGCTGGCGCGACGCATCCTGACCTGCGCGCCGGCCGGTCGGGGCGTTACGCTCGCCGAGTGGAACGAGTTGCTGCGCGCACGCGGCATTGCGCCGGAACGGGACGGGCCTGAGTCCCCGACGCCCCTCACCCGAGCCGAGGCGGCCGGGTTGGCCTACCGCCTGTTGGCGCGCTGACCTGGCTTCAGCTCCCGGCTGCGTTCAGACACTTCCGGTGCGCAGGGCGTAGCGGCGCTCGGCGTAGGCGGCGTCCTCGACCCAGAGGCGGTGGGCTCTGCGCTCCATGCCGCGGCGCACCAGGCCGGCGGCGCGGCATGCCAGGCGGAAGCCGAAACGGTCGGAGGTGGCGACGGTCGCCTCGATGATGGCGGAGCGGCCGGGTGCGACCGGGGTGGCGTGGGTCTCCACCACGGAGCCTGCGCCCTCGCCGTCGATGATGGTCATGACGATGGTGCGCGGGTCGGGGCAGTCGAAGCGCGCGTCCACCTCCACGCCCATGCGGCGCGTGGCGCGGTAGGTCACCCGCACGACGATGCTGTCGTCGGCCTGCTCTATCACGCGCAGGCGGCCGAACGAGTGGGGGTGGTAGTGCGCACCGTGCCAGGGATCCAGGCGGTTGGCGATCACGTCCTCCGGCTCGCAGGCCGCCTCCATGCGGATCACGGCGTCGATGCCGTCGGGGGGTCGCACGCAGAGGAACGGCTTCTCGGAGGGCTCCTCCGCGCCATCCAGCCGTACCCAGAGAAGCACGCCGTCGTCGTGGCTCGGCAGCACCCGCCAGCCGGCGCGGCCGGATTCGTCCAGGGCCAGTCCGTGCCAGGGGCAGACCAGGCAGCCGTCACGGACGTGGCCGTCGGCCAGCGACGCGCCCAGGTGCGGGCAGGCGTTGGGCCCCACCAGCAGCCGGCCGGCGCCCCGCCATACCACCAGCTCGCGGTCGGCGACGCGGTAGCGCCGCGGCCGCTCGCCGATCGCGCGAACGGCGTCGATGACGTGCCAGCCGCCGCCGGGCAGCGCCGTCGCGCGCCGGAGCGCACCCCTGATCCACTTGGGATCCGACTGCTGCCAGTCGGGTAAGCGCTGCAGCTCGGCCGCTGACTCGGCGCCGGCGGGGTGCCGGGCGGGCCGGCGGGCGGGCGCCGGGGGGGGCCCCGCCCCCGCGGGCCCCCCCGCCGGGCGCACCCCCCGCCGGCGCGACGCGACGGC
>JAPOQV010000026.1 GCA_026710565.1 Spirochaetaceae bacterium | reverse complement strand
TGGATCTCGGTTGTACAGCAGCGTGCCGTCGGCCAGCTCGGTGATGTATCCGGGCTCGCCGCCGACGTCGTCGATCCGCACAGGGTCGCTCCAGGAGGCGCCGTCGTCCTCGCTCCAGAACAGGTAGTTGGCCATGCCGCGCGGCGGGCGCTGTTGCCAGCGGGTCAGCATCGGCCAGTCGGTGCCGCTGGTGCGGTGGCCCTCGTCACAGACGATCACCAGCCGCCCGTCGGACAGGCGGCTGAGCTGCGGGGCGACCCAGCAGGCGTGGTGCTCCCAGACGTTTCGGCGCGAGATGGGGCGGTGCTCGGACCACGTCCGGCCCCCGTCGCGGGAGCGGGCGGCCATGATATGCGTGTAGACCGCGGTGTGCGAGTCTGACAGCCGGTAGGTGGCGACCAGGCCGTCGCCGGTGTTCTTGATGCCGGCGACCGAGTGGTACCAGCCGAGCGGGTTCGGGCAATGCGGCAGATCGGCGGTCGTGTCGGTATTGTGGTCGGCGATGATGAACTTCTGCGATTCGGGAACGGTACGCATGGGGATGGTTGTAGCGAGGCGGCCGGCGGCCGGCAAGCGGGCACCGGGGTGGCTCGGGTCGTGATAGATCGCTTCACGGTCGGCGGCGCCGGGTTCGCCATCGCGCGGGAGCTGGGCTGCAACCTGTTCTCCTGGGTGGTGGACGGCCGCGAGGTGTTCCACCGGCCTTCCGGCTTCCCGGAGCGCGGCCTTCCGTACGCGGGCGGCAATCCGCTGCTGTTCCCGGCGGTGGGCCGGACCTGGGACCGGTCCGTCGAGCCACCGGCCGCCGACGCCTACCGGCTCGCCGGTCATGAGCAGCCGCTGTCGATGCCCATTCACGGCTTCCTGGACCGCTGCCGGATCGGCCCCCCGCAGGTCGACCGGTCGGCGGAGTACGTCACCCTGATCTATGCCGCCGAGGTCCCCGAGGCGTTGGTGCGCGAGAGCTATCCCTGGCCGGTCGCCGTGCGCCTGGAGTTGTCCCTTACCCCTCGGCGCGTGGAGATCGAGCTATGCGTGCGCAATCTGGGTGGCACGCCGGTGCCGTACGCGTTCGGCGCGCACCCGTACCTGGCGATCTCCGACCCCGGCCGCGACGGGGTGTCGCTTGCCCTCCCCGCCTCCCGGTCCGTCGAGCTGGACTCCGAACTGCTGGTGCCGTCGGGAAGCACGCGCGCGCTGGCCGAGCCGTTCGGCCTCGACCCGGAGGCGAGCTACGACAACGTGTTCACGGACCTGAGCGGGACGGAGGCGGTGCTCACCGACCGCGGCGCCGGCCGCCGCATCGCGGTGGGTTACGACGGCTCGATCACGCAGCTCGTGATCTACGCGCCGCGGGAGGCACCCTTCGTCTGCGTGGAGCCCTGGACCGCCGGACTGGACGGCTTCTCACGCCTGGCCGACCCGGCCTGGCGCGACGCGCCGCCCCTCCCGCTGCTGGCCGCGGGCGCCGAAGCGCGCATCATCATGAGTATCTCCGTCAGCGATTGCTGATCCGCTCGAACTCCTCTTCGATCACGGCGAGCACGCGGCCGTTCTCATCGGCGAGGTCGGACAAGGCGCCGAACCCCGCCATCCACGGCGGCTCGGCCTCCGAACCGCCCGCATGCCCGGCACCGGCGCAGCTTCTCCTCCAGCGCTTCGGTGAACAGTTGCCTGAGCGTCACGCCGCGGCCTGCTGCCACTACCTTCGCCGCTCGGAGCGCCTCCTCGGGGAGATCGATGGTCGTCTTCATGTCGATTTCCGTGACGTGTCTTGGGGAGTGCTCAACATTCGGATGATGTGCTGGGCCAGATGCTCCGAGATCTCACGATGTCGTGGCACCGGCTGAGGAACGCCGGTCTGCGGATTGCGGTACCAATCGTGCTTGGCGCCATGTCTCACGAGCACACAGCCTTCGTCCTCAATCTTGCGAATCAGATCGCGCCGTTTCACGACACGACGAGTTCCTCCACCTTGCGAATTCCTGACACGACGCCAGCGCTCAAGTCGCGATGGAGATCCCGCAGATGCTCCTTGAGGTCGGTCAAGGTCTCACCCTGAGTCCAGTAGTCGGGATAGTCTTGAAGGTAGCCGATCCATACGCCGTCTTCCTGCCAGTACACGAACGTTACGGTTTTCATTGTCATGTCCTCAGAACCGTGCGGCGGGCAACTCTCGGGATGCCCCGGATGCCTCCACCATCGTCAGTATGCGCTATCTCCTTGCGCCTAAGGCATAAATGTTCCTCCCGGCGCTGTCAATCGCAAGCGGATCACCAAGCGCGCATAGTGCGGGTAGCCTTCTGCGAATCCACGCGGCTTACGGGATGCGCCACCCTTTCCCATCAGCGAGTGCTGAGCAGGCGGGCGGGGTTGGCGCGGGTGATCGTGTCGATGTCGGCCTGACTGACGCCGGCGGCGCGCAAAGCCGGGATGACGCTCGTGAACACGTAGTCGAAGCCGCGGCCGCCGCAGCCGTGAAGCTGCGAGCGGCGGCACGTGTCGGTGGAGATCAGCAGGCGGCCAGCGTGCCCGGCATCACAGAGCGTCGCGATCCGCCTGGCACGGAGCGCATCCGGCGCCAGTTCGTCCCAACCGAAGAGATCGAACTCCAGACAGACGCCAAGCGCCAGGAGAGCCTCGTAGTAGTCCAGGTCCAGCGCCTCGTCGCCGTGCAGGTGGGCGTCGCAGTGGCCGATGATGACCCGCTCCGGGGCGGCACCGGAGTCGATCAGCATCCGTGTCTGCGCGACCCCTCCCCGCCCCAGGCTGGCATGCGTCGTGACCGCCAGTCCGGTGCGTTGTTGCGCCCGCGCTGCTCCGGCGAACAGGTCGCGCTCCGACGCATACAGCGCGTAGCGCCGCCAGTCGGCGTGGCCGGACTCGTTGTGGCTGGCGATCTCCCCGATCAGACCGCACCCTTCAGCGCCACGCTCCAGGTAGTCGGCGACCACGCGTGCGGGACGGCCGCGCACCTCGTCCGGCTGCGTCCAGGTGTCGTAGAGCCCGAGCGCGGAGACGACCGGCACCCCGGATTGCTCGCTGACCGCTCGCAGTGCCGCCGGGTCGCGCCCCAGTCCCAGCGGCGTGACGTCGCAGATCGCCCCGCCGCCGGCGGCGCGGAAGCGACGGCACTCGGCGGCGGCCGTATCCACGTCCAGCCAGGTGTTGTCGGCCCGGCCGGAGTGGATGCTGACGCGGTGGATCAGGTGCTCGTGGGGCAGCACCACGCCGAGGGAGCCGGCGTCCAGAGCGCCGGTGACGGTCCGGACTTCCTTCTCACTCATCCAAGCGGACGCGGACCGCGCGGATGTGCGTCACGCCGTCGAGGGTCGCGTAGTGGATCAACAGAACGGTGCCGTCGTCGAGCAGCGTCAGGTCCGGCGTACCGAACGTGAACCCGCCGAGCGCGGCCCAGATTCCGGCGCCATGGCGATCGCTGGACGCGCCCGCCGGCTCGGCCAGCGTGCGTCCGGCGGCGGGATCCCACATCCGTACCGAGTCGTCCTGATCCCAGGTATCGCCGCCGTCATGGGAGACGTGGATGAGGATGCCGTCGGGCGCAACGCGCCGGTTGCTGGCCGCCAGCACCGATCCGCCGGGCAGCTCAAGCGGAGCGGTCACCTGCCCGTGCAGCCCGGTAGGCAGCGGCTCGCTCCAGGTCCGCCCGCCGTCCGCCGAGTGGCAGCGGTGCACGTCGATCGTCGTCTCGTCGGAGGCCCGGAACGTCCATAGCAGCAGCAGGATACGTCCGTCGTCGAGTTGTGCGCAGTGACCGTCGCACCAGGCCAGGGCCGCGCTGTCGTCGAACGCGCAGCGGACGAACCCGCCGAAGCTCCGGCCGTCGTCGTCCGAGAACACCATGCCGGTCGCAGGCACGCCCGGCGCCGGGCCCGGGATCTCCAGCGGCATGCAGATGGTGCCGTCCGGCCGCTGGAACGGCTTGGTGGTCGGGCAGGACCCGGCCGGAGCGGCGTTCAGCACCTCGGGCTCGGACCACGTAGCGCCGCCGTCATCGCTGCGGGTGAGCAGCATGCGGACCGGCAACTCACGCGCCTCGTGCGCGAACATGTAGGTCCCCTCGCCCAGCCCCTCGACCACGCCGAAGTTGGCCAGCAGCGCGCCGCTCGCGGTCTGCAGCAAACCGGCCATCGACGGCACCCGCGCCGGGCCGTCCGCCGGCGAGCCGGCCACGCGGCCGCCCCGGTCCAGCGCCACGACCGGTTCGCTCCAGGTGGCGCCGCGGTCGGCGGAGCGCTGCAGCAGGAAGCGGCCGTCGGCGCCGTGCTTGTCCAGGCCCTGCCGGTAGAGCGCCAACACCGTGCCGTCGGCCAACCGCGTCGCGACCGGATACGCGCACACGGACGTCCGGTCGCCGGCCGCCAGGTTGGGGGACACCGCGGTGTCGCCGAGGACGGTCAGCCTCACGGCCGCCGCCCGGTGTCGGATGCCGCGCCCGGCGCGACGGTGATCACGATCAGTTCGGGACCTCGTCGGCGGAGGGACCGTAGAGCGAAGGGACCGCGATGTCGTTGAGCCGCAGGTATACGCCGAGCTGCGCACGGTGGTGGATCAGATGGTTGAATACGAAGGTGCGCAGCACCGCCACCTTGGGCATGGTCATGAGGGTGACGCCGTTCTGCAGCAGCGACCACGGCCTCATCAGGTCGGCGTCGCCTGCGCCGGCGATGGCGGCCCGAGCGGCCGCGGCATTGCGGTCGAAGGTGTCCACCAGCGACGCGCTGTCGGCAGGCGGCGGAGGCTGGTCGAGCGGCTTGCCGCCGGGCAGGAGGTCCAGATCATCCTGCTCGATGGTCAGCACCGCCCAGGTGGGCAGGTTGGCCACGTGTCCCGCGAGCCATCCCATGGAAGCTGACGCCGGATGTGGCTTCCAATCGAGCTTGTCGGACGGCACCCGCGCCAGCGTCGTGCGGACCCCCGCAGCCTCATGGTCGAACTCAGGTAACATGCTCTCACTGATCGACATGCCCGACACGGTACTATGCGACAAGGTGTCGAGCACGTCGCAGAGCTCCGGCGGCTCGGTGCGACCCTTGAACGGGGCCAAGCGTTCGTAGATCTCCGCGGCGGCGGCGTGGAAGCCGCCGGGCAGGCCGGATTCCGCGAAGGTCGCTGCGATCTCGTGCATCTCGCCCACGAACCGCCACGCCTTGAGGGCGCTGTCGGCGGCGCGCTTGTGGGCGGAGGCGGTCAGGCTCTCGCCCCACTGCCGTTCCAAAGCGTCCCGCACCCCTTCCCGCTCGGCCAGCGCCAGGATCGCCGCGAACAGGGCGGAGGTGCCCTTGGTGTTGGCCGCGTAGCACATCTTCAGCGCGGAAGCCGCGCCGATGCGGTCGGAGAGCACCACCGCGTGCAGCGCCTCGGCCGGGAAGCATGCGGCCACCCGATCCGCGGCAGCGCCCGAAAGGTAGAGCGAGGTTTGCGGCGGCCCGCCGGCAGGAGGACCGCCGACGATGCCGCCGTCCACGTAGGTCGCGCCTGCGCCGGCGATGATCGTCTCGACGGCGCGTGTCCGGTGGGGCGAGATGGCGTTGCAGTCGGCGTAGATGCCGGTGAACCCGAGGGCAGCCACCTGCTCGGCGACCTCCGGCGCCGCGTGCGGGGGACAGATCGACAGGATCACCTCCGCCTGCGCGGCGAGCGCCTCCAGGGAGCCGGCGTCTTCCAACCCGGCCGCCGCCGCGCGCTGACGCGACTCCGGGGACCGGTCCGTGGACACCCATAGCACCCGGTGTCCAGCCTTTGCCAAGGCGGCGCCCACCGCGGAGCCCATCTGGCCCGGATGCAACAGGCCGATTCGCGTGTGTTCCATGACCACAGCATCGTACCCCACTCGGGCGGCGGGATGGTGGGCCGTGGCGCGCCGGCGCTATAGTGCGCCCCATCCATGATCCAGCACCTGTTGTTCGTCTACGGCATGAACCTCAAACGGGCCGAGCTGCTCGTCGACGACCTCACGGACGAGCAGATGGTCGCTCAGCCGTCCGGAGTCATCAATCACCCGGCGTGGACGCTGGGCCACCTGGGCGTCACCTCCGACGCGCTGGCCGGCATGCTCGGGCTGCCGTCTACTTTTCCAGACAAATGGAAGGAGGCTTGCCGCATGGGGTCGATTCCCAGTGGGAACGCCGCCGACTTCCCCGGCAAGGCGGAGCTCCTGGAGCAGCTCCGCAAGCAGCATGAGCGTGTGTCCCGGGCGATGGAGACGGTCGACGCGGAACGATTGCGGCAGCCCATGCCGCCCCCTCGCGGCACGCGTTTCCCGACCGTGGGCGACTTCGCCACCGCGCTGATGACCATGCACGAAGGGCACCACCTGGGCCAGGTGGCGGCGTGGCGCCGCGCCATGGGGTTGGGCTCGGCGTACGGCTGAGGTGGAAGAAACCCGTCCGAGGGCCATCTCTCCCTAACCGTCAACGGCGCGTCGGACCGGCCCGGCGGGTAGCCCGGCCCGGCGCAGTTGGTATACTGTCGGCTTGGCGAGCCTGTTCCGCCGGTTCTTCGGTTATCTGCGCCCCTACCGACCGCTCATGGTGGCGGCGTACGCGGCGATGCTCGCGCACGCCGGCGCTCTCCTCGTCATCCCCCTGTTCGTCCGCTGGATCGTCGACCACGGCATCATCGCCGGCGACCGGTCGGTGCTGATCGGTTCGGTCATCGCGCTCATCGCTCTGTCGGCCGCGCGCGCGGTGTTCGGATTCCTGCAGGGCCGCCTGGCGGAGATGGCCGCGCAGCGCCTCGCCTACGACCTGCGCAATGAACTGTTCCTGCGGCTGGGCGTGGTGGAGATCTCTTTCATCGAGCGGATGGAGACCGGCCAGGTCCTGCAGCGAGCGATCCAGGACGTGGAGCGCCTCCGGTTCGTGGTCAGCAAGGCGCTGCTGCGCGTCCTGGACGCGGCGGTGCTGTTTGCGGGGACGCTGGCGTTCATGTTGGCGATGAACCCCGTGCTCGGCGCCGCGTCGCTGATCCCGGTCCCGTTCCTGGCGGTGCAGGCGTTCATATTCGCCAAGCAGCAACGGCCGCTGGCGTCCCGGCTGCAGCAGCAGCTCGGCGTGATGACGTCGGCGCTGGAGCAGAACCTGCAGGGCGCGCGGCTGGTCAAGGCGTTCGCGCAGGAGCAGCGGGAGACCGTACGGTTTCAGCGGCAGGTCGATCGCTGGTTCGTGATCTCGGCGCTCAACACGAAGCTGAAGGCCATACACACGCCGCTCCTGTCGCTGATCGCCAACCTGGGCCTGGTGGTGGTCGTGGGCATCGGCGGCCTGATGGTCGTGCGCGGCGAGAGCCTGGGGCTGCTGGTGGCGTTCACTACCTACCTCACGCAGCTCTTCGCGCCGGTGCGCCGGGTCGGGGCCATGCTGCCGATGATGGTGCAGGGGCTGGCGTCCGCCGAGCGCGTCGCGGAGATCCTGGACGCCCCGGTCGCCATCCCGGAGGCCCGGGACGCACCGCCGTTGCCGCGCGGCCGGGGCGGGGTCCGGTTCCGGGACGTGAGCTTCGCATTCGGTGGGGAGGATGACCCCGAGGCGCTCTCCGACATCGACCTGACCATTCCGGCCGGCAGCAGGTTGGCGCTGCTGGGAGCCACCGGCTCCGGGAAGACGACCCTGATCTCGCTGCTGCTGCGCCTGTACGATCCCACCCGCGGCGTGATCGAGATCGACGACATCGACATCCGCGGGGTGACGCTGGCGTCGCTGCGCTCGCAGGTCGGCGTCGTGCTGCAGGACACGGTGCTGTTCGCAGCCACCATCGGCGAGAACATCGCCTTCGGCCGCCCGGACGCCTCGCAGGCGGAGATCGAGGCGGCGGCGGAGGCTGCGCAGATCCGGGCCTTCATCGAAGATCTGCCCGAGCGCTACGGTACGAAGGTGGGCGAACGCGGCGTTACCCTGTCCGGCGGGCAGAAACAGCGCATCGCCATCGCCCGTGCGCTGCTGACCGATCCGCGCATCCTGATCCTGGACGACGCCACCTCCAGCGTCGACGCGCGCACCGAGGGCCGGATCCTGTCGACGCTGCGCGATTCCGCCGGCGGGCGCACCATGATCGTGATCGCGCAGCGCGCCAGCACCTGCAAGGACGCGGATGCGGTCGTCGTGCTGGAGGAGGGGCGGATCGCCGCCTACGGCACCCATGAGGAGTTGCTGGCAGGTTCGTCGCTCTATGCCGCCATCTTCGCCTCCGCCGGAGCCGCGGCACCCTTACCCGCCGCAGCCGGGGGCGACGGCGACGGCCACCTGACACCGTCGGCCGCTCATGCACTGAGGAAAGCGCCGCGATGAGCACCTTCTCGACCGGCATGGGGGGCGGCGGCCCGAGGTCCACGCTGGCCGCGCTCGCCAGCGGCGGCCAGGGCCGGGCGATCGATCCGCACGTCCTCCGCCGCCTGGCGGTCTACCTGCGTCCGTATCGCAGGCACATGGTCGCCGCCTCGCTCGCCATGCTGGTGGTCACCGCGCTGAGCCTGGCGGCGCCGTGGCTGATCCAGCTCGCCATCGACGACGCCATCGCCTCCGGCGACCTGAGGAGCCTGGCGCTGATCTCCGGACTCCTGGTCCTGACGTTCCTGGGCACCTATGCCGCGCACGCGCTGCAGACTTACCTGCTGTCGTGGGTCGGCCAGCGAATGCTCGCCACGATGCGCGCGCAGCTCTTCCGCCACCTGCAGCGGCTATCGCTGCGCTATCACACCGAGCACCCGATCGGCGTCACCATCTCGCGGGTGATCAACGACGTGGCCACCATCAACGAGGTGCTGTCGCAGGGGCTGGTGCAGATCATCGGCGACTCCCTGGTGCTGATCGGCATCGTCGTGGCGATGCTGATCATGAACGCGGAGCTGGCGCTGACGACCTTCGCGGTGGTGCCCGTGATGATGGTCGCCACGCTGATCTTCTCCCGCCTGGCGCGGCGGGCGTTCCGCGCCACGCGGACGGCGATCGCCTCGATGGTCGGCAACCTGGCCGAGGCGATCGGCGGGATGCGCGTGATCCGGGCGTTCGCGCAGATGCCGGCGGCTGCGAAGCGGTTCGAACGACGCAATCGTGAGGCGCGGGATGCGCAGCTTCGGGCGTTCTCCCTGTCGCTCGCCTTCACGCCGGCGGTGGAGTTCCTGGGGCTGCTGGCGACGGCGGCGGTCCTGCTCTTCGGCGGCCTCGCCCACGGCCAGGACGAGGTCTCGATCGGCGTGATCGTCGCCTTCCTGGCCTACGTCAGCCGCTTCTTCCAGCCGATCCAGGAACTCAGCCAGCTCTACGCCTCTATGCAGTCGGCGATGGCCGGCGGCGAGAAGGTGCTGGAGCTGCTGGATACGGAGCCGCGCATCGTCGACGCCCCCGACGCCCCGCCGATGCGGCGGATCTCCGGCCGCATCGAGCTGCGCGGCGTCTCCTTCGCCTACGAGCCCGATCAGCCGGTGCTGAAAGAGGTCGACCTGACCATAGAGGCGGGCCAGACGGTGGCGCTGATCGGCGAGACCGGGGCCGGCAAGACCACCATCGCCAACCTGATCTCCCGGTTCTACGACGTCACCGAGGGAAGCGTGCTGGTCGACGACATCGACGTGCGGTCCGTCCAGCAGCGCACCCTGCGCGCGCAGATGGCGCTGGTCTCACAGGATCCGTTCCTGTTTCCGGGCACGATCGCCGACAACGTCCGCTTCGGCGCGCCCGCGGCCACGGACGAGAAGGTGATCGAAGCCGCACGGTCGGTCGGCCTGCACCGCTTCGTCGAACGGCTGCCGGAAGGCTACGACACCGAGATCCTGGAGTTCGGCACCAACATCTCGGTGGGTCAGCGCCAACTCATCGCCATCGCCCGCGCGCTGCTGCCCGACCCGCGCCTGATCGTCCTGGACGAGGCGACCTCCAGCGTGGACGTGATGACCGAAACGGTGATCCAGGACGCGCTGCGGCGGCTCCTGCAGGGTCGCACGGCGATCGTCATCGCCCACCGGCTGAGCACGGTACGCGCCGCCGACTGCCTGTTCGTGATCAAGGACCACGGCATCGCCGAGCGTGGCACGCACGACGAGCTGATGGCGCTGGACGGGGTGTACGCCGACCTCTATCGGCGGCAGGCCGGATCCGAGCTGCCCGCCGGCTGAAGTCTCCGCGGCTACTCCCGGCGAGCCCCGGTCTCCTGGCGAGCGCTGGCCTCCTGGCGAGCACTGGCCCCCGACACGGCGCCGATCACGAACACCAGCACGCCGCCCAGCAGCACCACCCCGACCGGGATGGCGATCGCCGCCAGATTCACTTGCGAGTAGGAGAGCGCCCAGGCCAGGTACGCCAGCGCGATGCCCGCCGCCACCATGATGCCGCCAACCCGCATCAGGATCAAAGGCAGGCCCGGAGCCTCCTTCACGCCGGCAGCATCAGCAGGCTGCGGCTCGGGATCGCTGCGACGCCGATCCACGCCGCCATGGTCATTCCTCGCCACTGGCTCGGTACGGCGAGAGGGTCGGCCAGGCACCGCGAACGCGGCCTTTGTGGCGCGTCAGCCGATCGAACTGCGGAGATGTCGCGTCCGGCGTCAGAGGCATGCGATCCGCGCCGAGATACAGACACCCCGCCTCTTCCGGCGGGAGCATGGCCACGATCGCGCGGGCGCCATCGACCGCGGCGATCCACCGCTGCTTCAGGTCCCTGAGATCGAGCGGTTCCCGCAAGCTGAGCCGGTCGAGGTCTTCTTGCGTATGGGCGACGTGGCGGCCTGCGTACTCGAGCAGAAACTCGGGCGTGTACCCGGGATCCTTTCCGCACGCCGCCCATGCCAGGGCACCGAGCGACAGATACGTGTCATGCAGGTGCAGCACATCCACGAAGTCGCGGATCTCGTTTCGCCCCGCCAAGGCCAGCACCTTGTTGGTCGCAGCATCGGCATCGTGCAGTCGATAGCCGCAGAGGGCATCGCTCTGGACCGGAAAGAACCGATACGCGCTGTCGTGCGCCCACTCGATCTTGAGTTGCTCTCCGTCCAGCGTCACCAGCGCGCGATGAAAGGTCGGCGTCCGCAGCAGCCACGAGAACGGGTACCCGGCAGCCTGCAACGTAGCCGCATCCGCCTCCGCGCTCTGTGCCACGCTGTCCTCCACGTCGTGAAACAGATCGAGGTCATCCGAGAATCGCGGCGTGTCTGCGTCGCGATGCAGGACGGTCGCGCCCGCGACGTAACTGTCAGGACTGCGGTTCGCGCCGATGCGACTGAGGAGCTCCCTGTGCATACGCGTCAGCGGCATAGCTGTGCGGCGAGCAGAAGCCCCTCACGCCCGCCGTTCTTCCGCAGGCCATCCGCGATCATGGGGATGTCTCTGGCCGTGACCTTCAGATCGACGCGCAGGTACCAGAAACACTGCCCGTGGTACCTGAGGAATGCCTGCTGGGCCGCGCGGACGCGATGCACATCCGGCGGGCCGTCGGTTTCGCCCGCCTGCAGCGGGCGGGTGGGAGCGGTCGTCATGATGGATCGCACTCAAGTATACGGTTACGACGGCGGTCAACGAATCGGGAGCGGCGGAGCGGCGACACGCCCAGGCGCTTTACGCCGGCAGCACCAACAGGCTGCGACTCGGCACCGGCAGCCGCTGCGCCCCGGCCAGTCCTTCCAGCTCGATCAGGAACGCCGCACCCGCGACGCTGGCGCCGGCGCGCTCGATCAGCCGGCACGCCGCCGCGGCGGTGCCTCCGGTGGCCAGCACGTCATCGACCAGCAGCACGCGCTGCCCCGGCCCGCAGGCGTCCGCGTGCATCTCCAGCGAGTCGGTGCCGTACTCCAGGGCGTAGTCCTGCCGTAGCGTCTCACGCGGCAGCTTGTCCGGCTTGCGCACCGGGATCAGCCCGACACCCAGCTCCCGCGCCACCAGCGGCCCGAGCATGAAGCCGCGCGCCTCCACGCACGCCACCGCGTCGATGCGGTGGTCGGCCGCATCAGCCGCGAACGTGGCGGCCATCCACGAGGCGACGCGAAGCGGCAGGTGGATCTCTCCGAACACCGGCGTGATGTCCCGGAACATGATCCCCGCCCGCGGAAAGTCGGCCACATCGCGGATTACCTCACGGACCGCTTCCGTTAGCGCACCATCGTCGCCTGTCATTCAGTGTTACCTGTCTCCAGCATGTGTCGTCCCGGGGAGGGCCGCCGCCGCGAGTGACCCAGAGCCTCCTCTACCGTGGGGTAAGCGGGCTCACCCTGCCGGACAGCCGGTGCGACATCTTCCCATGCACTTCCAGATGGCCGGACAGGTGGGCATCGCTCCTCCGACGGCTCAGACGGCACAAGAACCGTCACCGATTCGCCGCGCTTGGTGATCACGAACCGTAGGCCAGCTTCCACCTCGGCAAGCAGTCTGGGGGTGTCCTGTCTCAACTCTTCGACGGAAGCAAACTTCGTCATGGACTATTTGCAGGTTATCTAAGAGGTTGCCTGTTAGTCAACCTGTCGAGCGGATTCTGCGGATTCTCGACTCGCTGCTCACGTCAGTCAGCTAACGCGGTGCTTGCGACCCCCGTTGGCGCCCGCGACCTCATCTGAAGGACGCGTACCCCTGGAGCGCTCACCCCAGACCAGCAACGCAGCGCCAACGGCGACGAGCGGGGCAGCGTCTGTCATGGAGCGTGGTAGACTCTCGACGATGGCGCGTCCGTCGACCATGGACCGGATCACGGTCCGCAACTATCGCTGTTTCGGGAAGAAGCAGACGGCTCGCCTCGCGCCGCTCACCCTGCTCGTCGGAGAGAACAGCACTGGCAAGACCTCCTTCCTCGCGTTGGTCCGGGCACTTTGGGACGTCGCCGCCAGAGAAGCCATACCCAACTTCAAGGAGTACCCTTACGACCTCGGCACCTATCGTGAGATCGCACATGATCGCGGCCCAACGGGCAGCACCGCTGACTCGTTCGAAGCTGGCTTCTCGTGCGAACCGGGAGTCATGTTTCATCCGATCAACCCATCGAATAACAGCCTGTTCTTCGACGTCACGTTCAACGAGCACGAGGGCGCACCGTTTCCGGTCGCACGTCGCGTTGGGCATGGGAATGCCTGGGTACGCGTCAACCAAGAGGCGACCCGAGATCCCGTCGTCACCTTCGGCGCACTCGACGAGAGCTGGTCACTGCCCGACCAGCTCGTGTATGTCGACAGAGGTGAGGAAATCGAATCGTTCAAGGCCCTACACTGGCACGTAGGGCGGATGTGTTCGGAGTCTGGCAATAGCGATCCGCAGACGAGTATCAGCAATTGGCTTGAAGTCGACAGGGTACTTACATACCTGCTCAACATGGAAACACGGCGGCCCTTCGCCAGCGCACCCGTCCGTTCCAGGCCGCGCAGAACATACGATCCGTCGAGGCCGGCACGCGACCCGGAAGGCGAGTATGCTCCCGTCTACCTGGACCACGTATCACGCCGAAACGAAGAGGACTGGCGTCGACTGCAGCGTCGTCTGGAGACGTTCGGTCGCGAGTCCGGGCTCTATGACAAGATAACGATGAAATCCCTTGGGGACGATGGTGGATCCCCGTTTCAAGTGCAGGTCACCAAACATGGCCGGAGCGAGACCCGCACGGGACCGGGGAGAAACTTGGTGGACGTCGGCTACGGAGTGAGCCAGGCGCTTCCTATCCTTACCGAGTTGCTGCGTGCAGATCCGCCGGATCTGTGTCTTCTGCAGCAACCCGAGGTCCATCTGCATCCCAGCGCGCAGGCGGCGCTCGGAACGTTGTTCTGCTCGATCGCCGCGACCTCCACGCAATTGATGGTAGAGACGCACAGTGACCATCTGCTCGATCGCGTGCGCATGGACGTGCGCGACGGGAAGACCGATCTGAAGGCCGAGGATGTTTCGGTCCTGTTCTTCGAGCCTGGAGAGCTCGACGTGACGATCCACTCGCTGCGATTGGACCAGGACGGCAACGTCCTCGATGCTCCACCGACCTACCGGCAGTTCTTCATGGATGAAATGGAACGGTCCATCGGGCTCTGATGTGTGCCATCATCGACGCAAACGTAAGCCCCGAAGTGTTCGGAGACGACCGGACGCCCCGTGGCAAGATCCTCTACGACTGGCTCACCCGCGGACGAGCGGGTCGACTGGTAGTCGGCGGCGAGTTGCTGCGCGAGCTGAGTCAATACCGCAAGTTCAAGGCATGGCTTGGTGAAGCGATATCAGCCGGACGCGCGCGACGCATCAGGGATACCGTCGTCGATTCGGAAACCGAGGCGATTCGGGCGGGACAGAGTTGCCGGTCCAACGACCACCACATTCTCGCCTTGGCGAGAGTCAGCGGCGCGCGCCTGTTGTTCACCAACGACCGAAACCTTGAACAGGACTTCAAGAACCGGTCGCTGGTCCCCGATCCTCGTGGCAAGATCTACAAGACCCCCGACCATCACCATCTCCTCGAACAGCAAGATCTATGCCCAATGCGATCGCATGATGAGGTCGGACGAGCATGAAGGAGCCGGTACAACACGTATTCACTCCCGGTACGGGGGTCGCCCCGCCGGCGCTGACCGGGCGCGAGCGGGAACAGACGTTGCTCAGCCAGTGCCTGGCGGACCTTCTCGGCGGCAAGGCTCCGTCGCACGACCTGGCCATGGATGGGGCCGCGCGGGAATGGAAAGACCGTGCTGCTCAACTGGTTCGAGGGCGCCTGCCGCAAAACGGGTCGCATACACATCGTGCGGCTTTCGCCAAGCCGAATACGGACCGGGCAGGACCGGGACCACCTGTTGCTGCCGATGTCCGTCATCAACCGGATCCTGCCCAAGAAACCCGGCGTCACCGGCGTGTGCCAAGCCGTGGGCTGCGCCAGCTCCGAAGCTATCGACGCCGCCCTCGCCACCACTGGGGCTGACTCCGCTACCCGCCTAGCGGCGCGCGAGGAGCTGAACCATCTCGGCTACATCTGGAGCCCGCCGGGCCAACTGCCACCGATCGTGTGGCTCGCCGGCGTTCCTTCGCTGATGACGCACATTCTCGAACGCGCGCCGCTATCCCACGATTGAGACGGCGCAGGCCCAAAGCGACCGAAGTCAGCATCCAGTGGTGTTGATCTGAAATACAGGAGATCGCGATGACGTCAACGAAAGAACCTGCTTCGTCGTTCGGGCGATCTACGCGCTCGTCCGGCGCACAATTTGACCAGCAGGCCCCCAGGCCAGAACGCACGTTGCGGCGCATAATTATCTGTATATCGGTCGCGCTACTGTCGCTTCCCACGCCGCTTGCGGCAGACTTGGATGGCCACTATTGTGAGAAACATTTCGATTGCGTGCAACTCGTCGATCGCTTCCTCGATGTCTTCCGCAGTGGAGACCGTACCAAAATCGTACGTACGATCCAGTATCCGCTATGCAGACCATACCCGCTCCCAAACATAATGGGCCCGCAGCAATTGTTGGAGCGCTATGAGAAAGTTTTCGATGAGACGATCACGGCGTTGATCTCAGACTCGGAACTCACAGATTGGTCGAGTTTTGGTTGGCGGGGCATCATGCTGGAACATTCCTCGGCCACCGGCCACTTGGTGACCCCTTCGTGCTCGAGGTCGGATATGGGTTGGCGCGGCAGCATGCCGCAACTTGGAGTGGCCTGGTTGGGCTACGACGGACATCTGATCGCACTGCACTATGCCTCCAAAGGCGAACAAGCCGAGCAGGACAGGCTGCTCCTCATGGAGCGGGGCGGTCTCCATCGTAGTCTGCGAGAGGATCATGCGCCGATCCTTGAGTGGATCACGGAACACTATCGCGTCCGAGTGGACTATGCGGCGAGCGGTTACCGATATGCCGCATGGGATGCCGAAAAGACCCATGATCAGGAGCCGGACCTGATTCTCCACGGTGGCCAGTTGATACGTGAGGGCACCGGCGGTGACCATCGCTATCTGTTCACGAATGGCGAATACCGGTATGAGGTGTGGGTCAATGTACTCGGAAAGAACAGTACCCCTATTGGATCATTGACCGTATTCAGAGTCGATGATCGTGGAACCGATTCCCTTTATGTCGAAAGAAAAGAAGTCAAAGGAAGCACATTACTGGATGAGCCGGTTCTCGCAAGGTATCGCCCGTTTTCGAACACCGATACCACGCACTATACTACCCTCGGGGAAGTCGACTAACGGAGAATGGCCTTAGGCAAGACAGAACCACGTGTCAACTACCGATCGCATCTCGGCTCAAATCTACCGCTACTTATATACGGGAGAAGGAGACAGTGCCAATCGTCCCGCCGACGCTACGCCCATGAGAACAGCAGACACGCAGCCGTTCATCGCCTTGCGTTGCTTTGCGCAGGGCCGTCGAGCATGTCCAGGGAGGCACGGTACGATGACCGGCATTCCGCTGTGCTTGTATCGCCATCGGCACGATGACCGCCATCTCATCCGTCAACTGATACTGGAGTTGACGGTAGCGGTACTGGTGTTCGTCAGATCTTCCGAGAGTGGCTTCGTCACCAGTTTCGTGACCGACCGTTCAACCGACACGGAGACCTGCCAACGAGAGCTGGTGCCCGGCGACGATCGGAGGTGGCAACCGGCCCTCGCGGCGCGTCTGCGCAACTCCTACGATGAACGTCTACCCTTCTGACTGCCGGGGAGGCTCAGCGCCAGTCGAACGACGTGATAGAATCTCGCCCACGGCAACCCCAAAACGATCGCGCACCGTCCGCAATTACCTCAACCCGGGCGACGCGCGGACTCCAGATCAAGACCTGATTTCTTTGACAGAGCCTCCACGCTTATACAATCCGACGTCTGCGCAACGGACATCAAGGATGTTGCCTTCACAATCAATTGTCGCGTCGAACCAAAACGCCCCACCACCCTCGACACCCTCGAAGTATCCCTTTTGTGACTCCACGTGAATACGACAGGACCCGTCTTCGCCGCGTGTAAGTTCGACCACATCGCCATTGGTCAAGAGAATCGCTTCAGCCCTGTCGGAGGACACCTGGAAGACTCTGCTGTGAGTCAAGTAACCGACCTGAACTAGAAAGCTGTTCTCTGACACCAGCTCGATTCGTTCTATGCCCAATTCTCCGCAGGGTGCGGAAACCACCAGCACTCTCTCCCCGTTTTGAATGAGTGCCTCAGGAACCGTAGCCGGGTTACCCGTCCGAAGGTCATAGCCGTTTAGGGAATGGCGGTAATAACATGGCGGCGGAGTCAACATGGTCACTAAGTGACAGGGAGTCCTCAACCACTCGCCTGCCCGTCGACAGGAGACAATAGACAAGCTCACCACCGTCGTGTTCCACCTTTACGGAATAGATGATTATGTCCGACTTGGCGACGGATACCGGGGCCCGGTCACATCACGCACTGTACCCACCGACAAAATATCAGCCGAAATTTGTGCCAATCGACCATGTCAGTCGCGCACATCCGATCCGACCGGCTGCGACTCTGTGTCTGAGGTTCCAACTGCAATGTGCGGCGTTTGTGAAGACGCCCCTTCTGCTACGCCAGTCAACATAAGGCACGAGGTTGGCAAGGGCTGCATGCGTTGGTTATCGCCGTCCATCGCCCGCCAACGTGCGTCGTTAAGGCACCAGTACGCCATAGTTCCTTTGAGCGATTCGTTGTCGTTGGCGTAATCCCAAGGAGTCTCGTCGGCATCATCCTCGGCAAGCGGATCTGATCCACTGGCCAATAGCGCCACAATCACGGTTGGTTCCGCGTTTGCCATAGCCGCGACGTGAAGCGGCGTTTCGCCGTCTTCCATTCTCGCGTTCGGATCAGAGCCACCCTTCATCAATGCGTATATGATTCGGTAGTTCTTGTTTACGGAAGCAGCAATATGTAACGAGGTTACTCCCAATTGACCCCTAGCGTGCACGTTCGCTCCGGCTTCCAGCAGGGCGATGGTGACGTCTAAGGTGGAATTCAAAGCCGCTAGATGTAATGGTGACTCCCCGGTTCCACTCCGAGCATGCAGGTCCGCTCCCGCTTCCAATAGAGTGATGACCGTCGCATAATCACTGAATGCAGCCGCGAAATGGAGCGGAGTCCATCCCTCTTCGGTTCGCGAACTCGGACTGGCACCGGCGGTGAGACACCGCGTCACATCTCGATCAGTTGCGAAAGAGAAGAATGGATGAAACGCTGCTTCGATCGTGCCTTCTATGCCTTGATCGTCGAAAGACGAGCTCCAATGATGGCAATCTGGAGGTTCGTTAGCCGACACTGACAGGGGAAGTAAAACAACCAATACGGCAAAAACATGGCAGTAATATGTTCTCGTTTTCGTTGTCAACATGTTGCCCGCCTCTTCAGGATCGCGACCACTTCGACCACTCGGCCGCGCGTCAAGATCTCAACTCAACCGGCCCAGGATACCGCCGCACACCGTATAGGAGTTGGCCGCCGCGCGACGGAGGAAAGCGCCGAAATCAGCGGGCGCGGCGGCGTCCGCCTTGTCGGAGACGGAGCGGATGATCACGAACGGCACGCGGTTGACGGTCGCCACCAGCGCGATCGCTGCGCCTTCCATCTCCACGACGGAGCCTCGCAGCTCGCTCAGCCTCCGGCGCAGCGCGGCATCGGGATCGCTGACGAACTGGTCGCCGGTCAAGATGCGACCGGCCACCACGCGCCGGCCGGCCACGGGCGTGGCCAGCGCCAACTCTACCAGGCGCGGGTCGGCGCGCAGGATGCGGTACTCGGTGTACGGCACCTGGCCGAGCTCGAAGCCCAGCGCGGTCGCGTCCAGGTCGTGCTGGATGCAGTCGCGGCTGACGACCACGTCGCCCAGGTCCAGGCCGTCGCGCACGCTGCCGGCGATCCCTGTGACGATCAGGTAGTCGGGCCGCACCCGTTCGATCGCCCGCTGCGCGACCATGGCCGCGAACACCTTGCCGACGCCGGTGCGCATCAGCACCGCGTCGACGGCGCCCACCCGGAACCGGAAGGCCGCGAACGGCGTCCCCTCCTCCACGGGCTCCAGCTCGTGCGCGCCGCGGAACGCCTCGATCTCCTCATCCAGCGCGGCCAGCACCGCTACCACGGGCATGGGCGAAACCTACCGCATCACCGGTCGCCCGGACCACCGGCGATCCGGTGTACCTTTCATCCATGCCCAAGTCCATGGTCATCAGCCCGGAGGAGGTTCGCCGGCCCGGCAGCCTCGATATCGACCCGATCCCGTTGAACCGGTACCGGCCCGACATCGCCGCCGAGCGCGAGCGCTGGGGCGACGCGGCGCTCCTCGGCGCCTACCGCGACATGGTGCTCATCCGCCAGTTCGAGCGCATGCTCGACAGCGTCAAGACCTCGGGCGGCTACGCCGGCGTCGACTACGTGCACGAGGGTCCGTCGCACCTGTCGATCGGTCAGGAGGCGTCCGTGGTGGGGCTGTGCCTGCCGCTGGCACGGGAAGACCTGATCTTCGGCTCGCACCGCAGCCACGCCGAGATCCTGGCCAAGAGCCTGCAGGGCATCCGCCACGCCGACGGCGCCGACCTGCAGTGCGTCATGGAGCAGTACCTGGATGGCGACATCCTGCGGGTGGTGGAGCCGGCCGCAAGGGACCGTGACGACAAGGACCTGGCCATCGACTTCGTGGTGTACGGCTTCATGGCGGAGGTGTTCGGGCGTCGTACCGGCCTGAACCGCGGGCTCGGCGGCTCCATGCACGCCTTCTTCGCACCGCTCGGCAGCATGCCGAACAACGCCATCGTCGGCGGCTCGGCCGGGATCGCGGCCGGCGCGGCGCTCTTCAAGCGCGTGAACCGTCGCCCCGGCATCGTCGTCGCCTGCGTCGGCGACGCCTCGGCGAGTTGCGGGCCGACCTGGGAGGCGCTGAGCTTCGCCGCCATGGACCAGTACCGGACACTCTGGGATGCCGATCTGGGGGGCGCCCCGCCGGTGATGTTCAACTTCATGAACAACTTCTACGGGATGGGCAGCCAGACCGCGGGCGAGACCATGGGCTTCCAGGTGCTGGCGCGCATGGGCGCCGGCGTCAATCCCGAGAACCTGCATGCCGAACGGGTCGACGGCTACAACCCGCTGGCAGTTGCGGCCGCAGTGGACGCCAAGCGCGAGTTGCTGCTCGCCGGCCGCGGCCCGGCGCTGCTGGACACCGTCACGTACCGCTTGGCCGGCCACTCGGCGCGCGATCCGGCCACCTACCGCACGCGCGAGGAGATCGAGGCGTGGGAGGAACGCGACAGCCTGCGCAGCTACGGCGAATACCTGGACGAAGCGGGCCTGCTCGACGCCGCCGAGCGCGAGCGCATCGAGTCCTGGGCCGTGGACGTGATGGAGCGGGCGTTCCGCCTGGCGGCGCCGCTCGACGCCTCGCCCCGTTTCGGCGGCAGCGCGCAGGAGATCGAGGCGGTCATGTTCTCCGCCCGCCCCACCGAGGCCATGGCCGCCGGCGAGCCGGAGCTCACCGTGCCGGTGGCGGACAACCCGCGCGTCAAGGCGCTGGCCAATCGTTCGCGCTCGGCGTTCGACACCGACGGCAATCGCCTGCCGATCTCGCAGGTGATCACCTTTCGCGACGCCCTGTTCGAGGCGCTCCTGCACCGCTTCGCCGAGGACCCGACCATGGTCGCCTACGGCGAGGAGAACCGCGACTGGGGCGGGGCGTTCGGCGTGTACCGCGGGCTCACCGAGTCGCTGCCCTACCATCGGCTGTTCAACTCCCCGATCTCGGAAGCCTCCATCGTCGGCAGCGCCATCGGCTACGCCATGAGCGGCGGCCGCGTGGTGGTGGAGTTGATGTACTGCGACTTCCTGGGCCGCGCCGGCGACGAGGTCTTCAACCAGCTCGCCAAGTGGCAGGCGATGTCGGCCGGGGTGCTGTCGCTGCCGATCGTGCTGCGCATCGCCGTGGGCTTCCGCTACGGCGCCCAGCACTCGCAGGAGTGGTCGGCCATGGTCAGCCACATCCCGGGGCTCAAGGTCTACTACCCGGTGACCCCGTACGACGCAAAGGGGATGCTCAACCTGGCGCTGCGCGGCACCGATCCGGTGATCTTCTTCGAGAGCCAGCAGCTCTACGGTGAGCCCGAGGTGCTGCACCAGTCGGTGCCCGCCGGTTACTACGAGATCGACGAGGGGTCGCCCTGCATTCACCGCCAGGGCGACGACCTGACCATCCTGACCGTGGGCGCGAACCTGTACCGCGCCCTGGAAGCGGCGGACATCCTGTCCGAACGCCACGGGCTCGAGACGGAGGTGATCGACGCCCGCTTCCTGAACCCGCTCGACTACGGCCCGATCGCGGAGTCGGTGCGCAAGACCGGCCGCATCCTGCTCACCTCCGATGCGTGCGAGCGCGGCAGCGTCCTGCACACCATGGCCACCACCATCGGCCGGCTGTGCTTCGACGACCTGGACGCCCCGCCGGTGGTGCTGGGCGCCCGCAACTGGATCACGCCGCCGGTGGAGCTGGAGTCGGTCTTCTTCCCGCAGGCCGGGTGGATCGTGGACGCCATCCACGAGCAGCTCCTGCCGCTGCCCGGCTACCGGCCGGCGACCGACCAGACCCTGGGCGAGCTCAGCCGCCGCAGCGCGGCGGGCGTGTGACCGCAACGGGGCTGCACCGTTGAGCGCCGGCACGATCCGCGCGATCCGCTTCGAGGCGCCGTACCGGGCCCGCGCCGTGCAGGTGCCGGCGCCGGCCGAGCCAACGGCGGGACAGGCGCTGGTGCGGACCCACTCGGTCGGCGTGTGCGGCACCGACGTGAGCGCCTTTCACGGGACCTTCCCGTTCTTCGATTTCCCGCGCATCCCCGGACACGAGCTGGGCGTCGAGGTGCTGGCCGTCGGCGACGGCGTGACCGCGGTGGCGCCCGGGGACACCTGCAGCGTCGAGCCCTACCTGAACTGCGGGCGCTGCTACGCGTGCAGCAAGGGCCGCACCAACTGCTGCGAGCGGCTCAGCGTGATCGGCGTCATGCAGGACGGCGGCCTCTGCGACCGCTTCACGATTCCGGCCGCCAAGCTGCACCGCGCCGAGGCGCTGACCTTCGACCAGCTCGCGCTGGTGGAGACGCTGACCATCGGCTGCCACGCCGCGGCGCGGGCCGCACCCGGCAACGAGGACCGGGTTCTCATCATCGGCCTGGGACCTATCGGGCTGGCGGCCCTGGAGTTCGTCCGCCTGCGCACCTGGCACGTGACGGTCATGGACCGGCTGCCGGCCCGTGTCGAGTTCTGCCGGGACACCTACGGCCCGGCGGGAGCCGTCGTCGCCGGCGACAGCGTGGAGCCGGAACGCCTCCGCGAGCTGTCCGACGGCCGCCTGTTCGACGTCGTGATCGATGCCACCGGCAACCCGCAGTCGATGGCGGCGGCCCTCACCTACGCCGCGCAGGGCGGCACCGTCGTCTTCCTGGGGCTCACCCGCCAGGAGATCTCCTTCGCGCAGCCGGAGATGCACCGCCGAGAGCTCACGCTGCTGGCCTCCCGCAACGCGCTTCCCGGCGACTTCCGGCGGGTGATCGACGCCATCGCCTCAGGCACCATCGACACCGGCCCGTGGATCACCCACCGCATCGGCTTCGACGAGGTGGAGCAGCACTTCGACGCGCTCACTCGCCCGGAGACCGGCGTGCTCAAGGCGGTCATCGACCTCCGCTGACTCCGGGACCGTAGCCGGTGCCTTGCCGCTCGCGCTGCGCCGCGTAGAGGTCCGCGGGCGTATCGGTGGCGCTGACGTAGCGGGACAGGTCGCGCAGCGCGATCACGGTGTAGCCGCCGTCGGCCAGCCAGCTCAGGTAGTCGCGGAAGGTCTGCGGCTCGGTGGACACCCACGGATGGCGCGAGTCCGGCACGCCGTGAAAGGTGATCACCCCGGCGCGGCCGCCGTGCGCCTGCCGCGCGGCCCAGGTCAGGGTGTCCAGGTCCGTGTCGGGACCGTAGGCGGCGGTCGTGGGCACCAGCAGCGGGTGGTCGAGGCGCGGGTCGTACGCCGGCCCGCAGCCGCCGGTCTCGTAGCTGTCGGCCGGCGTCGGCTCGCATCCGCAGCGCGCCCAGGCGAAGCCGTGCTCGGCCAGCACCGTCACCGCCTCGGCGGCCGTGTGGTATCCGGGATAGCAGAAGGTCTGCGGCCGCGGTATGCCGAACGCCGCGCAGCGGCGGTCGATGTGCTCCACCTCCGCCTGCAACCGGTCGGGCGACAGGGTGCGCACGTCGCGGTGGCCGCGGGTGTGGTTGCCGATCTCGAAGCCGCGTTCGTGCAGCCCGCGGATCTCCTCCCAGGTGAGGTAGTAGTCCTTGTCCTCGAACCCCAGTCCCTCGGTGATGTAGAACGTCGCTCCGAAGCCGTATCGCTCCAGGAGCGGGGCTACGAACTCGCCGTTGGAACGCGTGCCGTCGTCGAACGTGAACACGACCAGGCGGTCCGGAATCTCGGCCTTCATGGCGTCATTATCCACGCCATCCGCCGGAGTGGCTTGCAACGGCGGCGGCGGAGAGCTATCACCCACTCATGGCAGAGATGATGAGCTGGCGCGACCGCATGCGTGGACGCAACGCGGCTCCGGTGGTCGACCACCCTGGGTTGGCCTGGTGGCGGGAGGCGCGCTTCGGGATGTTCATCCACTGGGGCCTGTACGCCATCCCGGCCGGCGTGTGGGAGGGCGAGGAGGTGCCGGGCATCGGCGAGTGGATCATGTTCCGCAGGCGCATCCCGCGCGAGCGGTACGCTGCGCTCGCGGAGCGGTTCGACCCCGTGCGCTTCGACGCGCGCGCGTGGGTGAACCTGGCGGTGCAGGCGGGGATGCGCTACCTGGTCATCACTTCCAAGCACCACGACGGGTTCGCGATCTTCCGCTCGCCGTGCTGCCCGTACAACATCGTCGACGCCACGCCGTTCGGCCGCGACCCGCTGGCGGAGCTGGCGGAGGCGTGCGCGGAAGCGGGCATCAAGCTCGGCTTCTACTACTCCCAGGACCAGGACTGGCACGACCCCGACGGCTCGCGCAACGACTGGGACTTCGACGAAGGAAGCAAGGACTTCGCAGCCTACCTGGAGCGCAAGGTCAAGCCGCAGCTCCGCGAGCTGTTGACCCAGTACGGGCCGATCGGCCTGATCTGGTTCGACACCCCCTACACCATCAGCCGCGAGCACTCGATCGAGCTGCGCGACCTCGTGCACGAGCTGCAGCCGGACTGCCTGGTCTCGGGCCGCATCGGCAACGACGTGGGCGACTACGGCAGCCTGGGCGACAACCAGATCCCCGCGGGGCGCGTGCGCGCCGACTACGAGACGCCGGCCACCCTCAACGACACGTGGGGCTACAAGAGCGCCGACCACCACTGGAAGTCGGCGGACACGCTGATCCTGCTGTTGATCGACCTCGCCAGCAAGGGCGTGAACTACCTGCTCAACGTCGGACCCACCGCGGAGGGGGTGATCCCGCAGCCGAGCGCGGAGCGGCTGCGGGCGATCGGCTCCTGGATGGAGGTCAACGGCAAGGGGATCTACGGCACCGCCGGCAGCCCGTTCCCGTACGAGCACGACGGCCTGCGGATGACCTGCAAGCCCGGCCGGCTGTTCCTGCATCTGCTGCACCCTCCCGAGGGTCCGCTGGTCGTGCATGGTCTGCGCTCGCGCGTGACCTGCGCCGCGGTGCTGGGCCTGGATTCACCGGTGGAGGTCGCGCAGGACCGGACCGATGCAGGCGATATCGACCGGCTGACGCTGACCCTCCCCGACCTGGCCGCCGTCGAGCACGTACCGGTGGTCGCCCTGAGCATCGACGGCGACGCCGAAGCGGACGATCTGACCGTCCAGCAGCCGGACGGCGCCATCCACCTGCACGCACACCTGGCCGACGTGACGCTCGGGCCGGATTCGACGCTGCAGATCCTCTCCAACGGGCTGACCGCCGGCTGGATGGACACCGAAAGCGTCCTGTCGTGGCGGGTCCGCGTGTGTCGGCCCGGAACCTTCGCGGTGGCCGTGATCGCCGCGCCGGTGCATGACACGGAGGAGGTGACCCCGCACGGCGTCGAGGTCTCCGTCGGCGGCAGCCACGGCGAGGGTCGTACCGCAAGGCGGAACGCCCAAGGGACGCTGAGCGACGACGAGCGCGCCGCCACGCCGCGCTCGCAGTACTTCCCGGAATTCAGCACGCCGACCGGCCATCTTACCGTGGACGAACCGGGCGTCCACACGTTCACGCTACGCGCGATTCGCATCATCCCCGGGACGCTGGACGGCGTCACCCTGTTCGGCGCCGTGCTGCGTCCAACCGGGTCCGGAATAGAGTCATGAAGCTGGGCTACAGCGCCATATTCTGGCGGGAGCCGGATCTGGAGCGCTGCCTGGCGGAGCTGGCGGAAGCCGGCTGGGATGGCTGGGAGTGCCGATTGCCCCTCGATTGGCTGGGGCCGCCGGCCCGTGTGCGGCGCGTCTGCGCCGATGCCGGCATGCCGCTTGCCGTGTTCACCGCCAGCGGCACGCCCGAGGACCGGAGCTTCAGCAACCAGGAAGTGAACCTCAGGCGCATCGAGTTCGCCGCCGAAGTGGAGGCCGACTGCTTCATGTTCATGACCGGCCCCAAGCCGCCGGACAGGGCCGTGCCCGCCGCCGACCTGAAGGCGGCGGCCGAGGCTGCCGACCAGTGGGCCGAGTACGGGGCCGCGTGCGGCGTGGAGCTGAGCTACCACATCCACACCAACACGCTGGTGGACTCCGCGGCCGACTGGCGCCGCTACATG
>JAPOQV010000025.1 GCA_026710565.1 Spirochaetaceae bacterium | reverse complement strand
GGCGACTGCGTCCGCCAGGGGCCGATCCTGGAGAGGATCGCCGCCGCCTCGTCGGGGATCGACCTGCGCTTCGTCGAGCGGGTCGAGGACGAGCTGGCCGAGGAGCTTCGCATCAACGGCGCGATGAAGGTGCCGGTGGTAGTGCTGCTGTCCGAGGACTTCTACGAGGTGGCGCGCATCGGCGACCGGATGCTCAGCACCTACCGCAAGAAGGCGCAGCGCGAGCTCGGGCCGACGTGCGAGGTGGGCCTGGTGCCGCCGGCCGCGGAAGAGCTGGCCGTCGAGATCGACGAGTGGCTGGACGAGTTCGAGCGGGCGCAGTGGATCCTGCGCCTGTCTCCGCTTCTGCGCCAACGGCACGGGGACTGACCGGGTCGGGAGCATGGGCGATGTGGAGCAGCGGCAGGAGGACCGGACGCGAGCGCTGCTGGAGCGGCACCGGCAGGCCGGGGATACGCCCAACCGCCCGATCGAGGAGAAGAGCCCCTACCTCCTGCAGCACGCCTACAACCCGGTCGAGTGGTACCCGTGGGGCGACGCCGCGTTCGATCGGGCGCGGCGCGAGGACCGGCTGGTGTTCCTGTCGGTGGGCTACGCCACCTGCCACTGGTGCCACGTGATGGCGCACGAGTCGTTCGAGGACGAGGCGGTGGCGGCGGTTCTGAACGAGAACTTCGTCTCCATCAAGCTCGACCGCGAGGAGCGCCCCGACATCGACCGCATCTACATGGCGGTGGTGCAGGCGACCAGCGGCTCGGGCGGCTGGCCGATGACGGTGTTCCTGACGCCCGACCGGCGCCCCGTGTTCGGCGGTACCTACTTCCCGCCGCGCGGCGCCTACGGCCGGCCCGGCTTCCTGGACGTGCTGCGCCGGCTGGCGCAGATGTGGCGCGAGCGGCGCTCCGAGCTGGAGCGGGCGGCCGGCTCGGTGGTGGACAGCATCCGCGGCTACCTGGAGGGCGCACCGCAGGCGTCGGACCCGGGCGCGGTCGACCTGGCGGCGGCAGCGGCCGGTGCGGCGGCCGGCTACGACGCCCAGGAGGGCGGCTTCGGGCCGGCGCCCAAGTTCCCGCGGCCGTCGGTGGTGTCGCTGCTGCTGCGCCACCCCGACGCGGACGGCGCGGAGGGCCGGCGGCACCGCGCCATGGCGCTGCACACGCTGGACGCCATGGCGGCCGGCGGCATGTACGATCACCTGGGCGGCGGCTTCCACCGCTACTCCGTGGACCGCCACTGGCGCGTACCGCACTTCGAGAAGATGCTCTACGACCAGGGGCAGCTCATGCGCGCCTACGTCGAGGCGTTCCAGGCGACCGGCGCCGAGCGCTACGCCGCGACCGCCCGCCACACCGCCGACTACCTGCTGCGCGACCTGACCACCGCCGACGGCGCGTTCTGCTCCGCGGAGGACGCCGACAGCGCGGTCTCGACCGACGATCCGGAGCACAGCCGCGAGGGCGCCTTCTACCTGTGGGACTACGACGAGGCGCGCGCCGCGCTCGACGGGGAGCCATCGGCCGATCAGTTCATCTACGTCTACGGTCTGGAGCGCCGAGGCAACACGCTGAGCGACCCGCACGGCGAGCTGGGCACGGGCAACGTGCTCTATCGCTCGGCGAAACGCGACGCGCACGCGGCCCGGCGCCTGCCCCGCCCGGAGGAGGATCTGGCGCGCTGCCGGCAGGTGCTCTTCGAGCTGCGCGCGCGCCGGCCGCGGCCGCTGCTCGACGACAAGGTGATCGCCGGCTGGAACGGGCTGGCGATCGGCGCGCTGTCGCTGCTGGGAGCTGCCGTCGGCCGCGAGGACTACGTGCAGGCCGCCGCGCGGGCGGCCGACTTGGTGCTGGCTGCCATGTGGGACGGCCGGGACGGTACGGCCGTCCGGGACGGTGTGGCCGCCCGGGACGGTGAGGCCGGCCGGCTGCTGCGCCGTTATCGCGAGGGCGAAGCGCGGTTCGACGGCTCCCTGGCCGACTACGCTGCGCTGGCCGACGGCCTGATCGACCTCTACCAGGCCGGCGGCCAGGCGCGCTACCTGCTCGCGGCCGAGGCGCTGGCCGACGCCCTGCGAACCCGTTTCAGCGCCGCCGACGGCGGCTTCTACGACACCGATGGAGCGGCCGGCGACCTCCTGTTCCGCAGCCGCGAGCTGTCCGACGGGGCGGAGCCCAGCGGCCTGTCGCTGGCGATCCGCGCCATGACCCGGCTGGGACGCATGCTGGGCCGCGCCGACCTGGCCGATGCCGCCCTGGCGGCGGCGCGCCTCGGCGCCGGAGCGGTCGAGCGGGCGCCGGCGGCGGTGCCGGAGCTCGCCGTCTCGGTCGATCTGGCCGTGGCCGAGCCCGCGCAGGTGGTGCTGGCCGGCGCATCCGACGATCCGCGCCTGCGGGCGCTGCGGCGAGTGGTCGGAGGTGCGTTCCTGCCGCGCGCGGTGGTTCTGTGGGCATCTGCCGACTCGCCGCTGGCCGGTCGCGTACCGGAGCTCGCGTCGATGGCCGCCGCCGGCGAGCCCACCGCCTATGTCTGCAAGGGGTTCGTCTGCGATCGCCCGACCACCGATCCGGAGACGCTGGCCGCGCAGGTCGCCGCGCTCTCGTAGGATAACCGTCCGCTCGGGAAAGACGGTGATGCGATGAGTCCTACCGCCCCAAACCCACCTGGCACTGTAGGAAACCTGGCACTGTAGGAATCTGTCGGGCCTTCCCGCTTATGCGGCAAGGCCGGCAGACTCCTACAGCAGGTGGCCCATCTTGGTGCGCTTGGTCTCCAGGTAGTCCTGGTTGAAGGGGTTGCCGGAGGCGACCAGCGGGATGCGGTCGGTCACCGTGATCCCCTCCGCGCGCAACCCCTCGATCTTGTGCAGGTTGTTGGTCAACAGGGCGACCGAGCGCACGTTCAGCAGATCCAGTATACGGGCGGCGATCCGGTAGTCGCGGGCGTCCGCGGGAAACCCCAGGTGCTGGTTCGCCTCGATCGTGTCCATGCCCTCGTCCTGCAGACGGTAGGCGTGCAGCTTGTTGATCAGGCCGATGCCGCGGCCCTCCTGGCGCAGGTAGATCACCGCACCGCACGGCTGCGCGGCGATGTGGCACAGCGCGGCGTCAAGCTGCTCGCGGCAGTCGCACCGCTGCGAGCCGAAGACCTCGCCGGTCAGGCACTCGGAGTGGACGCGCACGGGACAGTCGTCCGCTTCGGCGACCTCGCCGTGGATGATCGCCAGGTGCTCCTGCCGGTCGTCGCCGGTGCTGAACGCGGCAAGCCGGAACTTGCCGAAGCGCGTCGGCAGGTCGACCGTGGTTTCCAGTTGCACGCCGTTCTCGGTCTGTCCCATCGTGGCCTGCTGGCACAACCTACGGCGTAGGCGATCGGGGGTCAACGCCGACGACCGGGAGCGGATCGGAGCGCGTTCAGGCTCGCCTGCGGCCGCGGGACGACTGAATCGTCCGCGTGAGGAGCGCGAACGCCTCCTCCACGTCGTCGACCATGTGGACGAGTTCCAGGTCAGCGGCGGTGATGGCTCCCCACTCCACCAGCTTCTTGAAGTCGACCACGTCGTCCCAGTACTCGCGGCCGTAGACGATCACCTGCACCGGTCGCTGCACCTTGCGGGTCTGCAGCAGGGTCAACACCTCGAACATCTCGTCCATGGTGCCGTAGCCGCCGGGGAACACCACCAGCGCCCGCGCCAGGTACATGAACCAGAACTTGCGCATGAAGAAGTAGTGGAACTCCACGGCGAGGCCCGGGGTGATGTAGGGATTGGGCTCCGGTTCGTGCGGCAGGCTGATGGCCAGGCCGACGCTCTGGCCGCCCGCTTCGGCGGCGCCGCGGTTGGCGGCCTCCATCATGCCGGGACCGCCGCCGGAACAGACGACCAGATCGTTGTCGTGACCGGTTTCCCTGGCCCACGTGGTGAGCCTGCGTGCCAGTTCGCGTGCATCCTCGTAGTATGCGGCCAGCCGGATCTGGCGCTGGGCGTAGCGCATCTCCGCCTTGGACACGCCGGACTGCCGGCCGGACGCGACCGCGCCGTAGCGCTCCTTGGCCTCCTCCAGGGGCAGCGTCCGGCTGGAACCGAAGAACACGATGGCGTTGCGGATGCGGCGGCGGCGCAGGCGCGCTTGCGGCTCCAGGTACTCGGAGAGGATGCGCAGGATGCGGGCGTCTCGGCTGCGCAGGAAGGTCAGGTTCTCGTACGCCTTGTTGATCGGGTTGGGGTCGACGGGGTTGGGGTCGACGGGGTTGGCGTCGACGTCGCCGGGGTCGGTCGGCTTGTCACTCATGGCAGGGCGTCCGGGGCGCTAGCGGACGCCGGTCGGTACCGGTACCGAGTCCACGACGCGATGCAGAACCGTTGCGGCGTCGAGGTTCTCGATGCGCGCCTCGGCGGACAGCACCAGCCGGTGCGGAACCACCACCGGCAGCATCGTACGGACGTCTTCCGGGAGCACGAAATCGCGCCCGTCCGCGAGCGCATATGCCTGCGCGGCCAGCAGCACGTGCTGGGAGCACCTGGGGCTGGCGCCCAGCTTCAGCAGCGGGTTGTCGCGGGTGCGGGCCGCCAGCGCGATCACGTAGTCCTTGATCGAGTCGTCGACCTGCACCTGACGGACGGCGCCGCGCAGCGCCACGATCTCCTCGGCGCCGGCCACCGGCTGCAGATCCGCCAGCGGGTCGGCGCTCTGAAAGCGGTCCAGGATCTCCCTCTCCGCCCGGTCGGTCGGATAGCCGAGTGAGAATGAGATGCCGAAGCGGTCCAGCTCGCCCTCCGGCAGGTGGAACACGCCGACGAAGGTGACCGGGTTCTGGGTGGCGATCACGAAGAACGGCTGCGGCAGCCGATGGGTCACCCCTTCCACGGTAACCGAGCCTTCCTGCATGGCCTCCAGCAGGCTCGACTGGGTGCGCGGCGAGGCGCGGTTGATCTCATCGGCGAGGATGAACTGGTGCATGATCGCGCCGTGCTTGAACACGAACGTGCGCTGGTCGCTGTCCCACACGGTCATGCCCGTGATGTCCCCGGGGAGCAGATCGGGCGTGAACTGGATGCGCGCGAAGTCCACCCCCGCGCTGGCCGCCATGACCCGCGCCAGCGTGGTCTTGCCGACCCCCGGCACGTCCTCGATCAGCACGTGCAGGCCGGAGATGAAGCCGACCAGCATGAAGCGCACCTCGCGGCTCTTGCCGACGAAGACGCGGGCGATGGCGTCCTCCAGAGCGCGGACCAGATCGGCGTTCGGCGGCACGGCGGCTAACCTTGGTGCATCCGGGATGGCGGGTCAACGCGCGAATGTTTGACCGCGCATCCGCGCGCCACTACTGTCTGATGACCCTATGATTTGCGTCGCAGAGGCGGATCGCATCCTCGCGGATGGAGCATGGTCGCTGCCGGCCGAACCCGTGCCGTTGCCCGAGTCCTACGGCCGCATCCTGCGGTCTCCGCTGCGCTCCGACCGGGACCTGCCGCCGTACGACCGGGCGACCATGGACGGCATCGCCGTGCGCTCCTCGGCGCTGGCCGCCGGCCGCCGCCGGTTCGCGGTGGAGACCGAGGCGGTCGCCGGACAGCCGCCGGTCACCCTGTCCGCCGACGGCGGCTGCGTGCGCATCATGACCGGCGCGGTGCTGCCGCGCGGCGCCGACGCGGTGATCCGCTCGGAGGACGTCACCTTCGGTTCCGGCACGGCCGAGGTCGCCGCCGGCGTGGAGGCTCCGCCGTGGCACAACGTGCACCGCACCGCCAGCGACGGACGGGCAGGGGACGTGGTGATGGAGCCCGGCGCCCGCATCGGCGAGCGCGAGGCGGCGGTGATCGCCTCGGTCGGCGCATCGCGGGTCAACGTCTCGCGGCTTCCCCGCATCGCCATTCTGACCACCGGGGACGAGGTGGTGGCCGTCGACGCCCCGGTGGAGCCGCACCAGATCCGGCAGAGCAACCGCTATGCCGCCGAGGCGATCCTGCAGGGGGCGGGCTTCCGCGCGGGCAGCGAGCACCTGCCCGACGACGAGGAGCTGCTCGGCGCACGCGCCCGGCGGTTGCTGGCCGACCACGACGTGTTGATCACTACGGGCGCGGTTTCCATGGGGGTGACCGACAACATGCCGCGGGTGCTCGCCGCCGCCGGCATGCAGGAGCGCTTCCACCGCCTCAACCAGCGCCCGGGCAAGCCGCTCTGGTTCGGCACCGGCTCCGTCGACGGCGTTCCGAGGGCCGCCTTCGGGCTGCCGGGCAACCCGGTGTCGGTCGCGGTCTGCCTTCGGCGCTACGTCCTGCCGTTCCTTTCCCGGTTGATGGAAGCCGCGCCGCCGGCGCCGGAGGCCGCGACCCTGACCGAAGAGGTCCGCTTCCCGATGCCGCTCACCTATTACCTGCCGGTCGCCCTGGACTGCTCCGGGGGCAGGATTGCCGCCGCGCCGCGTCCCACCGGCAGCTCCGGGGACTACCTGCGGCTCATGGCCTCCGACGGCTTCGTGGAGCTCCCGGCGGAGCCGGACCGATTCGCCGCCGGCCACGTGGCGCCGCTGTACCGCTGGGGTGCCCGTGCCGGGTGAGATGGGCGCCGACCGCTTCGGGCGCGCCCTGCACGACCTGCGCATGTCGGTCACCGACCGCTGCAACTTCCGCTGCCCGTACTGCATGCCCAAGGAGGAGTTCGGCGACGACTACCGGTTCGTCCCGACCGCCGATCAGCTCACCGACGACGAAACGGTCCGGCTGGCCGGTCTGTTCGCGGACCTGGGCGTCCGCAAGCTGCGCATCACCGGCGGCGAGCCGCTGCTGCGCCGCAACCTGACGGAGCTGATCGCCGCCCTGGCGCCGCTGCGCGCGCGCGGCATCGACGACATCGCGCTCACCACCAACGGCTTTCTGCTCGAACGGCATGCTCGGGCGCTGGCCGACGCCGGGCTGGACCGGGTGACCGTCAGCCTGGACTCGCTCGACCCGCACGTGTTCGAGCACCTCAACGGACTGGACCAGCCGCTTGCGCCTGTGCTGCGCGGGCTCGACGCCGCCGCGGCAGCCGGCCTGGGGCCGATCAAGATCAACGTCGTGGTGCTGCGCGGCGTCAACGACGACGGGCTGCTCGACCTGGTGGAGCGCTTCCGCGGCACCGGCGTCACGGTTCGCTTCATCGAGTACATGGACGTGGGCAACCGCAACGGCTGGTCGGCCGAGCAGGTGGTGCCGTCCCGGCGCGTCGTCGCGGACATCCACGCCGTGCACCCGCTGGAGCCGCTGGAACCCGCCTACGCGGGCGAGGTTGCGCGGCGCTACCGCTACGCCGACGGCGCGGGCGAGATCGGCTTCATCTCCAGCGTGTCCGAGCCGTTCTGCGGCGACTGCACGCGGGCGCGGCTGGCGGTCGACGGCACGCTGTACACCTGCCTGTTCGCCTGGAAGGGCATGCCGCTCCTGCCCCTGCTCCGGAGCGGAGCCGGCGACGCGGAGGTCACCAGGGTCCTGCGCGAGACCTGGGCGCGGCGTGACGACCGCTATTCCGAGGACCGCAAACGGATCCAGGGGTTCATGGAGGGCAGGAACAGCGGCGGCACCGGCCGGCCGGCCGATGGCGCCGAACCGGAAGCGGCCGAGCATGCCAAGGTCGAGATGCACCATGTCGGCGGCTGAACGAGCCGGCGGGCCCGGCTTCACGCATCTCGACGCCGCAGGGCATCCGCGCATGGTGGACGTCTCCGCCAAGGGCGCGACCACCCGCACGGCGACGGCGCGGGCGCTGGTGTCGCTGCCCCCCGCCGTGCGCGAGCGGCTGACCGGGGCCGGTGGGAACGGCGCCGACCACGCCGGATCCGGGGTCGACATCGTCACCGCCAAGGGGCCGGTGTTCCACACCGCGCGCATCGCCGGGATCATGGCCGCCAAGCGAACGGCGGAGCTGATCCCGCTGTGCCATCCGATCGGCCTGGAGGACTGCACGATCGACATCGGCCAGACGCCAGGCGGCGACCTGTCGATCGAGTGCCGGACGGTCGTCACCCACAAGACCGGTGTGGAGATGGAAGCGCTCACCGGTGCCAGCGTGGCGGCGCTGACCGTCTACGACATGTGTAAGGCGATCAGCCGTGGCATCGTCATCAAGGATGTGAGACTGCTGAGCAAGTCGGGCGGCAGGAGCGGTGACTACCGCGTGCCGGATCGTGGTCATGCCGGCGGCGCTTGAACGCACGGCGCCCGACCACGCGCCCGCCGGCAGAGAGCCGGCCGTGACGGTCGCTGTCCGCTACTTCGCCATCCTGCGCGAGGAACGGGGCCGGGAGGACGATTCACTCATGACCGGCGCCGCCACCGCCGCGGAGCTCTACGCGGAGCTGCGCGCGCGCTTCTCCTTCAGCCTGTCCGCCGAGCGGCTGCGCGTGGCCTGCAACGGCGACTTCGTCCCGTGGAGCCATCCGCTGCGCGACGGCGACCTGGTGGTGTTCATCCCCCCGGTGGCGGGCGGATGATGCAGGACCGTTTCGCGCTGACCGAGTTGCCGATCGACCCGGCGGCCGAGCGGCGCCACCTGTCCGACCCGCGCGCCGGCGGCTTCGCGTCCTTCGAGGGATGGGGGCGGGACCACGACGACGGCCTGGCGGTCGCCGGACTCGACTACCAGGTGTATCCCGAGCTCGCCCTCCGCGAGGGTGAACGGGTGATCGGCGAGGCGCACGAGCGCTTCGACATTCTGCGTGCCCGCTGCGTGCACCGCCACGGGGAGCTTGCCATCGGCGACCTGGCGGTGTGGGTGGGGGTGAGCGCCGCGCACCGCGACGCGGCCTTCGCGGCCTGCCGGTACGTGATCGACGAGGTGAAGGACCGCTTGCCCATCTGGAAGCGGGAGCACTATCCGGACCGCACGAGCGTCTGGATAAACTGTCAAGGCACCGGGGAGCCAGTCCCCGGGGAGGAAGGATCCCATGATCAAGCGATCGCTCGCTAGCCGGCTGAATGCCGACATCGTCCCGTCGGAGATCACCGATCGCGACGCCTACCTGAACCGGCGCCAGTTCCTGGCGCGCGCCGGCGGCGCGGCGGCAGGCACCGCCCTGGTGCTCGGCGCCCCCGCCCTGTCGTGGTCGCTGGACGCCTCCGTGTACGCGAACGCGGCGTCCAGTCCGTACAGCACCGACGAGAAACAGAACACCTTCACCGAGGCGACCACGTACAACAACTTCTGGGAGTTCGGAAAGCAGAAGTGGGAGCCGGGGCAGAACTCGAAGGACTTCAAGCCGCGTCCGTGGGCGGTGACGGTTTCGGGCGAGGTCGGCAAGCCGATCACGATGGATGTCGACGACCTGATCGGGCGCTTCTCGCTCCAGGAACGGATCTACCGGCTGCGCTGCGTGGAGGCGTGGTCGATGGTGATCCCGTGGGTCGGGTTTCCTCTTGCGGAGCTGATCAGCGCCGCCGAGCCGACCTCCAAGGCGAAGTTCGTGCACTTCGTCACCCTCTACTCCAAGGAGCAGTTCCCGGCGCACAAGACCAACGCGTACCTGCCGTGGCCGTACGAGGAGGCGCTGCGGATGGACGAGGCGATGAACGAGCTGACCATGATGGCCGTCGGCATGTACGGGCAGGAGCTGGCCAACCCCAACGGCGCGCCGCTGCGCCTGCTGGTCCCGTGGAAGTACGGCTTCAAGAGCATCAAGTCGATCGTCTCGATCGAGCTGACCGAGCAGCAGCCCAAGGCCACCTGGAACCAGGCCAATCCCCGCTACTACGGCTGGTATTCCAACGTGAATCCGCGGGTGAGTCCCGTTCCCTACAGCCAGGCGACCGAGACGCGCATCGGCGAGAACGGGCGGCGCCGCACCGAGCTGTTCAACGGCTACGGCGACTACGTCGCTCAGCTGTACGAGGACCTGGACCTGCGCCGCAACTACTGACGGTTTCGCGGTGAATCCGTTCCGGCAGTTCTGGGAGGCGCGGCCGGCCGAGCGCGCGCGGCTGGTCAAGCCGGCGCTGTACGCGGCGGCGCTGCTGCCGCTGGTCAACATGGCGCAGGGCTGGTTTCGCGGCTCGTTCGCGACCAGCCCCGTGGTGGTGGAGGAGGTGATACTGCGCAGCGGCAACTGGGCGATCCGCTTCCTGCTGGCGTCCCTGGCGGTAACGCCGCTGCGCGGCATCACGGGCTGGAACTGGCTTGCCACCTACCGGCGGCCACTCGGCCTGTTGGCGGTCCCCTATGCCACCCTGCACCTGCTGGTCTACTTCGGGATCAACCTGGGGCTGAGCCTGGAGTTCCTGATTCTGGAGGTCGTCGGTGCCAGCTACATCATCGTCGGAGTGACGGCATTCGCCGCCATGGCGCCGTTGGCGGTGACTTCCACAACCGGCTGGATCCGCAGGCTCGGCAAGAACTGGACCGTCCTGCACCGGCTGGCGTACCTGGCGCTCATCGCCGGGGTCGTCCACTACGCCCTGCAGCTCAAGCAGGTGGCGTTTCAGTTCCTGGTCTACGCCGTGATCGGGGTGCTGTTGCTGGGGTACCGCGGCGTGAACGCCCTCACGTCATCGTCTGGCAAGCGGCGATAGCATCCAAAGCTCCGCCTATGACGCGCCCGCGGGTACCGCTGGCGCGCCGATCCCGGCGGTGCCGAAGACCAGCTCGCCGTCCACCAGGTCGACCATCACGGTCGAGCCGTCGGCCACCTCGCCGGCGATCAGCCTGCGCGCCAACGGATTCTGCACCAGGCCGGTGAGCGTACGCTTGAGCGGACGCGCCCCGAACTGGGGATCGAACCCGCGTTCGGCCAGGTAGTCGCAGGCGGCCGCGGTCACCGACAGCTCGATGCGCCGGCCGCGCAACCGCTCCGCGATCTGATCGAGCTGGATGCGGACGATACGCTCGATGTGCCGCCGCTCGAGCCGGTGGAACAGGATCGTCTCGTCGACCCGATTCAGGAACTCGGGACGGAACGTGGCCCGCATCAGCGCGCCGATCTGCTCGCGCACGTCCTCCAGGTCTCGGGCGCTCTGGATCTGGTCGCTGCCGACGTTGCTGGTCATGATGACGATGGCATTGCGGAAGTCGACCACGCGGCCCTGCCCGTCGGTCAGGCGGCCATCGTCGAGGAGCTGCAGCAGCGCGTTGAACACGGCCGGGTGCGCCTTCTCCAGCTCGTCGAACAGCACCACCGAATAGGGCCGGCGGCGCACGGCCTCGGTGAGCTGACCGCCTTCCTCGTAACCCACGTAGCCCGGCGGCGCGCCGATCAGCCGCGACACGGCGTGCTTCTCCATGTACTCGCTCCTGTCGATGCGGGTCAGCGCGCGCTCGTCGTCGAACAGCCAGGCGGCCAGCGCCTTGGCCAACTCCGTCTTGCCCACGCCGGTGGGCCCCAGGAAGATGAAGGTCCCGAGCGGCTGCTCCGGGTCGGCCAGTCCGCTCTTGTTGCGGCGGATGGCGTCGGCGACCGCCGCGATCGCGTCGTCCTGGCCGACCACTCGGTCGCCGAGGATGCGCTCCAGCTCCAGCAGCCGCCGGCGCTCGCTCTCCAGCATCTTGGAGACCGGGATGCCCGTCCACTGCGAGACGACGGCGGCGATGTCTTCCTCGGACACCTCCTCGCGCAGCAGGCGCGCGGCGCCTCCGCTCTCCGGGTCCTCGTCGTCCGCAGCCAGCTCCGCCGCCTGCTGGTCCAGGCGGCGCTGCAGGGCAGGCATCGCCCCGTGGCGGATCTCCGCCGCCGCCGCCAGGTCGCCCCGGCGCACGCGCTCTTCCTGCTCCATGCGCATCCGCTCGAGCTGCTCCTTGATCTCGCGCACCTCGTCGATCTGCCGCTTCTCGTTCTCCCAGCGGAGCTGCATGGCGTCGCGCTCGCCCTGCACCTCGGCCAGCTCCTGCTCCAGCTCGGTGAGGCGTTCTTGTGAGGCGGGGTCGTCCTCCTTGGCCAGGGCCTGCCGCTCGATCGAGAGCTGCAGCAGCCGGCGCTCCAGCCGGTCCAGCTCCGTGGGCTGGCTCTCGATCTCCATCTTCAGGCGGCTGGCCGCCTCATCCACCAGGTCGATCGCCTTGTCGGGCAGGAAGCGCGCGGTGATGTAGCGGTGGGAGAGGGTGGCCGCGGCGACGATCGCCTCGTCGCGGATGCGCACGCCGTGATGGACCTCGTAGCGCTCCTTGAGGCCGCGCAGGATGGCGATGGTCGATTCCACCGACGGCTCGGCGGTCATGACCGGCTGGAAGCGGCGCTCCAGGGCTGCGTCCTTCTCGACGTGCTTGCGGTACTCGTCCAGCGTGGTGGCGCCGATGGCGCGCAGCTCGCCGCGCGCCAGGGCCGGCTTGAGCAGGTTGGAGGCGTCCATCGCCCCCTCCGCGCT
>JAPOQV010000024.1 GCA_026710565.1 Spirochaetaceae bacterium | reverse complement strand
GGTCCGCCGCCAGTTCGGCGCCAGCGCGTCGAGCAGGGCGCGGTTCAGGCCGCGGCGCACCTCCCGGTTCGGATATGCCAGACGGTATTCCGGGAGGCCGTCGGCATCCTCGTCCTCCTCGGCGATGGTCAGGTAGCCGGTCTGAAACAGCAGCGCCTCCGGCGCCATGGCGTCCGCGTCGAAGGCTGACAGCAGGTCCTCGTCGGCGCGTACGGTTTCCAGATCCGGCGCCGCGAAGCCGTGCTTCAGGAGCGTGTCGATGAGGAACCGGGGCGTGGCGGTCTCGAACCAGTGCGCGCGGAACCGGCGGCTGGCGAACAGCTTGAGAATGCCGAAGGGGTTGTAGAGCTTCTCCTCCCCCAGCCAGTTGTAGCCGTTGTACCAGTCGCGGATGCGCTGCCGGTCCAGCCCCGGCAGCTCGGCGGCGAACACCGTGTCCAGATCCGCCTCCGTATAGCCGCAGATCGCGGCGTAGGCGGGGTCCAGCGTGAGGTCGGTGAGGTTGTTCAGGTCCGAGAACAGGCTGACCTTGGAGATCTTGCTCACCCCGGTGATGAACGTGAGCTCGATATGGGCGTCACATTCCTTGATCGTCCCGTACAGCCCGCGCAGATCCTCGCGGTTGGCCTTGGCGGTCTCCGAATCGTCCAGGGCGTCCAGGATCGGCTTGTCGTACTCGTCCACCAGGACCACGACGCGCCGGCCCGACTGACGGTGCAGCGCTGCCAGCAGCCGGGTGAAGCGGCCTGACGGCGTCGCGCCCTCGGAGGGGGGCGCGCCGGCCTCGCGTTCGAGGTCCGCCAGTTGCTCCGCCATGCGCGCCAACAACTGGCCCGGCCGGCCGTAGTTGCCGCCGCCGAAGCTCAACCGCACCACGGGGTGGCTCCTGGACCAATTCCAACCATCGTGGACCGCCAAACCACGGAACAGCTCTTCGCTGCCCTGGAAAAACTCCTTGAGGGTGTCCACGAACAGGCTCTTGCCGAACCGGCGCGGTCGGGAAAGGAAGTAGTGGGTCCCGTCGTCGTCCAGGAGCCGGCGGATGTAGCCGGTCTTGTCCACGTAGTAGAAGCCTTCCTCGCGGATCCGTCGGAAGGTCTGGATGCCGACCGGGAGCCGCCGCTTGGCCACGGCGCTATTCTACCCGCAGCAGTGGCTCTTCACCGGCCGTAGTTGCCGCCGCCGAAGTTCAGCCGCAGCACAGGGTGGCGCCCACGGGAGGGGTGCCCGAGGCGGCTGCAGGGCTCGTCCTGCAGGAGTGCGCCGTGAGCCATGCGGCGCGTGCCGATGGCGGTGATGGACTTCACATGACAATCTCAAGTTTCCGGGATCGGCGCCGCCGCCAAGCGCATACGGCAGGATGTGATCTATCTCGATCAGATGTCGTGAGTTGCAGCGCCGTCCGGTCTGCCGATCGACGTAGCTGCAGCGGCCGCCGTCCCGCTGCCACACCTGTCGTCGCACCGCCGCCGGGATCGCACGGCCCGAAGCGCGCGGCTTCGCTGTCGAACTAACGGCGCCGGTCGGTTTCCGCTTGGCAGCGGCCCGGCGATCCCGGCGTTCCCTGCCGGCTCGGTCGCGGCGTCCGCTCCTCCGTCGACTCCGCTGTCGGAGTGGTGCCGGCGGGAGACGCCGCGCCGGCGGACCTGCCGAGCGCTCTTGCCGGCGGCGTCCTCCACCAGTTTCTTCCTTCCTGCAGCATCGAGCACCAGCGGCGGCGAAGCGGCAGGCACTGAGGTCGCGGGCTGCGTGGCGTCGGCCGCAGGACCGTCCGGCGCCGTAGCCCCGGCCCGCGCCGAACCCGCCGGAACGGCCGGCGTGGAAGCCGCCGGCGGGCCGGCGCCGGGCGCTCTCCCGCGCCGAGCCCGCCGGCGCGCGCGACGCAAAGCCGCCCATCGAACCGCGCCGCCGCGGCCGGGCGGAGCCCCCCGCC
>JAPOQV010000023.1 GCA_026710565.1 Spirochaetaceae bacterium | reverse complement strand
GGTCGCCACCCAGGCGCAGGAGACGCGCGACCTCATACGTATCCTCGCCGACCTGTTCAAGCGCCACAACGACCGCCCGGTACTCACCGCGGCCGACTTCCGCCTCGAGGACGAACGGAGCGGAATCGCAGCTCTCCTCGACTCGGTGTCGAATCAGCACCACGCCAGCCTCCGCGACAAGGCGCAGCGCAATCTTTCGGCGGTTCTGGATGCGGTCGCCAACCCTGCGGACGTGCCGCACCTAGCGGAAATCGTCGGCGCGCTCTGGCTCCGCTCACTTGCGGTCGGCAACATGGCCGGCGCAGAGCCCGCGATGTTGCAGATCGATATCACCCGTGGCGCGCCCATTGATGACAACGCCTTCCAGGTCGAGATGGCGACAATCGTGGAGAACAGCTTCAACATCCACCAAACCGGCGCCCGCCTGATATTCCGAGAGGAGGAAAACCCGCAGGCGAAACTGATCGCCAGCGCACGTAACGACAAGCTGTTCGAGGATCGCGCCGACATCGCGCAACTGGCCAGTGAAGTGCGCTACGTAATTGGTGGTCAGGAAGCAGTCTCTCAGGCGTACCGAGTTGTTGTACTGCCGGAGCAGTGGTCCATAGCGCCGTGGGAAGCGGTTGCGGACGACGACCAGCCATCCAACTGGGATGAACGGCTGCCGCTACTGGTACTTCCCGCCAGTCCCGACGAGCCGGGGCCGACGCTCGGGCCGTGGCTCCGTGACCACCTGCAAGCGCGCAGGAACGTCGTGCGCTTCCTGCTGCCGCGGGCGGGCAGCACTGACCTCTTTCGCGACCGCGACGTGCTAATCCTCGCACGTGCCGTCGTACTGGCCGGCCGCTGGCGAACGCAAGCCCCCGAGTACCGCCGGCTGCAAGTCAAGTACGAGCGAGAACTGCGTGACATTCTCAGCAAACGATTCGCCCGTTTCGCGATCCTGGATACCTGGGACTATCGACAGCCGTTCCGGTGCACGTTCCACGTCGAATCGCACAAGGCGGAGGGCGCGAATATTCCGGCAGCGGTGGACGAGCACATCGGCGCCAATCTGTTCATCCCGGAGGAGTTCGAGGCGCTGGTGCACGCTGCGGCGGCCAACAGCGAGTCGGTCGGCAAGCTGCTGCGCGAGCTGCAGGAGCCGCGCCCGGCAGGTGAGACCTGTATCCCGTGGCTGGGTGAGACGCCAATGAAGGAGCGGATCATCCGGCTTTGCGCGCGCGGTGAGATCGCCATCAACGTGCGCGACATGGAGCACCTCCAAGCTGGCGCCGGCGAGACCGAGGAAGCCGCCTGGGTTCGGATGCGCGGCAGGCTCGGTACCGGGAAGCATCTCGACGAGACCTACGTGCTACGGCCGCAGGCGGCGCCGCAGCCCACGGGCGTTCCCTGACCGGCCCCATCCCAACCGTCTGGTAGCCTCTTTGAGAGTACCGCCGGCTACGCCGCGCAGCCGGCAGGAGGTAACGAAAACGAAGCGGGCGGGCCGTCGCCTTCTGTGG
>JAPOQV010000022.1 GCA_026710565.1 Spirochaetaceae bacterium | reverse complement strand
TGGACCGGATGGCCTTCGCCGGCCATGCCGGCAAACCGGCCGGCGCAGGCGGCGAGCTGGCGATCTGCGTCGCGGCGCGGGGGGCCGCCGTGCCGGACAGGCCCTGGGTGCGGCCGCTCACCGTGAGTCCGCGCGGCGTCAGCGACGACGGGGTCGTCGGCGCACCGTGACCGGGGAAGCGCACGGCAAGCTCCTGCTGTTCGGCGAGCATGCCGCCGTATACGGGCGTCCGGCGGTGGGACTGGGTCTGCCGTGGCGGTTGCGGCTCCGCTTCCTGCCGGCGCGCGACGGGGACGAGACGGGCACGGCTGCCGAGCGGCTGCGCGATGCCTGGCGCCGGATCGGCGCCGATGCACCGCTGGCCGGCGCGCTGGAGGTGCGTTCGGACATCCCGTTCGGCGTGGGCCTCGGTTCCTCGGCGGCTCTCTGCGTAGCGCTGGCCCGTGCCGCGGGCGGTGCCGCGGCCGCGCCGGGCGAGCGCGAGCTGTGGGGCGTCGCGCACCGCGCCGAGCACGCCTTCCACGGATCGCCGTCCGGCATCGATACGGGGCTGGCGCTGCTCGGCGGCGTGCAGCGGTTCGCGCCGGCGGGGGCGGGCAACGTGCCGGCCGCACGTCCCATCGCCGCGCAGCGGATCCACCTGGTCACGGGATTCGTGCCGCGCCGCGGCGACACCGCCGCCCACGTGGCGGCCGTGCGGCAGCGGATGCAGGCTCGTGACGCCGCGGTCCGAGCGGCGATCGACCGGCTCGGCGCCATCGTCGAGTCCGCGTGCCGGCTGCTGGGCGCACCTGACGCCGATCGGGCAGCCCGCCTGGGCGCCCTGGCCGATGAGGCCGACGCGCTGCTGAACGGCATCGGCGTCGGCTCGCCCGTGGTGGCCGAGCTGCTGGCGGCCGCGCGAGCGGCCGGTGCCACCGGCGGCAAGATCTCCGGCGGCGGCGGCGGTGGTGCCTTCGTGGCGATCGTCCCGGACCGGGCAACAGGGATGGCGGTGCTGGATGCGGTGACCGCACGCCTTCCCGCGGGCGATGGCTCGGCCGCCGCGCTGCTCGCGGTGAATGAGAACGGAGCCGCGCTTCTAAGGGACCGCGAGTGGCCGGCGCCGGTCGCGAGACGCGTGCGGCTGATCCCGAACGATCCGTGAACCACGTCCTTGACGCGCGGCGAGCCCGCGCCTAGCCTTGCCGGATGCCACGCGGGGGCGGAGCGCACAACGCCGGCATGGTGCTGTTGCGGCTCGGCACCGGCGTGGTGTTCCTCTGGTTCGGCGTCGCTCAGCTCCGCGATCCCGACTTCGGGGCGGCCTACCTTCCGGAGTTCGTCTACGCGATCGGCGAGCAGCTCGGCATCATCGACTTCGACCGCCTGTTCACGGTCATCCACGGCGCCGTCGAGGTGGCGCTCGCCAGCGCGCTGATCGTCGGCCTGTTCACGCGGGCGGCGGCGTTGCTGCTGGCCCTGCAGCTCGCGGCGATCGTCGTCACCGTTTACCTGCTCGCGGGACCGGCGATCGCGATCCGGGATTTCGGGGTGATGATCGCCACGCTGGTGGTGGCCATGAACGGCCCGGACCGCATGTCGGCCGACGGCTGGGGCAGGGGCAAGAGCCGCGGCGGATAGCCGGATCCGCGGCGGATTTCGCCGGGCGGGCAGGGCTCAGGGCTGTCCGTCGGTGACGAGCCGCCGCTGGTTGCCGCCGTCGGCGTCCATCACGTAGAGCTCCATCCCGCCGCCGTCCCGGTCCGAGCTGAACACGATCGAGGAGCCGTCCGGCGACCAGCTCGGGAAGAAGTCGCGGTTGTCGTTGTCGGTCAGCGCGCGCTTGCCGGTGCCGTCGGCGTTGACCACGTAGATCTCCAGGTCGCCGTCGTGATCGGCGGAATACAGGATCTTGGATCCGTCCGGAGAATACGAGGCATCCAGCGCCGAGGGTTGCTGCTGGGCAGCGGTCTGGGGGTTGGGAAAGCGCGGGAAGCAGCCGGTCAGGACCAGCGCGCCCCCGAGCACGATCAGCGCGGCGCGCAGAACAGGCTTCGACTTCATCACGGCGAAAGCAGGCTACACCGACCTCGGCCGACATGCCAGACTACGACTACCCGGCAGGAAGAGCCGAATTGACGACGCGTCCGGCGAAACCTACGCTCTGAGCGTGCAGTGGCTCGCAACGGCGGTCGAGCGAGTCGCGGCCGTCGCGGACACCAGCCCGGTCCTCAGCTTGGGCATGCTCCTGCTGTGCGGCTACTTCGCCGGCCGGCTGGCCGGCCTGATCGGACTGCCGGCCATCACCGGCTACATCGTCGCCGGCCTCGCGCTGGGAGACTCGGTGGCCGGTCTTGTCACCCATCATGCGACCGCGCGGCTGCAGCCGGTCACGGAGGTGGCGCTGGCCTTCATCGCCATCACGATCGGCGGCGAGTTTCAGCTCGCCAAGCTGCGCCGATCGGGTGCCAAGATCCTGGTGATCACCGTGCTGGAGGCGTTCCTGGCGTTCCTGGTGGTCAGCACCGTGCTCAGGTTTCTGGGGTTGGAGTCCTGGTTCGCCCTGCTGCTCGGCGGCATCGCGGCCGCCACGGCCCCGGCGGCGACCGTCGTCATCGTCCGCGAGCTGAAGGTGCACGGCGAGTTCGTGGACTACCTGTACGGCGTCGTCGCCTTCGACGACGCCATCGCCGTGCTGCTGTTCAGCGTCATCCTGGCGATGGTCACGCCGCTCCTCGGCGCGGCCGGCACGGACCACGGCGGCATCCTGCACGCCGCCGCGGATGCCGGGTCGGAGATCGGGCTCTCCCTGCTGCTCGGCGCCGTGGGGGCCGTGACCCTGCACGCGATCGCCCGCAGCGCGGCGTCCGACGGCGCGCGCATGGTGATCACCGTGGCGGCGGTGTTCATCGTCACCGCCGGCGCCCTCGCCCTGCATCTGTCGCCGCTGCTCGCGAACATGATGTTCGGGGCGGTGCTGATCAATCTGAGCCCGTCCAACCGGCAGCTCTTCATGGTGCTGGAACCGGTGACGCCGCCGATCTTCGCCCTGTTCTTCATCCTGGCCGGCGCCGAGCTGCAGCTCTCGGTGTTCGCGGAGCTGATCATCGTGGGCTACGGCTTCGTCTACCTGGCGGCCCGCTTCGCCGGCAAGATGACCGGGGCCTACCTCGGCGCGCGCGTGATGAGCGCACCGGCCGGCGTGCGCCGCTACCTTGGCTTCTGCCTGTTTCCGCAGGCGGGAGTGGCGATCGGCCTGGCGCTGTTCCTGCAGGGCGCGAGCGTGGTGGCCACGGCCACGGAGGAAATCCAGCGCCTGATCACGCAGTTGGTCAACATCGTGCTCCTGAGCGTGTTCGTCAACGAGCTGATCGGGCCGCTGATCTCGCGCTACGGCGTGACTCGCGGCGTTGCAGCGCAGCGCTAGGAGTGGTAACGATGGGGGAGAGGTAGATCGTGGAACTACGCGAGATCATCGACGCGCGCGCCTGCACCGTGGCGCTCAGTGCGACCGCCAAGGCGCAGTGCGTGCGCGAGCTGGCCGAGTTGATCAGCGCCGGACTGGAGGGAGTCACCCCGGACGAGCTGCATCAGGCGCTGATGGAGCGCGAAGAGGCCGGATCGACCGGGTTCGAGGACGGCATCGCCATGCCGCATGCGCGGCTGCCGCAGGTGTCGCAGTTCGTGTTCGGCATCGCCGTGTCCAAGCGCGGCATCGACTACGACAGCGTGGACGGCAAGCGCACGCGGCTGTTCTTCGTGCTGGTCGGACCGGACGAGGATCCGCAGCAGTACCTGCAGCTCCTGGCGCAGATCTCGCGGACCGGCCTCAGCCGGCGGCTGCACGAGGAGCTGCTCGCCGCGCCGACCCGCCAGCAGCTCGCCGACGCGTTCGCGGCTCACCTGGAACCGGCCGTGGCGCGCGCCGCCGCCGGCAGCTCACGCATTGGCGACCGGCTGCTGTTCGTGGTGGTATACGAGCAGCGCTACTTCGATGACATCGTCACGCTGTTCCTGGAGCGCGGCATCCGCGGTGCCGCGGTGTTCGACACCAAGGGCATCCGCGGGCACCTTACCAGCGTGCCGATCTTCGGCGACTTCCTGAATTTCCTGGGCGAGAAGAGCGATATGAGCAGGACCATCATGGCCGTGGTACCGGCCGGCGAGTTCGACCGGCTGATTGCCGGCATCGAGGAGATCACCGGGGACCTGGACTCCCATGCGGACGCGGCGATCCTGGCGATCGACCTTGCCTTCAGCAAGGGCTCCCTGGAGCGCGCCTGATGGCCGTCCCGGTACGCCCGCCGCTGGCGCAGCCCGGCGAGACCCGCACCATCATCGCCTGGACCAGGGAGATCGGTGATCCGGTGAGCGCCGGCGAGACGATCTGCGAGGTGGAGACCGACAAGGCCACCGTCGCGATAGAGTCGCAGGCCGACGGCGTGCTGGTCGCGAAGCTGTTCGACGTCGGGGCGGAGATCCCCGAGGACGGACCGATCGCGATGGTGGGCAGTGCCGACGAGATCGGGGCTGCGGAGACTATCGGAGCGGCCGACGACGCCGAGCCCGGTGATGCGGCTCCGCCCGCGCCGGCCGAGCCGCCCGCTCCCGCTCCCGCCCCGGCGCCGCAGCCGGAGTCGGCCGCCCCGCGCCGCCTGGCGGTCTCCCCGCGGGCGCGCAAGCGGGCCGCTGAGCTGTCGGTCACGCTGGCCGGCCTGACCGGCACCGGCCCCGGCGGCCGCATCATCGAGCGCGACGTGCTGGCCGCCGGCGCTGCCGCTCCCGCGCAGGCCACCGCCGCCCCCGCTCCGGCCGCGGCCGAGCAGGTTGGTGCCGACCATGTCGTTGGCGACCAGGTGATCCCGGTGCGCGGCGCCCGCCGCCTGGTCGCCGAGCGCATGCACGCCTCGCTGCGCGACACCGCGCAGCTCACCATGACCTCGTATGCGGACGCCACGCGGCTCCTGCAGCTCCGCGCCGCATTCAAGACCGCCGATCCGCAGTTCGAGATGAGCGACGTCACCCTCAACGACCTGCTGCTGTTCGCGGTGGCCAGGACCCTCACCGAGCACCCGGAGCTCAATGCGACCTGCCGCGACGGCGAAGGCGGGCTGGAGATCGTGCGCTCGGCCGCCGTGCACCTGGCATTCGCGGTCGACACGCCGCGCGTGTTGATGGTGCCGGTGATCCGCGACGCCGCCGGCCTGCGCGTGCGCGAGCTGTCCACGCGCGCCGCCGACCTGGCCGAGCGCTGCCGCGAGGGATCGATCACGCCGGCGGAGCTCGCAGGCGGCACCTTCACCGTGAGCAACCTGGGCAGCTTCGGCGTCGAGTCGTTCACGCCGATCCTGAATCCGCCGCAGGCCGCCATCCTGGGCGTCGGCGCGGTGACCTGGCGGCCGATCGGGGAGAGGGAGGTCCAGCAGCAGGTCGCGCTGTCGCTGACGATCGACCACCGGCTGATCGACGGCGCCCCGGCGGCGCGGTTCCTGCAGACCCTGTGCGCCCGCATCGCCGAGCTGGACGTGTTGCTCGCCCTGTGAGTCCCGGCCCTTGAATCGCGGTCAGGCAATCCTCGCACTGATCGGAAACACGCCGCTGGCTCCCATCCGCCACGGCATTCGCGGCGTGGAGGTATACGCCAAGCTCGAGTACTTCAACCCTACCGGGTCGGTGAAGGACCGCGCGGTCAAGGGAATGATCGAGCAGGCGCTCTCCGCCGACCTGCTGGCCGGCCGCACGCTGATCGAGGCGACCAGCGGCAACACCGGCATCGCGCTGGCCGCCATCGGCGCCGCGCTGCAACTCGGCGTACACATCTTCATGCCGGCCAACGCCTCGCCCGAGCGCAAGCGGCTGCTGGCGACCCTGGGGGCGGAGGTCACCTACACCGACCCGCTGGAGGGGACCGACGGCGCGCAGGCGGAGGCGCGGCGGCGGGTGGCGGCCGAACCGGAGCGCTACTACTACCCCGACCAGTACGCCAACCCCGCCAACTGGCAGGCGCACTACCGCGGCACGGGCCCGGAGATCTGGGAGCAGAGCCGCCGGCGCGTCACCCACTTCGTCGCCGGCCTCGGCACCTCCGGCACCTTCATCGGCACCTCCCGCTTCCTGCAGGACAAGGGGGTGCGCTGCGTCGCCGTGCAGCCCGACACGCCGCTGCACGGCCTGGAGGGCTGGAAGCACATGAGGACCGTCGCGCACGTGCCGGCCATCTACGACGCCGGGATCTGCGCGGACCCGATCGAGGTCTCCACGCCGGAGGCGTACCGCATGGCGGTCGCGGCCGGGCGCTACCTGGGCCTCCCGCTCAGTCCCTCGTCGGCCGCCAACCTGGCGGCTGCCCTGCGCGCCGCGCGCGAGGCGGGCCCGGGCGCGGTGGTGGTGACGGTGTTTCCGGACAACTCGCTCAAGTACTTGGCCGACGACTTCTGGGACCAGCATGACGACGATCTCGAAGACCCTTTCGGGTGAGATGGAGCGCGCCGCCGAGCGCGCCTACCCGTACGAGTGCGTCGGGGCGCTGTTCGGCACGCGTCCGCCGGCCGGACCGGTCATCACCGAGGTCAGACCGCTGGACAACGACTCGGACTCGGACCGCCGCCGCCGATTCCACGTGTCCGACCGCGACTACCTGGCGTGCGAGCGCCATGCCACCAGGGCGGGCCTGGAGCTGCTCGGCTTCTACCACTCGCACCCCGACCACCCGGCCGAGCCCTCCGGCACCGACCTGCGCTATGCGATGCCGCTGTTCTTGTATATCATTATCTCTATACAGAGGGCGGAATACCGCGGCCAGACGGGCTGCTTCGTGCTGAACGACGACGGCAGTTCCTTTCGCCGCGAGCCGATACGCGTCCTCGAGGATTGATCCATGCCGATTACCGTCAACATTCCGACGCCGCTACGGCAGTTCCTGGAGGGGCAGTCGACCGTCACCATCGACGCCGCCGCCGACGTGGCCGACCTGCTCGGCCAGCTCACCGCGCTCAGCGCCGACCTCAAGAAGCACCTGCTGAACGCCGACGGCACCGTGCCGGGCTACGTCAACGTGTACGTCAACGACGACAGCATCCGCGACCGCGACGGAGAGGCGACGCCGGTCGCCGACGGGGACGAGATCTCCATCGTGCCGTCCATCGCGGGCGGCGCAGGACCCCTCGGCACGGACGAGCTGGCGCGCTACAGCCGCCACATCATCATGCCGGAGGTGGGCCAGGAGGGGCAGCAGCGGCTCAAGGACAGCTCCGCGCTGCTCATCGGCGCGGGCGGCCTGGGTTCGCCGCTGGCGCTCTACCTGACCGCCGCGGGCGTGGGCCGCATCGGCATCGTCGAGTTCGACGTGGTCGACCGCACCAACCTGCAGCGGCAGATCCTGTACGGCGAATCGACCGTGGGCGTGCCCAAGCTCGACGCCGCTGCCGAGCGCCTCTCCGATCTCAACCCGCACGTGCAGATCGATCGCATTCCGCAGCAGCTCTCCTCCGAGAACGCGCTGTCGATCTTCCGCGACTACGACGTGGTCGCCGACGGCACCGACAACTTCCCGACCCGCTACCTGGTCAACGACGCCTGCGTGCTGACCGGCAAGCCCAACGTGTACGGATCGATCTTCCGCTTCGAGGGCCAGGTCTCCGTCTTCAACCACGATGGCGGGCCCTGCTACCGCTGCCTGTACGCGGAGCCGCCGCCGCCAGGGCTGGTGCCGTCCTGCGCCGAAGGCGGCGTGTTCGGGGTGCTGCCCGGCATCGTCGGCGCCATGCAGGCCAACGAGGTCATCAAGCTGCTGCTCGGCGTCGGCGACGTGGCCTCCGGCCGCTACCTGCTGTTCGACGCGCTGAAGCTGTCGTTCCGGGAGCTGCGCCTGCGCCGCAACCCCGGCTGCCCGGTCTGCGGCGATTCGCCGACGGTGACCGAGCTGATCGACTACGAGCAGTTCTGCGGCATCCCCACCGGCGCCGAGGACGAAGGTGTGCCGGAGATCGACGTGCACGAGCTCGCCAAGCGCCTCGACAACGGGGCTGGGACGGTCCTGATCGACGTGAGGGAGCCCTTCGAGCACGAGATCAACTGCATCGAGCAGGCGCAGCTCATCCCGCTCGGCGAGTTGCCGGACCGGCTCTCCGAGCTGTCGCCGGGCGACTCGTACGTCATCCACTGCAAGATGGGCGGGCGCAGCGCCAAGGCGGTCGAGCTGATGCGATCGGAAGGGTTCTCCGACGTGGTCAACCTGGCCGGCGGCATCGACGCCTGGGTCGAAGAGATCGATCCGGACCAGCCGAGCTACTAGCGCCCCAAGTCGGTCGCCTGCCGAGGACGGCGCGCGGCGAACGACTTGGCCCAGCCCCGCCTTTCGCTCGGAGTCCGTCGAACTTGCCGCTCACGCGGCAAATCCGACAGACTCCTCGCGCGGAAACGGGCCATGAAGCAAAGGAGCACATCGATGGGAAAGAGCCTTCTCGACAAGGTCTGGGACCTGCACCGCGTGGCGGAGTTGCCGTCGGGTGAGACCCAGCTCTTCGTGGGGCTGCACCTCGTGCACGAGGTCACCTCGCCGCAGGCGTTCGCCATGTTGGGCGAGCGCGGTCTCGCCGTCCGCCACCCGGAGCTCACCGTCGCCACGGTCGACCACATCGTGCCGACCGACGACGTGCAGCGCCCGTTCGCCGACCCCATGGCCGAGCAGATGCTGCAGCACCTGGAGCGCAACGTCGCCGAGCACGGCATCCGCTACTACGGGCTCGGCCATGCCGATCAGGGCATCGTGCACGTGATCGGCCCGCAGCTCGGCCTCACCCAGCCCGGCATGACGATCGCCTGCGGCGACTCGCACACCTCCACGCACGGCGCCTTCGGGGCGATCGCCTTCGGCATCGGCACCTCGCAGGTGCGCGACGTGCTGGCCACGCAGACGCTGGCCCTGCGCAAGCCGAAGGTGCGCCGCATCACCGTGGAAGGCGACCTCGGCCCCGGCGTCTACGCCAAGGACGTGATCCTGTCGATCATCGCCACACTGGGGGTCAAGGGCGGCATCGGCTACGCCTACGAGTACTCAGGCTCCACCATCGACGCGCTGGACATGGAAGCCCGCATGTCGATCTGCAACATGAGCATCGAGGGCGGCGCCCGCGTCGGCTACGTCAACCCCGACCGCACCACCTTCGACTTCCTGCAGGGACGTCCGGAGGCGCCGGACGGCGACGACTGGGACCGGGCGGTCGACTTCTGGCGCGGCATGGCCTCGGACCCGGACACCGCCTACGACGACGAGGTGGTGCTCAAGGCCTCCGACATCGAGCCGGTGGTCACCTGGGGCACCAACCCCGGCCAGTCCGCGGCGGTCACCGACACGATCCCCGACCCACAGCGCGCGCCCGGCGAGCTGCGCGACGGGATGGCCGCGGCGATCGGCCACATGAAGCTGCGGCCGGGCGCGCCGCTGGCCGGCACGCCGATCGACGTCGCCTTCATCGGCTCGTGCACGAACAGCCGGCTGACCGACCTGCGCGAAGCGGCGCGGGTGGTGGAGGGCCGGCGCGTCTCTTCCGGGGTCAAGGCGCTGGTGGTGCCCGGATCACGCCGCATCGCCGAGCAGGCCGTCTCCGAGGGCCTGCGCGAGGTGTTCGAGGCGGCCGGTTTCGAGTGGCGCGGCGCCGGCTGCTCGATGTGCCTGGCGATGAATCCGGACAAGCTGGAGGGAGCGCAGATCTCGGCCTCCTCGTCGAACCGCAACTTCGTCGGCCGGCAGGGGTCGCCCGACGGGCGCACGCTGCTGATGAGCCCGGCCATGGTGGCGGCGGCCGCGGTCGCAGGCCGGGTCACCGACGTGCGCGAACTGCTGGGAGCCAACTGATGGCTGTCGAACCAGAGACGGGCGACGCCCGCATCACCGCCGTCTCCGGCACCGGCGTGCCGGTCCGCGGCGACGACATCGACACCGACCGCATCATCCCGGCGCGCTACCTGAAGGCGGTCACCTTCGACGGCCTGGGCGAGCACGCCTTCCAGGACGAGCGCGTCGCCGCCGACGGCTCGCGCAAGGGCCATCCGTTCGACGACCCGCGCTACGCCGGCGCGCAGGTTTTGTTCGTGAACGGCAACTTCGGCTGCGGCTCGTCGCGGGAGCACGCGCCGCAGGCGCTCTACCGCCACGGGATCCGCGCCATCGTCGGCGGCTCCTTCGCGGAGATCTTCGCCGGCAACTGCCTGGTGATGGGCCTGCCGCTGCTGACCTCGGACCGGGTCGCGGAGTGGCAGGACCGTGTGCAGGCGGCGCCCGATACGCCGGTGCGGGTCGACCTGGAGGCGGGCACGATCACGCTCGGCGACGACGCGTATCGGGTCGAGATGCCGGAGGCGGCGCGCCGGTCGCTCGTCTCCGGCACCTGGGACTCGACGGCGGCGCTGCTCGCCGGCGACCAGGCTATCGGCGCCACCGCGGCGCGGATCCCCTACCTCCGATGGAGACAGAGCGCATGAGCGACCTGAACATCCGCAGCCGGGCGATGACCGCCGGCGTGGAGCGCACGCCCAACCGGGCGATGCTGCGCGCCGTCGGCTTCACCGACGAGGACTTCGACAAGCCGATCGTCGGCATCGCCAGCGCCGGCAGCGACGTGACGCCGTGCAACGTGCACCTGGACGACCTGGCCGACCGGGCGCGGGCGGGGGTGCGGGCCTCCGGCGGCGTGCCGGTGCGCTACAACACCTTCGTGGTCACCGACGGCGAGGCCATGGGACACGAGGGCATGAAGTGCTCGCTGGTCAGTCGCGAGGCGATCGCCGACACGATCGAGCTGGTCACCCGCGGCCATCAGCTCGACGCCATCCTGGGCGTCGCCGGCTGCGACAAGACCATCCCCGGCACGGTCATGCCCATGGCCCGCCTGGACGTGCCGAGCATCTTCGTCTACGGCGGCACCATCCTGCCGGGCAACTTCCGCGGGCGCGACGTGGACATCGTGTCGGCGTTCGAGTCGGTGGGCGCCTTCGCCGCCGGCCGCATCGACGAGGAGGAGCGGCACGGCATCGAGTGCACGGCGTGCCCGGGCCCCGGCGCCTGCGGCGGCATGTACACGGCCAACACGATGGCGTCCGCCATGGAGGCGATCGGCATGACGCTGCCGGGCAACGCCTCCATCCCCGCCGTCGACGAGCGCAAGGCGGCCGAGATGGACCGCGCCGGCCGGGCGCTGATGGCCGCGGTGCGAGCCGGCCGCACGCCGCGGCAGATCATGACCCACGACGCGTTCGAGAACGCGATCCGGGTGGTGATGGCGCTCGGCGGCTCCACCAACGCCGTGCTGCACCTGCTGGCGCTCGCGCACGAGGCGGAGGTGCCCCTGTCGATCGACGAGTTCAACGCCTTCTGCGACTCCCCCCCGACCATCGCCGACCTCAAGCCGGCCGGCCGCTACGTGATGCGCGACCTTGACCGGGTGGGCGGCGTGCAGGCGGCGATGAAGCTGCTGCTGGACGCCGGCCTCCTGCACGGCGACTGCCTGACCGTGAACGGCCGCACGGTGGCCGAGAACCTGGCCGGCGTGCGCGTGGAGCTGGAAGGGCAGGACGTGCTGTATCCGCTGTCGGCGCCGGTCAAGCCGACCGGGCCGATCAGCGTGATCAAGGGCAACCTGGCCCCGGAGGGGGCGGTGCTGAAGAGCTCGGGCGTGACGGTGCGCCGCCACACCGGGCCGGCGCGCGTGTTCGACGAGGAGGAGAGCCCCCTGCGCGCGATCCTGGACGGCTCGATCGTCGCCGGCGACGTGGTGGTGATCCGCTACGAGGGTCCGCGCGGCGGTCCCGGCATGCGCGAGATGCTCGCCCCCACGTCGGCGATCGCCGGCGCCGGGCTGATCGCGGACGTGGCGCTGATCACGGACGGCCGCTTCTCCGGCGGCAGCCACGGCATCGTCGTCGGCCACGTCGCCCCCGAGGCGCAGGCCGGCGGACCGATCGCCGCGGTACGGGAGGGCGACACGATCACCCTCGACCTGGACGCCAAGACGATCGACGTGGACCTGACGGACCAGGAGATCGAGGCGCGGCTGCGCGAGATCAAACCGGCCGAGCGGCCCATCCCCTACCAGCGCGGAGTGCTCGCCAAGTACGCGCGGCTGGTCTCCTCAGCCAGCCTGGGGGCGATCACGCACTGAGCTTCTGCTCAGGTGCGCAAGCGTGCGGGAGGCAGTGTGGCCAAGCGCATGACCGTCGTCCTCGAAGACGAGGAGCTCTACACGGCACTTGAGGTCGAGGCCGCCCGGAAAGGGTAGCCTGCGAAGGATATCGTCGCGCAGACCGTCCGCGAGTGGCTGGAGAAATCCCGGCGTCCGCACTCCTTACGTCGGGGGGATCTCATACCCGTACCGCTCCATGGCGGGTGCGAAGAAGTCGTAGTAGTTGCGCCCGGTGTCGGTCTTCCACCGCCCCACCGCGTCGGGGTTCACGGGAATCCGGGCTAGCCTGACGCCAAGGTAGGACTCCAGACGGGCGAGAGTCTCATCCTGGCGTTGGACGAAATCCTCGAACCGCACCTCGATCCAGTTCCTGGGTCGCGGCGTGGCTCGGATCAGATCGTACTGGTACTTCCACGACATGGCCCGACGCACGCGAGCGTCGTCGGTGGGCGGACAGGCAACGCCCCAATCGCTGAGGTCATCCGTGATGTGCTGGCCGATGATGCAGTCGCGCGGGTTACGGATCCAGAAGATGTACCTGATGTCCGGGAACATCCTGAGGATCCAGGGGAAGACCAGAGTGGTCTCCGGGATCTTCCATCCCCTGTGCTCGGCCGGGCTCGTCAACACGCTTTGGAGATACGACCGGATCAGCGGTTCGAACTCGGTTGGAATGCGCATCGTGTGGAGACGGCTGAAGTCCCACTCCCGCCCACCCGACCAGCGAACGTGTCTGGCGATGAGGCGGGCCGCCTCGTACATCGCCTCCGGCGGCAGCAGATCTCCCGAGCCGTTCAGCGGCTCGCCCATCCACACGCCACTGGCCGAGAGTGTGTGCGAGATGGCTCGCGTCCCGGAGTGACCCCGCCCGATGATGGTGGTCAGCATCGGTGGCCCCCACCGCCTCCGCAACTGGCCGCGTGCTCGCTCAGCCTCGTCACAACAGGTCAGGGAGTGTGGCCCGGACAGCCAGCCACTTCAACGGCATGCGCGGTGCCCTGTCGGTCTGGCCGACACTTGTGCCATCGCGACCATGGACGCAAGGCACAGGCGTCTGTACGCTTGGGTGCGCAAGCGTTCAGGAGGCAGCGTGTCCAAGCGTATGACCGTCATCTTTGAAGACGAGGGGCTCTACACCGCACTGAAGGTAGAGGCCGCCCGGAAGGGGCAGCCTGCCAAGGATATCGTCGCTCAGGCCGTGCGCGAGTGGCTGGAGGCCAAAGAGGACGAGGAACTTCGAGCCGAGCTGGACGAGGCGCGCCGCGAGTGGGAGCGCGAGGGCGGACGCGAGGCGGGCGAGTTCTTCGCGGAGATGGACGCTGACTCCCCGAAGTAGCCGATGCCCTATCGGGTGGAGTTGGCACCTGCCGCCCAACGGCAGATGCGGCGGTTGCCGGCCGTTGCGCGGTCCAGGCTTGCCGCACCCATTCTGGATCTCGCCCGGAGTCCTCGACCGCTGGGAGCCCGCAAGGTACGAGGACAGCCAGGGACGTGGCGGGTCCGGGTCGGTTCCTACCGGATCCTGTACGACATCCACGACGATGCAGCGTTGATCGTCATCCTCAAGGTCGCACGGCGCTCGGAGTCCACGTACTCGTTGTAGCGAGTCCTGAACTGCCGGAGCCCTTGCCCGGTCAGCCTCCTTCGCATGCCAGGTTCCACTCACGCAGCAGCCGTCCGAGTGTCTCCGGGTCGCGGTGCAAGTGGCCGTGGAACCCGAAGTCGATCGCGGCTTCCACGTTCTCGCGCCGGTCGTCCACGAACAGGACCGCTCCAGGCTCGCAACCGCAGCGCCGAGCCGCGTGCTCGTAGAAGCACCGCGAAGGCTTGGCGCAGCCGATGGCCGAGGAGTTGACGACGAAGTCGAACGCGTCACTCAGGCCCAGGCGGGCCAGGTCGTCGTCCAGCCGGGTCGTAGCGTTCGTGACCAGGCCGAGCGCTGCGACGGACCGCGCCGCCTGCAGGACCTGCAGCGCTCCCCCGTCCACGACGCCGCGACCGGTCGACCATGCGGAGACCGCGGAACGGGCCGTGGCCGCATCGGTGTCAGCTTGGAGCCGGCGCTGGACCTCGCTTCGCCATTCGGAATCCGTCATCCGTCCGGTGATCGCCTCGTTCAGAATGGACGGGTCGAAGGCCGCCCGCGCCAGGCTGCCTCGCTGCAGTCCATGCCGGTCTTCGACGGATGCCGTGACGGCTGCCGGCCAGTGACGGACCACGCCGTCGAAGTCGGTCAGCACGACCCTGATGGAGCTCGTGTCGTTTGTCGATCCGTCCGGCCGGGGCGATACTCCGCGCACCATGGCATTGAATGTACACGTAACCGGAGTCAGCGGACTGATCGGCGACGTGGTGTACGCGCACTTGGCCGGGCAACCGGATCGCTACACCGTCACAGGCAGTGGACGGCGGTATGCGGGGTCGCTGCGGGTCGCGCCCGAGCGTTCCCTGAGTTGTCCGCCCGAGAGCTTCCGACGTGCGGATCTCGCCGACCTGGAGGCGGTGGAGCGCGCCTTCGAGGGAGTGGAGGTGGTCGTCCACATGGGCGCCATACCCGATCCGTCGGCGCCGATCGAGGTCATCGTCCCCAGCAACGTGGTCGGCGGTTACAACGTGCTGGAGGCGTGCCGGCGCCAGGGCGTGCGCCGCGTCGTCTACGCCAGCACGGTCATGACCAACTGGGGCTACCGGTTCGACGAGCCGTACAAGGCGATCAGCGAGGGGCGCTTCGAGAACGTGCCCGACGGCTTCCGGCGCGTCACGCACCGGGATCCGGTGCGGCCGACCGAGCCGTACTCCGCCAGCAAGGTGTGGGGCGAAGGCATGTGCCGGGCGTACGCCGACGGCCACGGCCTGTCATGCCTGTGCCTGCGGATCGGCGGAGTGAACCATCGCGACGTCCCGGAGGGGGCGGACGGCGGTGCGCTGTGGTGCAGCCATCGCGACGTGGCCACCGTCGCCGAGCTGGCCGTCAACGCGCCGGCGGCACTGCGCTTCGACATCTTCTACGCGCTGTCGACCAGCCGCTACCGGTGGCTGGACGCCGAGCACACGCGCGACGTGCTCGGCTTCGAGCCGGCCGACCGCGCCGAGGACCACTTGGCTCCTTAGGCCGCAGGCCGGTGCGGAGGCGTGCTTGTCCCATCGGCCGGTGGGGCGGTATGTTGCACCACCGGCGGAAGGGCCGGGGGAGGGGAAACCATCCCAGGAGGTAGGTCATGCTCAGAAGAGTGGAAAACAAGGTAGAGAAAGTGGTTTCCGGCGCCAGCGCCGCCGTCACCAACGCGCGCGACGCCGTCACCGGCGCCATCGACTCGCGCGCTCACGCGGTGACCGTGCGCCTCGACGACGACAGCCTCAAGTGCGTCGACGAGATGGTCCGCGCGGAGGTCGTCCCCGATCGCAGTACTGCCGTGGCGTACCTGGTCAAGCAGGGGATCACGGTCTCGGCCGACCTGCTCGACAAGATCCAGGCAGGCTTCGACCGGATCGAGGGCATCAAGCAGGAGCTGCGCGGACTCGGCAACGGCGTTGCGGTGGACGTGGAGCCCTCCCCCGAGTAGACCTCACCGGAAGCAGCAGCCGGCGGGTAACAGAGCGTCCGATGCATCAAGCCGTGGCGGCGCTGCCGATCGGGCATTCCGCGTTCGTGCTGAGCGCGTTTGGTGACGAGATAGACGACGACGTCGATACGCAGCTCGACACCTTGGGCGGGCTCGGCATCCGCTACCTGGAGATGCGGACCGCGTGGGGCAAGAAGGCTGCCGACCTCAGCGACCGGGAGATCGAACGCGTGGCGGCGGCCTGCCGGGAGCGCTCGATACGGGTGAGCTGCATCGGCAGCCGAATCGGCAAGACGCCGATCACGGAGCCGTTGGAGGCGACTCTGGCCGAGCTGGGGCGCATCCTGGATCTGGCCGAGCGTCTGGATACGAAACTGGTGCGGATCTTCTCGTTCCGCCCCCCGCTCGGCCGGGAAGATGAGCATGTCGACGAGTCTCTCTCGCGGCTGAAGGCACTCGCGGAGGCTGCCGGCGCCCGTGGTGCGGTTCTGGTGATGGAGAACGAGACCGGCATGGTCGGCGATACCCCGGAGCGATGCCGCACGCTGCTCCAGGGGGTCGACAGCCCGAGCCTCAGATTCGTCTGGGACATCGGCAACTTTCCCCACTGCGGCGTGGAGCGCGCGGTGGACCGGGGCTGGCCGCTTCTGGGCCGGTACGTGGCGCACGTGCAGGTGAAGGACACGCGGCTATCGGACCGCGCCATGACGGTGGCCGGCGCCGGTGACGGCCAAGCACTGCAGCTCCTCGGCAAGCTCCGTGACGCCGGATACCGAGGTTTCCTTGCCCTGGAGCCGCACCTCGGAGGCTCCAACGGTGCGGAGAGCACGAAACGGGCGGCTCGGGCTCTCCGAAGCCTGATGAGGGACGCGGGCTGTACCGAGAGCTGACCTCTCACGAGCGTGTGGGATCCACCCGCCACGATGGCTCTGGTCCGTAGTCGTGCCGCGCGGCCTCGGGTTCGATCGCTAGTTCGTCGAAAACCGCGCATGGGTTCTGCTCGGCCTTCACTTCCCGTCTATCCCGCCTTCACGTTACATATAGACGCCGCGGTACTGAGCGTGCGGAGCCGCCGTTCAGTAGATCGAGAAGCTCAAGCATTGCTTCGGGCATGCTCCGTCCGTCGAGGCGCTGCTGATCCGTCGTTACGGCTACCTCGTAACTCGAACCGCAGGTGGCCACGTGACCGCCGAATGGACCGTCGCGTGTGGCTTCTTCATCTGACCATGCTTGACACGCGGACTTCTGCTCGGCCACGCTGGACGAAAACATCGGCGACACCGCGTAGTGCGGACGTTAGCTCCAGCGCGATGTGCGCGCTACGCTCTTAGGTTGACCACGGAGTAACATGTCGGCACCGACCATGCTCCTACCCGAGAATCCCCGCGGATGGACGCAATCTTCACCGCTTGCAAGCCGCGTCCATCGCAGCAGCGTCCCACGAATAGCCCGAGAATGATAAACGAAAACACGTACTGGATCATGAACTACATCCTGAGAGGTTGCCGGATTGGTCGAGAAGGCTACCGTACGGCGTCAAGGCAGCGGGGCCGGCGTCCTACAATACCTCCCGGTTCATCCCGAGCGAGCCGGCGCCCGCGGCAACCGACGGCAGCTCGCCGCCAACTCGGAGGCTTGGCTCGACAGCTTCTCGCCCAACGTCCAGGACATCCTCGGGAACCTGGTGTCCCGCACCCAGATCCCGCCAATATCCCGCGTCCACGCCCTGGCCCCTGTGGTCGAGACGCTAACCTCGCCCGACGTCAACTCGAGCCCCGCCGCGATGCCCCACGCAGGAGGCACGGTCAATAACCCTGCCAGTAATGGCGGCGCCGAAACCGCGAACCATGAGGATATCTAGAATACGGATTCAGAATTTCCGGAACTTCAAAGTTCTAGATCTATCTCTATCGCGCAACACGGTAGTGGTCGGTGAGAACAAGATCGGGAAAACGAATCTCATCCATGCGCTTCGCCTCGTGCTTGACCCGTCGTTGCCCGACTCGGCGCGTCAACTGAGGGACGAGGACTTCTGGGACGGGCTACTGCGGCCCGTTGCGAGAGATCACAAGATAACCGTTTCTATAGATCTCACCGACTTCGAAGACGACGAGAACCAAGTCGCCGTGCTAGGGGAGCACCTAGTGGAGCCCGAGCCAATGACGGCTAGGCTGACCTATGTTTTTCAGTGCCTGGAGGACATCGAAGGTCAGCCTACCAAAGAGTCCGACTACGAATTTTACCTCTACGGTGGCGATCGTCGAGAAAACACTCTCCGCTTCGACATTCGGAGGCGCCTGCCTCTTGATCTGCTGCCGGCACTTCGCGATGCGGAAGGAGACATCGGGAATTGGCGACGCTCACCGTTGCGCCCCCTCCTGGACGCTGTCGGCGGACGCATCAATCGAGACGAACTCATCGCGCTTGCCGCCAGCATCAACGCGGCTACCGACGCCGCAGCTAAGAACGAGGAGATCCAAAGGCTTGTCGGCGCTATAAACACTCGCGTGAGCGAAATGGTGGGATCCGTTCACGCGGTCGAAACCGCCCTCGGTTTCTCGCCGAACGATCCAGAGCGGCTTCTGCGAGCCTTACGGCTTTACATAGACTCAGGTAGGCGCGAGATAGGCGCAGCAAGCCTGGGATCGGCGAACGTTCTCTATCTCACACTTAAGGCTCTCGGACTTGACCAATCGGTCGCGGAGGAACAGCGCTATCACACGTTTCTAGCAATTGAGGAGCCGGAAGCGCATCTGCACCCTCATCTACAGCGACTCGTCTACCGCGATTTGCTTCGTTCTTCAGGCGAGAGAAGCGACGCAGCGCCGATAACGGTTATTCTTACGACGCACTCTCCACACATCGTGAGCGTGGCGCCGCTGGACTCGATTGTGCTGCTGCGCAAGACCCACGACGGCCGCAGTAGCGAGGGCGTGTCGACGGCCGAGCTCGAACTCGACGCAGCGGTCGTGACCGACCTCGAACGGTACCTTGACGTTACGCGCGGAGAGATGCTATTCGCGAAGGGCGTACTTCTTGTCGAAGGCGAAGCCGAACGGTACCTCGTCCCAGCCCTCGCCAAGGCCAACGGCATTGACTTCGACGAGTTGGGAATCACCGTCTGCTCGGTGGCAGGTACGAATTTCCTTCCGTACGTGGAGTTGCTCAGCGAACGAGGACTGTGCCTGCCAGTAGCTGTTATAACGGATGGTGATCCCGAGGACGACGGTAGAAAACGCGGCGACGCGCGAATCATAAGGTTGATCAAGGATGTCTTTGCTCGGGCAGACTGTGTGGAACGAACGAACACACAGCTGCTTGAAATGGCGAATAGGAGCGGATTCTTCGTTGGCGATCATACCTGCGAAATAGATTTGTTTCGGAGCGGCGCACACGACGAGATCGGCCAGACACTCGCTGATCTGGCTCCAGGAGCGACTTCTGAGAGGAGAGCGCTGACGTGGAAGGCCAATCCGGATGCGTTAGATAACGTTAGGTTTCTGAAGGACATCGAGACGATCGGTAAAGGGCGTTTCGCCCAACGCTTGTCGACTCGACTTGCCGCTGGACAGTGGCCCCTTTACATCAGGAGCGCCGTCACGTATGTCCGCGACCGCTGTCGCTAGACCGTCGCACGCCTACCGGCGCGCTGTCGAGGAACTTCGGGAGAATCCCGGCCAATGGCAAGCGTATAGTGCCGACGGACACTGTGTGGTTCTTGCGGGGCCGGGTAGCGGCAAGACGAAGACGCTCACCGTGAAGATCGCCAAACTGCTGATCGAAACCATCCGCGAGCCTCGCGGGCTGGCGTGCATGACCTACAGCACGGAGTGTGCCCGTGAGCTCGTGAAGAGACTCGACCGCATGGGGGTGTACCGCTCTGACCTGGTCTTCATCGGTACCGTTCATTCGTTCTGTCTACAGAACGTAGTGATGCCGTACGCCGCTCTAGGGGGGATGAATCTTCCCGGGGACTTGCGGGTCGCGTTGGCCAGCGAACAGGAATCTCTGTTCGCTCAGGCGGTTCACATGGAAATCGGCTCCGACGAGCGGCCTGAGTCCTGGCGGGCGCGGTCAGACGAGTACCGGCGGACGCACCTTGATCGGGACGGAATCGAGTGGCAAGAAGACCAAGAGCTCGGAGCGCTGGTGACGCGATACGAGCGCCTGTTGCGAGCACGCGGGATGATCGACTTCGACGACATGATTCTAATGGGCGTGAAGCTCCTTGAGTCGCATTGCTGGGTGCGACGGGTCCTCCACGCGAGATTCCCGATCATCGTAGTTGACGAATACCAGGACCTCGGGATCCCCTTGCATCGTATCGTGAGGACGCTGTGCTGCCGTGCCGGTTCACGCTTGTTCGCCGTGGGCGATCCTGACCAGTCAATCTATGGCTTCACTGGTGCCCGGCCAGATCTCCTACGCCAGTTGGCGGAGTCGCCGCTCGTCGAGTCTATACGCCTGCCATTCAGCTACCGGAGCGGTCCGACAATCGTCCAAGCGTCGGAAATCGCGCTCGGGGAGGTGCGGGGCTATCAAGCACGCGGAACTGTCACGGGTACGGTAGACTTCCACGAGCGTCCGGACGGTCTTGAAGATCAAGCACGATACATCTGCGATGCGCTGATTCCCGAGGCCCTGCGACGGGTGGCGGGTGCGGCGATCGGTGACATCGCGGTGCTCTATCGCGACAAGAATGACGGGGAGGTGATGGCTCGGAAGGCAAGGGAGTACGGCCTTCCCATCGTGAGAATCGATAGAGGAGCTCCGTACCCAAGAACGCCCCTGACGCGATGGTTGGAAGACTGTGCCGGGTGGTGCCGAGGTGGCTGGCGGACCGGTACTCCCCGGTTGTCCTCGCTCCTCGCTACGTGGGCATCGATCATAGGGGCACGTGCCTCTTCTGATCCGCAGTGGCATGGTCACAAGAGACGCCTGCTGCGATTCCTCTTGTCGCATCGGAGTCGTGAGCTACCGCTTAGGGAGTGGCTGACACGGCTTAGGCAGGACTGCCTTGGCGTGGTGCTTGATTCGGATAGAACGCTGCGCGACGAGCGGGAGGCGTTGGCGACCCTAACCGCAGCCGCGAGCACAGACGGCGCCATCCACGAATGGACCGTGCATCTCTTCGGTGGACAGGGAGGTTCGCCCGATCATCTGAATCTCATCACGCTGCACAGCGCCAAAGGCCGCGAATTCAGAATCGTGATCATGATGGGCTTGGAACAGGGAAGAATCCCCCGCTGGAACTCCGACGAACAAGGGCGGCGCGAAGACCGTCGGCTGTTCTATGTCGGCCTCAGTCGGGCCAAAGACGAAGTCCACATGACCTATTCGGGCTGGCGAGAGAATCGGTATGGCCGGCGCTTTCCGGACGGTCCCTCCGAATTCCTTGTCGAGGTTCGTGACCGTCTTTCTACACCCAGCCCTGAGCCATGTGTGCGGTGCTGAGTGTCGAGAATCGACTGGACCAGCGACGAGATCGAATCCGATGCCGATCGCCGTCATACTTGGGTCACCCGCTCGGATTGTATTGCGGCGGAAGGAAGAATAGATCGATGCGTGAATCGAGAATCCCGCCGGATGTAGCCCTGAAATTGGCCAATCTGCGCGACCGCATGGAAGAACACTTCAACGCGGCAGAGTGGAGGGCTCTCGGCGATTTTACCGGGCTTCCTGAGATAGTAGAGGGTCATCCGCGACTGTTGAGAAGCCTAGTCTTTGGTGACGATGATTACCCAAGTGCCGTCCATGATGTTCTGCGGTCTATGTACCGACGGGATGCGCAGGTAGCTGAAGTTATTGAGCAATTCCTGAACTCAAGATTTCCCGACGATCTAACGCGACATGTGTCTTCCGCTCCAGGTGGTGCGCGCATCACAATAGCGCCACAGGTCTTCAAGTATCCTACCGAAATCCGAGTTGACGAAATGCTTGTATCGGTCATGATGCCCTTTGATTCCAAATTCGACGGCGTTCTGGAAGCGATACGGCGTGCATGCGACTCAGTGGGATTGAAATGTCAGCGAGCCGACGATATCTGGGAGGACTCCACGATTATACAAGATATATTTAGCCTGCTGTTTCGTTCGACTGTCGTCGTAGTAGATTTTACGGAGAAGAACGCGAACGTGATGTATGAAACTGGAATTGCGCATACATTGGGAAGGACGGTAATCCCGATTACTCAATCTATTCAGGATATTCCTTCCGACATGCGACATCATCGAGCACTCGAGTACCTAAGAAACACGGAAGGATTGGCAAAGTTGGAACTGGATCTGGCTAGACGGATTGGGGATGTTGCTCCGGCGCAGCCGACGAGTGGTCCGCAAATTGTGAGGGAATTCGATGATGATATTCCATTTTGATGGGCCGGACGTTGGTGACATATGATCATGGGTTATAGACACGGCAGCAGAGGAGAGCGGACTTGGGAAGAAGAGAGTGCGCGCACGATGGCGCACCCGGTTGGGGAGCTGGAAGTCGATCCCGAGGAGATAAACCTGAAGACGAGGGAGTGGGTGGCGTTGCAGGCCGAGCTCCTCAACTCGCGGGAGGCGAAACACAAGCGCAGGGAACTGGGCGGCGGTTCGATAAGGGGAGGCGGACCATCGGCGGCTGATGGTCGAGGGCGGGCCTGATGATCAGCATGAACAACGCGAGAGAAGAGACGGGGCTGAGGGTGACGTCGAGGAACAAGACGATCTCCAAATGATGAGCTTCGACGAGATCGCTGCACGACAGGGCGAAGAGGCGGCGATCAACGCGGGCATCGCCGCCGATCCGGACAGCTTCGAGCTGGACTACGATTGGTTCGAGCGTGCAGGTCCCGCGATCGAGGCGGACGCGGTGCTCGCGGCCGGTTGACGCCGGCCGGCCGGCCGGGTAGCCTCCGCGCGTACCTTTTAAGTCGGGTCCTGTGAGGCCCGAAAGGGATTGCCCATGCCGTACGCTCAGCGCTCGGTGAGTCGGCGCGTACTCGACGCCGACCAGATCCGCCGCGCGATCGCCCGCATCGCCCACGAGATCATCGAATCGGCCGAGGACGACATGCGCTTGGTCGGCGTGCGCACCCGCGGCGTGCCGATGGCCGGACGGCTTGCGGCGGCCGTTCGGAAGGCCGCCGGCATTGAGGTCCCCCTCGGCTCCCTGGACATCAACCTCTACCGGGACGACTTGACCACGGTGGCGGCACAGCCGGTCGTGCGGGCCACGGAGCTGGGCTTCCCGATCAACGACACGGTGGTGATCCTGGTCGACGATGTCCTCTACACCGGCCGCACCACGCGCGCGGCCATGGACGCGCTGGCCGACTTCGGCCGCCCGCGCAAGATCAAGCTTGCCGTGCTGATCGACCGCGGCCACCGGGAGCTGCCGATCCGCGCCGACTACGTAGGCAGGAACATCCCCACCGCCCGCGACGAGAAGATCCGCGTCCGCTTCACCGAGACCGACGGCGTCGACGACGTGCTGATCGAGCGCAAGGAGGCCTCGGCATGATGGCGCCCACCGCAACCGCCACCACGACCGAGCAGGCCGCGGAGAAGGTCCGCTGGGCGCGCAAGGACCTGCTCGCCCTGCAGGACCTGTCGAGCCAGGAGATCGAGCTGCTGCTCGACTCCACCGACTCGTTCAAGGAGGTCTCCTCGCGCGAGATCAAGAAGGTCCCTGCGCTGCAGGGCAAGACCATCGCCAACCTGTTCTTCGAGGCCTCCACCCGCACCCGCTCCAGCTTCGAGCTGGCCGCCAAGCGGCTGTCGGCCGACACCGTCAACCTGACCGGCTCCACCTCCAGTACCGAGAAGGGGGAGAGCCTCACGGACACCGCGCGCGCCATCGAGGCGATGCAGATCGACACCGTGGTGGTGCGCCACCAGGCCTCCGGCGCGGCCGACCTGCTGGCGCAGGTGCTCGATGCCGGCGTGGTCAACGCCGGCGACGGCGTTCACGAGCATCCCACGCAGGGGTTGCTCGACATCTACACGATCCGCGAACGGCGCCCGATCGAGGGGCTGCGGGTCTGCCTGATCGGCGACATCCTGCACTCGCGGGTGGCGCGCTCCAACATCTGGGGCCTGACCAAGCTGGGCGCGTCGGTCACCGTCTGCGGGCCGCCGACGCTGATCCCGGCCGGCATCGAGGAGCTGGGGGTGGCGGTCAGCTACGACCTGGACGCGGTGATCGGCGAGCAGGACGTGCTGAACATCCTGCGCATCCAGTTCGAGCGCCAGCACGGCGGCTACTTCCCGTCGATCCACGAGTACGCGGTCGAGTACGGCATCACCCGCGAGCGGCTGGAGGCCGCCGACCCGGACGTGCTGGTGTTGCACCCCATGCCCATGCACCGCGGCGTCGAGATCGCCGCCGACGTGGCCGACGGCCCGCACTCGCTCATCCTGGACCAGGTGACCAACGGCGTGGCGGTGCGCATGGCCGTCTTGTTCCACACCTGTCTGGTCCGATGACGCTGCTGCTGCGCGGCGGGCGCGTGATCGACCCGCGCAACGGCGTCGACCGCGTCTGCGACCTGCTCATTCGCGACGGGGTGGTCGCCTCCATCGAGGCCGGTCCCGGGACGATGACGGACCGTACCATCGACTGCGAGGGGCAGGTGGTGACGCCCGGCCTGATCGACCTGCACGTGCACCTGCGGGAGCCGGGGTTCGAGTACAAGGAGGACCTGCAGAGCGGGCTCACCGCGGCGGTCGCGGCCGGCTTCACCGGCGTCTGCCCGATGCCCAACACCCGGCCGGTCTCCGACAGCCGCCCCGGCATGGAGTTCCTGATCCGGGAGGCGCGCCGCATCTCTCTGGCCCGGCTGTGGCCGGTGGGCGCGGTCACGCAGGGCCAGGAGGGGCGGCAGCTCACCGAGTTCGGCCAGCTCCGCAAGGGCGGGGCGGTGGCGCTGTCGGACGACGGCCAACCGATCTCCGACTCCATGGTGATGCGCCGCAGCCTGGAGTATGCGCTCAAGTTCGAGCTGCCGATTTTCGTCCACGCCGAGGACCCGGGCCTGTCCGGCGACGGCGCCATGAACGAGGGGCTGGCAGCCACGCGGATGGGGCTCTCCGGCACGCCGTGCGCGGCCGAGAGCGCCATGGTCGCGCGCGACATCCAGATCGCCGCGCTGACCGGCGGGCGGGGGCACTTCCTGCACGTCTCCTGCGCCCGCTCCGTCGATCTGATCCGCATGGCCAAGGCCGAAGGCACGGCGGTCACCGCCGAGACCTGCCCCCACTACTGGGAGCTCACCGACGAGGCGGTCGACGGCTACCGCACCGACGCCAAGATGT
>JAPOQV010000021.1 GCA_026710565.1 Spirochaetaceae bacterium | reverse complement strand
TTTTTCAGTCGCGGCCGGCGTCCCGTCCGACGCCCCTTCCGACATTCTCCGCATGGCTCGTTCTCCCTGTGCGCCGGGCGAGTCCCCGACCGCGCGCTCGTCGTCATGGTTCTCCGGTACTCCGATCCGTTTCGCGGTGTACCTTTCGAGTCCGATGCCCGCGTGCATCGCGCCATGTCTTCCTGCAGACACAACACACCCCGGCTCCGGCAGAACCTTTGAGCGCATACGATGCCACGGCGCGGCGCGGAATGCATCCCCGTTGCGTATGATAGTCGTATGGTTTCGGGACTTTTTTGATATTCTTCTAGTAAGGTTCTGGCCGGCGCAGGTAAGCGTTCGCCCCACGCCGCTCCCGACGCGCGGCCGCGGACCCTCGGCCGGAGCCGAAGAAGAGGGGTTTTGAGCGGGTGCTGCGCGGACGAGCCGCCGCACCGCGGTCGCCGGCTCAGTCGCCGTCCGGTCCCGGGACCCTGTAGCCGACGCCGCGCGCGTTGAAGATCCAGGTCGGCTCCGCCGCGCTGTCGCCGAGCTTGCGGCGCAGCCCGCCCACCAGCATCCGCAGCAGGTGCGGCTTGCCGTCGCCCTCCGCCCACAGCCGCCGCAGGAGCGTGTCGGCGTGCACCCAGCGCCCGGCGTTCGCCGACAGCAGGCGCAGCAGCTCGAATTCCTTGGGCGCGAGTTCCACCCGCGCGCCGCGCACGGAAACCTCGCGGCTCTCGTAGCGGATCTCCATGCCGTCCACGACGAACGCCTCGGGCTCCCGGCGGCGGCGCAGCGCCGCACCCACCCGCGCCGCCAGCTCGGTCGGCGAGAACGGCTTGACGATGTAGTCGTCGGCGCCCGCCTCGAACGCCTTCGCGATGGTCTCGTCGCGCCCGTAGGCGGAGACGAAGATGACCGGCAGGTCCGACAGCTCCGGGATCGCCTGGAACAGCTCCAGCCCGTCGCGCCCGGGCAGCAGCAGGTCGAGCAGCACCAGCGCCGGGCGCTCGGCGCGGACCAGCCCGGCGACGTCCTCCGGCTCGCCCGTCACGACCGGTTCGTAGCCGGCCTTCGCCAGCGCGTCGCGCGCGAAGCGCAGCGCCTTCGGGTCGTCGTCCACCACCAGGACTCGCGGGCGGGCGCCGGTCCCCCGCGACTTCGCCGCGCCCGCGGACCGGCCGGCCGCCGCGTCGCCGGGTTCCGCCGCCGGCAGGGTGAACGTGATCGTGGTGCCGCGGCCCGGGCCGCCGCTCTCCGCGCGGATGCGCCCGCCGTGCGCCTCCACGAGGCCCTTGCAGACCGCGAGCCCCAGGCCGTGCCCGGCCGTGCCGCTGCCGCCGCCGGCGTGCTTCCTGAACAGGTGCGGCAGCAGTTCGGGCGCTACCCCGGCGCCGTCGTCGGCCACCGAGAACGCCACCTCCCGCCCGTCGCTCCCGGCCGCCACCCGGATCGTCGCCGACGCCTCCGTGTGCCGGGCGGCGTTGGCCAGCAGGTTGTTCAGCACCTGCACCACGCGCCGCCGGTCCGCCATCGCCGGCGGCAGACCGTCCTCCAGCTCCACCGCCACCGCGCGCCTGCCGTCGCCGGCCAGGAACGTGCTGCGCGCCCGCTCCACCAGGTCCGCCGCCGCCGTCGGCTCCGGCGACACCGACAGCGTCC
>JAPOQV010000020.1 GCA_026710565.1 Spirochaetaceae bacterium | reverse complement strand
GCCGGCTCTGCGACGCGGGGCCCGCGTCGTGCATGTCCCTGTCTTTCATGATGTGGCCTCCTCCCTGTGGGTCGCAGGTCGTCACGTCGCGCCATGACGGTGCCCCGCCGACGTCCTCCGGATCTGTTCGGCATCCGATCGCGCGGACCGGGGGGCGGCGCCGAAATTGACCTCGAAGTCCGGCCCGCCAACCGCCCCCGGGACGCGGGATCGGCGGCCCCTCGTCGGCGGGCGGCTCCCTTGGTAGTCCCGCCCCGAACGGTCACCGGTGACCGGGCGACCGGCACAGGCGTTGCGTTCGATCTCTGGAATGGCGCCCACATACTCGATACCCGCACTCGGTTCGCGGTGAGACCGGTAAACGAGGATCGGCTTATAGCAACTGACCGTGAGTACGTTGTGTGTGAATTGCTCTAGTTCCTGAGTATTCCGGATACGTGTCCCGGGCATGGCGCCCTCGGCGCCACGCGACCATGGTTGCGATCCGTCCCGGTCGATGCCGGTTGACCCGGCTGCCCTGGGTGTACCCGACGGGTGAAACGTGCGCAGGCGATTGCGCAGCGAACCGACGACACGCTCCTCGCCACCGACACGGCACACGTGAACCCCGGTGCACAGCCCGCCGGCCCTGACAACGTGATCACGGGCCGGACATTGTACTGCCTGCAATCCTTGAGTACAATGCCTGCATTGTAAGCATGCAGTACACCGTCCGTTCCGTCCCCGAGGCGGTCGACCGCGCCGTGCGCCACCGTGCCCGACGCGAAGCAAAGAGCATCAACGCCGTAGTTGTCGAAGCGCTCGCTCGGGGGCTGCAGCTTGACGCCGGCGCTGCCGAGTACACGGAACTCGATCACCTGATCGGCACCTGGCAGGAAGATCCGGCGTTCGATCGCGCCGTCGCAGAATTCGAGCGCGTCGACGGCGACGCGTGGAAGTAAACGTCGCGCTCGACACCAACGCGTACAGCGACTTCGTGCTCGGCAGCGACGATCGTGTCCGGGTCATCCGCGCGGCGCGTTCCATTGCGCTGCCCCTCATCGTGCTCAGCGAGCTTCGCGCCGGCTTCGCCGCCGGCGACCGAGCGTCGGCCAACGCGGCCAACCTGCAGAGGTTTCTGGCGAGCCCGCGCGTGTCGATCCTCCTGCCCGACGAGCAGACCGCCCACCACTATGCGCAACTTCACCTTCAACTCCGGAGCCGGGGTGCTGCCATTCCCACGAACGATCTCTGGATCGCCTCCCTGGCGGTCCAGCACGATCTCGTTCTGTGCACGTCCGATCGCCACTTCGGCCATCTGCCGCAGCTCGTTACCTGTTGATTGGCACGGACGATCCGGATTGTCGCTGGCTCGCGCCGCGCCTAAAGGCCACTGTCCCGACGTCGATGCTACTGCCCTCCCCGATCCCTGCAGCGCCCGGCAGGTTCTGCCCCCCGGGGGTCAGCGCTGACATCGGTGATGTCGAACTGGGGCGTGCCCTCTCCGGGAAGTCCGTCGAACGCCCGGTGGCGTTCGCGCGGTAGCGCTTCATGGTCGCGTGCACCCGGCGCGGCCAGCACTTGAGCCGAGCGTGCAGCGCCGGCAGCCTGCGCAAGGCCGCGGTCGGTCTTTGCATGGCCACGCGCCGGCCCGACG
>JAPOQV010000019.1 GCA_026710565.1 Spirochaetaceae bacterium | reverse complement strand
GGGGGCGACGCGGAGGCTGGCTGCCACGGCCCGGTGGTCGAGCGCCCACCGTTCCGTGCCCTTCGAGACGGAAAGCGGCGCCAGGTCGGGACTGACGCGCAGGGCCACGGCCGCCGCCTTGATCAACAGCGGCGTCAGCGGCGCGTGCCGCCCACTTAGTGAGGCGAGCGCCGGCAGCCGGTCGAGCAGGTCACTCAGGTCGACCCGCGCCGTGACCGGCAAGGCCGCGGCCTGCGCGGGGAGATCCTGCGCGACGTCCTCGACGGTGATGCGGCCGCGATGACCGCTGCCGTGCACGCGCTGCAGATCCAGTCCGCGCTGGCGCGCCAGGCGGCGTGCGGCCGGTCCGGCGGCCGGCGGCATCGGGGCGGCGCCATCAGGAGGTGGACATCAGAGCAGATCGGCTGCCGAGAAGAAGAAGCCGACCTCGGCCGCGCCGTTCTGGGGCGAATCCGATCCGTGCGTTGAGTTACGCTCGATCGAACTGCCGAACCGGGCCCGGACCGTGCCCGCCTCCGCCTCCGCGGGGTTGGTGGCGCCCATCAACGCCCGCCATGCGGCGACCGCGTCGCTGCGTTCCAGCGCGGCCACGACGACCGGCCCGGAGGTCATGAACTCCACCAGGCTTTCGTAGAAGGGGCGTTCGGCATGCACGGCGTAGAACGCGCGCGCCTGCGGGGTCGACAGACGGGTCATGCGCAAGGCGAGAATCGTGAACCCGCCCTGTTCGATCATCTGCACGATGGCGCCGGTGTGGCCGGCCGCGACGGCGTCCGGCTTCACGATGGCCAGGGTACGGGTGGGAGTGTCGTTCTGGTTCATGGTTGGCCGAACCGTAGCACGAGCGGGATGGATCCCGGAAGCCTTCCTACATTTTTGTAGATATCCGGTCACGTGGCCTACCGAAGCGTAAGATGCCCTGGGCTGTGAAGGGTTCTTTGCCCGCTGGCACGATTCCTGTATATAAAGCGGCGGAGAGGAGGGTTCATGAAGGAACTCAAAACGGCTTCAGACGCACTGGAGCTCATTCAGGACGAAAACGTGGAGGTCGTCGACCTGCGGTTCATCGACTTCCCGGGCATCTGGCAACACTTTTCGGTTCCGGCGCGCTCGCTGGACGTCGACGACTTCGAGAGCGGCCTGGGATTCGATGGATCCAGCATTCGCGGCTGGCAGTCGATCAACGAGTCGGACATGCTGATCGTGCCGGATCCCGCGACCGGCTTCATCGATCCGTTCATGGCTCGCAAGACGCTGGTACTCATCTGCGACATCCGCGACCCGATCACGGGTGAGGACTATACCCGCGACCCGCGCCACATCGCCCGCAAGGCGGTTTCCTATCTGGCGTCCACCGGACTCGGCGACACGGCGTTCTTCGGGCCGGAGGCGGAGTTCTTCGTCTTCGACGACATCCGCTTCGATCAGAACGAGCATTCCGGGTTCTACTACATCGACTCCGAGGAGGGACGCTGGAACGCCGGCCGGGACGAGCAGCCCAACCTGGGCTACAAGCCCCGCTACAAGGAGGGCTACTTTCCGGTGCCGCCGACCGATTCGCAGCAGGACCTGCGCACCGAGATGATGCTGATCATGGAGGAGATCGGCGTGCCGGTCGAAGCCCAGCACCACGAGGTGGCCACCGGCGGACAGGGCGAGATCGACATGCGCTTCGCCCCCATGGTGGAGATGGCCGACCGGATGATGAAGTACAAGTACGTCGTCAAGAACACCGCGCGGCGCTACAACAAGACGGCCACCTTCATGCCCAAGCCGCTGTTCAACGACAACGGCACCGGCATGCACACGCACCTGTCGATCTGGAACGCCGGGGAGAACCTGTTCGCGGGCGACGGCTACGCGGGCCTGTCGGAGATGGCCCTGAACGCCATCGGCGGCATCCTTCGCCACGCGCCGGCGCTGCTGGCGTTCACCAACCCGTCGACCAACAGCTACAAGCGGCTGGTCCCCGGGTTCGAGGCGCCGGTCAACCTGGCCTACTCGCGCCGCAACCGCAGCGCCGCGGTGCGCATCCCGATGTACTCCAACTCGCCGAAGGCGAAGCGCGCGGAGTTCCGGTGTCCCGATCCGTCGTGCAATCCGTACACGGCGTTCGCGGCGCTCCTGATGGCCGCCGTCGACGGCATCCTGACCAAGGCGGATCCCGGCGAGCCGCTGGACCGCGACCTGTACGACCTGCCGCCGGAGGAGCTGGCCAAGGTGCCGACCACGCCCGGATCGCTGCGCGACGCGCTGGGCGCGCTGGCCGACGACCACGAGTTCCTGACCAAGGGCGACGTCTTCACCGAGGACGTGATCGAGACGTGGATCGACTACAAGATGGAGAACGAGGTCCAGGAGATGGACCTGCGTCCGCACCCGTGGGAGTTCGCGCTCTACTACGACATCTGACGCCTGCGACATTTTGAGGACAGTCGGGAATACTTGACGCGTTACGAAACCTGAGGAAGCGAAGCGTCATGGCACGGGCGGTGCCCCGCTGGCACTGCGCCGGCGGGTCATCGTCCGCTGCCCGGAGATCGACGCCGAGTTCGTAGACGAGCATCTGACGCGGCTCGGTGAACGGTACCTGAGCACGTTCACCGAGCCCGAGCTCGTTCGGCATGCGCGGGCCGCCCGCCATCTTGGGCCGGACATGCCTGCCAACGTCTCCGTGGAAGCCACCGCCTTCGAACGGTTTTCCTGCACGGTTGTCGCGTTCGACTACCGGGACGAGTTCGCGCTGATCACCGGCGTGCTCGGCTCCCTCGGGTTCAGCATCGAGCAGGGCCACGCCTTCACCTACGCGCGCGACCCGCGGCATGCCGGCGCGGAGCAAACCCCGGCTGCCCGCCGCACGCCGCGCCGGCGGCGCCGCGTCGATCCGCGGCGCGCTCCCCTGGCACGCTCCGCCGACCCTGTGGCAGCCCGCGGTGCGCTGCGCGCACGCATGGTCGATCGCTTCATCGGTCACGTGCCGCCCGCGAGCGCCGCGCGGTTCGCGGAGCAGGCGGCCGCGGAGCTGCGTTCGGTCCTTGCGCTGCTGGAGCGGGACGGTCGCGACGCCGCCAAGCAGCACGTGGACGAGCTGGTGGCGCGCGCGGTAGCCGCCGACACGCACCAGGAGCCGCTTCTCTACCCGGTCGAAGTGGACGCGGAAGGGCTGCCCGGCAAGGGCGGCCAGTCGGGGCGCGCCAGGCTGGCGATCGCCTCGCAGGACACGCCGTTCTTCCTCTATTCCTTCGCAACCGCGCTGTCGACGCTGAACGTGGTCATCGACCAGGTGGTGATCACCACGGAGGCCGGGCGCATCGCCGATGAGTTCGTCGTGTCCGCCGCCGCCGGCACCACCCTGGCGGCGGCGGACGACCTGGCGCGCATCGAGCTGGCGGCGCTGCTGACCAAGCAGTTCACGCACTTCCTTGGTCGTGCCCCGGACCCGTTCGCGGCGCTGGGGCGTTTCGGCCACCTGGCGGGCGAGTTGCTGCAACGCCCGACGCGAAGTGGCTGGGCGGAGCTGCTGAGCGACTCCGCGGTGCTCCGCGGCCTGGCGCGCCTGCTGGGCGCCAGCGACTACCTCTGGGAGGACTTCGTGCGGGTGCAGTACGAGACGCTGCTGCCGCGGCTGCGCGACGCCGGCGCCACCGGGTACTCCGAACGGCCCGGCACGTGCGCGGCGCGGCTGGCCGACGCGGTGGCGCGGGCATCGACGGATATCGCGGCGAGGAAGCGTGCGCTGAACGACTTCAAGGACCGGGAGGTGTTCCTGCTCGACCTCGATCACCTGCTGACCGACGGTTTCGGCTTTCGCGAGCTGAGCGACCGCCTCACCGAGCTTGCCGAGGCGGTCGTGGCCGCGGCGGCTTCCATCGCGTTCGACGACTTGTGCCGGCGCCATGGCAGGCCGTGCACGTTCGCGGGCCTGGAGTCGCACTACGCCGTCCTCGCGCTCGGCAAGTTCGGCGGCCGTGCGCTCGGCTACGCATCCGACATCGAGCTGCTGTTCGTGTACGGCGATCAGGGGAGCACCACCGGTCCCGACAAGCTGCCGAACCGCGAGTTCTATCACCGGCTGGTGCGCGACACCGAAGAGCTGATCGCGGCCAAGCGCGAGGGGATCTTCGACGTGGACACCCGCCTGCGACCCTACGGCGAGTCCGGACCGCTCGCCTGCAGCCTGGAGACGTTCGCCTCCTACTACGATGTCGACGGGGCGGCGCTGTCCTACGAGCGCCTGGCGCTCGTCAGGCTGCGCGCGGTGGCCGGCGACGGGGCGCTGGGCGCGCGGGTCGAGCGGCTGCGGGACAGCATGCTGTACACGCGCGGATCGCTCGACATGGCGTCCCTCGCTGACCTGCGCGCGCGGCAGGTGCGCGAGAAGTGCCCGGGCGGCGTCGCCAACGCCAAGTTCAGCCCCGGGGCGCTGGTGGACGTCGAGTACACGGTGCAGATCCTGCAGGTCGTGCACGGATCTGACACACCTGCCCTGCGAACCCCGAGCGTGCACGCGGCGCTGGATGAGCTCCGCAGGCTGGAGGTGATCGAGCACGCGGAAGCGCAGGTGCTGGCCGCCTCCTACGACTTCCTGCGGCGCCTGATCAACGGCCTGCGCATGCTGCGCGGCTCGGCGCGGGACCTGCTGTTGCCGGCCACCGACAGCGTGGAATACGCGCACTTGGCGCGGCGCATCGGCTACGGCGGCCACGGCGGTCTGGGCGAGGCGGCGCAGCTCCGTACCGACTTCGAGGTGCACACCGCGGCAGTTCGGGCGTTCGTGGATCGCCGTTTCGGTCACGAGTCCGTCCCCTGGGGCGCCGACGCGGTCGGGCCGGCGGATCTGGTGCTCGCGGTCGGAACCGCAGCGGTCGGAACCGCAGCGGTCGGAACCGCAGCGGTCGGAACCGGGGCCGTGGGATCGGGCCGGGTCGCGACGGACGTAGAGTTGG
>JAPOQV010000018.1 GCA_026710565.1 Spirochaetaceae bacterium | reverse complement strand
GCCGGGTGCAGTTGTCGCCCGCCTCCCTGCCCGGGCCTCCAAAGCCGGGCTGGCGGGCCGCCCAGTGGATCGCGGCGAACACGCTGGCCAGGGCCGTCAGCGTCGGTGCGGCGATCGCTCCTGCGTGCTCGCTCAGGATCAGGCCCCAGTAGCCGGACAGGTAGTCCAGCCGGTCCAGCAGCAGGATGGCCGAGACGCCCGCGATCACCAGCGTCAGGCCGGTGGCCACCTGCCAGGGAACCACGGCCCTACTCCCCCGAGGAGACCGCCCGGTCCGCGGCGTAGTAGGTGATCGTCAGCCCGATCGGGTTGGTCGTCAGCTCGTAGGGGTCCACATCCCGGAAGACGAACTGCATGTTCGTCGTCCAGCGCTCGCGGCCGACCTCGCGCGCGTTCAGGCGGCGCACGACGTCGTAGTCGGCCACCGCCTCGTGGGGCTCCTCGGGACGCGCGAGCACGCGCAGCACGAGGTTTTCCACGGCGCGCTCCTCGCGGACCAGCCCGGCCGAGAATTCCGCGATTTCCTCCTGGTGGGCTTCCGCTGACGCGGCAGCGAGGGTGCGTTCCAAGAACGCCAGCGAATGCGGCCAGCGCTCCGCGACCGTCGCAAACCGCCGCGAGTAGTGGTCGCTGACGAACTGGCGCAGGAAGTACTTCGTGGACCGGTGCAGGGGGTCATTCTGCCAGGTCAGCGCCTGGTAGTCGAGCGCCTCGGCGCGGCCGACCCCGTCGACGCGCACGAACACCGGCTGCAGGGTCCCGCTGGCCGAGCGGCACCAGCCCGTCGACAGCGCCAATAGCAGGACCAGCATTGCTCCCGTGCCCACTCGGAGGTAGCTAGCATTGCGGCGCTCGGACTCCCAGATCTCCGCGAAGTCGTCCGCCGGGTGGGTGCCGCGCTTGGGATCGCTCACGCCGCTAGCATACCGCCGCGCGCCTGGGGCGGCCTTGCAAGATGCCCCAACCACGCTCCAACTTTGGAGTGTTTGCGCCGAACGAAGCTGGGTCGACAACAGGTTGAACAGCAGTCGCCCTACAGTCTGCAACTCACATGGGCAATAGTGCGTGCCGGACTTCAATCTCGGCGCCTTTCGACCCGCGGCGATGGCAGCTGCAGAAGCGTGTCGCTTCACCGATGGCTATGTCGTCTAGTGGCTCGGCAATGAGTGCGACGTCTTCTCCACGGTCGACGATCTTCGCTCGGACGCTCAACGCCGCGTACTTAACGTCGCCGTCGAGGACGTAGCCGAGCATGCACCCCACTGGCAGATTCTCCGAGTACTGACCTGTAATGAAGCGAGAGAGTCCATCCATCACGTATCTTGTCGCCAGCGACCTCCTGCCGTCGTCCCGTCGCTCGTTCAGACGCTTGCACTCGTATGCAAGATACCTGTCGCGATCCTGATCCAAGAAAACCGCTATGTCGACGATGCCCCTGCTGAACGCCGTCCCTCCCGGAGTGTGTCCAAACGGCTCGTAGTGAAACTCGATCCATTGGAAGCGACGCCAAATATCGGGATCGCGATGCAAGAGGTCCACGAGATTGGCCGTGATGGTGTCTTCATCCGGCTTGGACGGCAGGAGGGCGCGACACCGGGACCAAACCGCGACGACGCGCTCCAGGAACTGGCTGTCGAATAACCTGAATCGGTCCGCCCACGCAGTGGGATCACCGGCCACCATCAGGCCTGTCCCGGGCGAACTTCATGCCGCCGGCCAGCGACTGCGTGCAGATCGAGCGCAATCGCGTTGGCGTCGGTCAGAGCCGTCGATCGGAGCCAGAACCGTTTCTCAGCCGGCTTGACAAGGAACAGATCGCGGTCGATGAACACTCGGAAATCCGGAATCGACTGGAAGTTACCCGGAAGCGGCTGGTGGATGTGCACGATGAGCCTGGCCAACGCCTCGGCCACGGACTCTCGGTCATCTTCGGAGTAGGCAAACGCTCCCGGCGCGTCGCGCAACGAAAGACGGAGGATGGCCAGATCATCGCTCCGCGCGACGAGATGCGTTCCGATGGCACAATCGCCATCGAACCAGCCCATGAGTTTTTGGACCAGTGTACGGGCATACGCGCGGCGGTCGTCCGGGGTCGAAGGTCGCCAGGTCTCGGGGAGGCTGCTCCGGCTCGGTTGAACGGCAGGAATCGTATGCTCCACCGTATCTTCCACGAGAATTTTCTCCTCATCCGAAAGGCAGAAAAACTCGTATGCCAGACCATCGATTTCTTCGAACACGCCGCCTTCGCTCGATTGATGCCCGGAGGCCTGACCAGTTGGTCGAACCTGCTTTTCGATAACGGCGACGAGTGCATCGGCTGCCGAGGCCGATCGCTCCCGATCGGGCAAGTCGTCGGGTGCAGGAAACGGAAGGCGCAGGAGTTCCGCCTGTTTCACCTCGGGTCGGTCCGCGCCAAATGACGACGTGCCGTGAAACGCGAACCACAGCATTAGCTTGCTGTTGAGAAGTCCTGCGAGCAGCATACCCCGGCGTTCGTCTCTCGGCGGAACCACGATGGCTTGAATGATGTCCTGGAAAGTCAGTGGCTCCTCAATGTAGGCGGCGCGCAGTCGCTGTCCTTGATAGCCGGCGCCAGCAGCGATGCCGCGCGGCACAAGCACTCGCGGTCCCTTGAACCCCCATTCAAAACCCCTCCGGCGAACTGCGCCGTCTCTCCACGGGCGCAGTCCACCGCATTCCTGGACTATGCTACGGAACTCGGCTACAGGCAAATAAGGTGTCGCAGCGACGATGCTGCTGTGTTCGCCTTCGTAGGCAGCACGCTGAACCCGGTCGGCGTGGGCCGGCTGGAAACCCTGCCCGACGACCCATCGGTTCTGCATGGATTCCTTCCTCGGTGGGAGCTTTCTGAACTCGACCACGAGGTTACCGAGACGGGGAAACTGCGACAGATAGTTGAACAGTTTGGCTTCCGGCTCACTCAGCCACAAGCGCTTCTTGAAGACGGCCGGGTCGGCTTCCACAATGCGGGAGTCGAGCAGGCACCGGTCCGCACCGCTGATCGTGATCAGGCGCCTAGACTTCAGGTTCAGATCGGCCTTCGGTGTCAGGTAGTCGAAACGGTAGGGGGCGCCTTCGGTCGGCGGGCGGCCCAAAAGGAGGAGCGCGGCGGGGCGCACAGCGCCGTCGAACAACTGGAATCGCATGTCTGCGAAGTTGACGACGGTGAAGGCGCGTGCCTCGCGCATCAGGCGTTTGCGCGCCTCCACGGCATCTCCGGCATGGTTGTGCAAGAAGCCCATAGCCGGAAGGAGAAACGCGACCACGCCGTTCTCCCGCAGATGCCGCAACGCCTTCCAGACGAAGGGCCACGCCTGCTCCCGGCCCGGTGTCGGTAGCCCCTTATCAAGGCACCATTTGAGGGAGGAATACTGTTCGCCACGGCGGCTCGACCAAGGCGGATTGCCGATGACCACCTCGACCGGTGCGGCGTTGGGCTCGACCGCGAAGAAGTCTCCGTGGTGAATGGTCTGACCGTGGAGCGCGGGGAGCCCCCTGCCGCGCTCTAAGAGCTTTCGGATGTCCGGGGGGGTCACCTCCTCGAGCAACGCGACGTACAACGAGAACACGGCCACGCGGACGGCGCCGCCGTCCAGATCCCGGCCCTGTAACTTCGACAGGATATCGAGCAGGTCGTCCCAAGAGATCGCGGGGCCAGGCCCCGTTTCCCGCCGGTGCTCGCACAGGCGCTGGAACAAACGCACCAGGAAGATGCCGGACCCGCACGCAGGATCGAGAAAACTCCCGTTGTCTTTAGTCGCAGGTGGCAGCTTGTCCCAGACGTGGGAGACCACGGTGTCAGCGAGGAACATCGGTGTGTAGTAGGCTCCTTGGGCACGGCGGTCGTCGGCTCCTCTTTCACCCAGGAACCGGTCGTGAACGGCGCTGATCAACTCGACGGGTATGTACTTGAAGTCGTACCGCCAGAGGCGATATTGCCCACTCTGCCCATACATCTCCTCACTGCCGGAACGGAAGCGGGCCAGAATCTCCAGGTGAGTCGCGTTAAGGCGCGGACCTCCGTCATTCGCCTCGAAGGAGCACGGAGCGACGAACAGGTCGCCGTTGAAGTCGATCCGCAGCGTGTCAAAGAGACGCTCCAACGACTGGACGTCCTTCGCGCGGAGTAGCGTCTCGAAGTTGTCAGCCCCTTCGTTGGAAGCGCCCTGAAAGTATTCCTCACCGATGATTCCGCGATCCTCGAGATAGGCGACGAACATCGCCTGAACTAGCAGTGCCTGCGCCGGATCAGCGGACAGGTCGGCTTCTTGAAGCAACCGGTGCGAAGTCGTGAGATTCTCGAGAAGCACTCGATCTATGCGCTCCTCTGGATTGAAATAACCGGGATTCTCATTCCAGAAACGGCCGGATTCGGCGCTGTAGACGAGGTTCCGGAGCTCCAGCACGTCGGTGGTGGCGTTCAATGCCTGAACGAGGCAGCGGGTGTTGAAGTCTTCGTTGCCGGAACTAGGGACTCGCGCCAACGTGAAGACGCGGACCGTGTCGCCAGCAATGACGACGAGCAGACTGGCGAGACCCTGGTTCCAAAGCGAGGCGTGGAGAGAAGCGACGCCAGCCTGATCGTACTCATCTACAGAGAGGATTACGGCGGTAGGGACGTGCTGAACGCAGAAGACCGCCGATGCGCCTAAACCGCCTAAAGTCGTGCGCAATGCGCCCGCGTGAGGTACGTTGCCGACTTCGTTCGGCTTCTCGTAGAACTCTGGCGCGCCACGGGTGGAAAGACTTAGGAGTTCCTTCCACGCCGGTTCAAGCGGGCTCGACGTTACGGCACCCATCACAACCGTCTGGGTGCGCCCAGTCGCCGCTCAGCCATCAGCGCTGTCACGGGGCGCTACAGCAATCGGCCTTGCCGCACCGGGGAAGGAGCATAGGGTCAAACACCCGCTCGCCGCACCATTGATAGAGATTATAACGAACGGCAATACAAAAGTAAACCGAAAAATATAGAAATGAGAAAAACATAAGTATGGCGCAATAAGCGGATATTGAAAGGGGCTTAGTGCCACGAGATGGGAAGCTAGTACACCTATGACGCATCTTGAGGTCTCCCACCCAGGTCGAGGTCGACCGCGCGGCCGCGGCGTGGCGCAGCCGCGAATACCGGGTGCGGGAGCGACGCAATGGCTGGGGGCGTGGTGGGTCAGTCGATGGAGCCGCCGGGGCCCCATTCCGCGGCGCGGTCCCGCCGCAGGGCGGCGGCTAGGTCCCGGTCGTGGGAGGCCCCATCCTCGCGCAGGCCGCGGTCGATGTGTTCCACCTTCCGGCCAAGGTCGCCCAGGCCGGCATTGCGGGCCG
>JAPOQV010000017.1 GCA_026710565.1 Spirochaetaceae bacterium | reverse complement strand
GATGCACCAGTCGGCAGCGTCGCCGCAGTAGTGAGAAAAGTGGCCGATGCGGCGGCCGTCCCGGCCGAGGCCGACCACCACGAGCCAGCCCTTCTCCAGGTCCGGGAAGTACCGGGGCAGCATCCCTTCGACGGCCGGATGGAGGCTGTCGGCGTTGCCGGCCGCCCATACCGCCACGCCGCCTGCGCCGACGTAGTCCTCGAACGCCCGCAGGGTCACCGGCATGATGCGGCGCACCGTATCGGCCGTGAGCCCGAACCGCGTTTCTCTATCCCGGCTCCACTCGTCGCTCCGCTTAAGGGTCATTGTCCGCGCCGCGGATGTAGCGTCAACCCTTGATGAACCGCAAGTAGTGCGCGTTCTCGGGGTCGGTGATAACGTCTGTGATCGTAAGCCGTCTGCCGCTACGGTCGATCACGTACGGAAGTCTGGCAGACTGCACGGTAGGCGGTGACTCAATCCTTTCACCTTCAGGACCGACGAATACCAGGCTCTCGAAATCGACATCGACATAGGTGTCCTCGATCTCGAGGCTGAGCTCCCCCTCGACCACGATACAGGGCCAATCATCAAGATCGATGATGGTGCCGATTGCCCCAGGACCGACGATGGCTGCGCCGTCTGGATTGGACAACACCACCCGGAAGATCTCCTCACCCTCGACAGCGCTGTCATCGAGCGTAGCCACCGAGAATGTTTGCGAAGCCTGGCCTGGCTGAAAGGTGAGCGTTCCGCTCGCCCGCGTATAGTCGATGCCCTCTACTGCGTCGCTTTCCCACGGGGTTCCGTCTCCGAGAGTAATCGGGAAGATCCGTTCGTCCGTCGTAGACCAATCCACCGTCACTGGTCCGTCCGTCGGCGGTGACAGCGTCACGGTGAAGCCGGCCGTGTCACCCTCCATCACCAAGTCCCCGCTGACCGACAGCTTCGGTCCAGGGCCGGTCATGGGATCCGGTTCAGGAGGATACGGTCCTCCGCCACACCATTCAACGGAAATCGTCCACATCCCGCTGGTAGGTCCCATCCTGAGGTGATGGGAGGAGTACATCGCACTCGAGTCGGTCGCGCTTGTTTCCTCGAACAGCCATGTACCTAGCAGCATGTCGCTCGGACTTTTCTCGGTCTTGAGCGTCGTGGCTAGGCTGTCGAGACCGAGGCAGTGCAGCATGTCGTTGATCAGCTCGCTGGCCGCGGTGACCGGAGTCTCCAGGAGGCACCCCGAATACGCTGAGGCAGACACGTCCTGCCTGCCACTCGTGGCACCCGTGATGGTGGCCTTGACCGTATCGCCAGAGACGCCCACGTCACCTCGAAGCCTCATCCATGGGCTCGTCGAGATGGCTTGGCGACCCTCGCTCGTACGAAACGAAGACACTGCCTGGGGGCGAAGCGAAAGCACGGTCGCATCGAACGAGTTCGTACCGAGTGACAGGCTGACCCGTGTCGACGTGCCGACGCCAAGGTAATGACCTTCGTAGTAATCAATTGGCGATTGCTGAATGGTCAGCGGCGGACTCACCGGCTCCTCACAGGCCGCCAGCACCAGCGCCGCAGCCAGAACGATACTCGTTTTCTTCATGACGTCTTTCCTCTCCGGCACACAGAGGTGCCGGGCCGTTTGGTTCAACGCACACGAAAAGGCGAGTCCAGCGTATTGAGACTGCGACCGAGGTAGCTACTCCCCGGCCTGTGCAGCCGTATTCCGCTGGTGACCCGGCATAGACCGAGTGCGTTGAACCGGGTGGCAGTGTGCAGGAGGAGTGCGCTACGGCGCAAGCGGCGAACGCCCGCCCGTAGGGCGAGCTTGCGGCTCGTAAGTCAATGTGGGCGATCAGCCTGGCGATCACGGCTGCCGAGTCGGGGCGTCGGGTCTACTTCAGCACGTTGGCCGGATTGGTGGAGTCGCTGGCGCAGGCCAAGGCGGCCGGCCAACTGGCTCGCCGGCTGCGGGTCCTGACGCACCCGGCGCTGATGGTGGTCGACGAGATCGGCTGTGCGCCACGAGGCGCCAAGAAACCGTGTGGGGTGAGAGACCCACCCGGCGCTGTTGCCGCAGCGCCGTGAAGCAAAGGACAGGCGAGGCGCAGGCATGCGCGCCGAGCCGGGTGGAGTTGCCCCGCTTTCGTGGACACATAGACAGTGAGGCACGGAGGAGGGAGCTACGATGGCGAGAACGCATCAAGCGTATCCACCTGAGATCCGCGAGCGGATGGTCGAGTTGGTGCAGTC
>JAPOQV010000016.1 GCA_026710565.1 Spirochaetaceae bacterium | reverse complement strand
GGCGCCAAGCACATGGTGACCGGCTACGACCACCTGCTGTTCCTGGTCGGGGTCATCTTCTTCCTGCGCCGGCTGCGCGACGTCGTGCTCTACGTGAGCCTGTTCACGCTGGGGCACAGCCTGACCCTGCTCTACGGGGTGCTCGCCGACGTCAACGTCAACGCCTACGTCATCGACGCCATCATCGGGCTGTCGGTGGTCTACAAGGGGTTCGAGAACGTGGGCGGGTTCAGGCGGGTGTTCGGCATCGCCCCCGACACCCGCATCGCGGTCCTCGTGTTCGGGCTCTTCCACGGGCTCGGCCTCGCCACCAAGCTGCAGGAGTTCATGGTGTCGGACAACGGCCTCGTGGCCAACATCCTCAGCTTCAACGTCGGGGTCGAGATGGGCCAGATCCTCGCCCTGTTCGGGGTCGTGGCGGTGCTCGGCTACTGGCGCCACCGGCCCAGCTTCTCGCGCTGGAGCTTCGCCACCAACACCGCGCTGATGGTGGGCGGCTTCCTGTTCGCGGGCATCCAGATGGTGGGGTTCGTGCTGTTCTCGTGAACCGCTCGACGATCGACGGGTTTCCGCCATGATCGACGTTCCGCCGCCGCCGTCCCGCCGCAAGATCCTCGTCACCACCGGCAGCGCCGCCGCGGCACTGCTCCGGACCGTCCTGCCGGCCGCTTAGCCGCACGGGTGCCGCCATGACCGACGTTCTTCCGCCGCCGCCCTCGCGCCGCAAGATCCTCGTCACCGCCGGCGGCGCCCTGCTCACCGCCGCCGCGGTGCTCTTCGGCGCCATCCTGCCGGCCGAGTACGCGGTCGACCCCCTCGGCACCGGCCGGCTGTTCGGCCTGCTGGCCCTCGGCCAGGCCCAGCCCATCAGCCCCGCGGAGGGCGAGTACCGCGTCGACCAGGCCGAGCTGAGCCTGTATCCGGCCGAGTGGGTCGAGTACTTCTACCGGCTCGAGGAGGGCAGCACCATGCTCTTCACCTGGAACGCGAGCGGGCCGGTGGAGTACAACTTCCACGCCGCGCCCGACGGCGCCCCCGCCGGCTACGCCGAGAGCTTCGACGCCCGCGACCTCGAGGAGGGCTACGGCGCGTACACCGCCCCGTTCACCGGCATCCACGGCTGGTACTGGGAGAACACCGGCACCGAGGAGATCACCATCACCCTGCACACCGCGGGCTTCTACACCAACGCCCATGAGGGGCGTTCCCGCGCCTCGGGGTACCACGACCTGACCGACCTGCGGGGGGATCCGGTGCCCAGCGTTCCGTGAGCCATCGGCCCAAGCCCGAGCGACACCTACCGCGACCGACACGGGTAGCGCTTGGCGTAAGAGCCACGCCCGCATGAGCCGCGACGCCAGCCGGAATCGCCCAGAACCATCTTCCTCAGTTGATCGCGGATGTTCCCCGATTCCATCTGTCGAGAACGTCCACACGCGATACGCGATGGTCACCTCCGCGGCCGACAGTCAATCCTGCTCCCATCTTGATGCCACCACCCTCGCCGTCCACACGATCCCGCCAGTTCCTCCCTGTACCCGCCTTCCACGACCTCCTCGTCCGGCCAGGTGCCCACCTCCGCATCTTGGCACTACTATTCCGAGTAGGGCGACAGTTGCCCAACCCCTTCAACGACCAGAGCATCCACGACCTGCTGCCAGAGGGCCTCAAGGTTCGCATCGACAGCGGCAGTGCGCGTGTCTATCAGCCACTGTGGCAGGAGATACGTACCTCTCGCGACTCGCGCGGTGTCGGCCAGTGTAAGTCCCACCAACCAAGGCAGTCCAGTACGGACTTGGTCGTCGACCGGCAGAGGGTCGAGAAAACTGACCAACTGGTCGACACATTGCGGTCTACCGGCCGCAGGCTCCAGCCATGCCTCGATCGCGGCACGCCACGCCAGCGGTTGCCACCATGGGATTGGTTTCGCTCGGAGTTCGCGGTAGAGGTACCAGTTCTCCGGCGCCGCGTTCGGGATGAGGGCGGCGAGCGTCCTAACGCCGTGGTGGTGATCTCGAAATAGCGCCTTCTCCTTCACTCCCGACTCAAGTAGGTGGTGCATGAGCCCGGGCCAAATGCGGCCTGCCGTGCGGGCCTGCGTTGGCGTTTCCTCCGCCACCGCTGACAGGGTGCGCAGCAAGGTACCCAACAAGGCGGAGCTGTCGGCATACGCAGCGACATGTTCGTATATCGCACTATCGTCGCCGTTTTCAGCGAGCGTCAACAGCGCTCGAGCACTCACGAGTGTATGGGAGCCTCGACGGTCCCTGTCGTCCCGCTCGCCACATAGCAGCGCCCGTCGCTGAGCCGCAAGGAGAGCGAAAAGCAAGGCTCGCGCTGGCGCCGACACGCAGATATCGGCGACGGACGCAGGCGCGAGTGTCCGTATTGCTGCGTCGAGCCGCGACGGCAAAATGGAGTCTCCCTCCACGTTCCCTATCGAGTGACCGAGCGGCTCTTCCAGCTCTACGAGACGGCGTCCTCCGATGTCCGGTTCCCAACACCCCAGTACGCAGTCACGCATGCTCTCGGTGGCGATCTGCAGCCCTAGCTCGTGGTGGCATGAGCCCACCTCCGCACACGGCGTATGCCACAAGTGATCCAGCCCACGTGCGAGGTGCAGCCGCACTTCATTCGGGACAGTTCTCCCGAGCCTGAGGCAGGCACGTGCCGCGCGGTCAAACGTCGTAGCCTCGTTGCCTCTACCCGCGACGGTTCGCAGTGCCGTGGCGACGGGAAGGAGCAACAAAGGCAATGCTCGTGCGGCGCTCCGGTCCGCACCCTCCTCAAAGAAGGTCTCTTGGAAATCGAACGGCCGGGGGGGGGCCTCGTATTCCGCGATCAGAAGCAGGGTGTCCGCAGCGAAGGACAGTGCGTCCATTGGGACATCAATACCGTTCACGAGTCGTGCTTCGAGGGCCGCTGCGGCCACCAAGGCAGGCGCGTCCCAAGAACCGTCGGCGGTGGACGATCGTGCATCGTCGACCAGTGTACGGGCAAGAGCTATGTCAGCCTCGAGCTGCTCGCGGTCGATGGCTTGAGGGCCGGCCCTCCCGGGTCGGACGCCGTAGCGAAGGACCAATCGAGCGGCTTGTTGCACCGATTCCCGATGCTCCTTGCCGTGCTGGAGTTCCTGAACGACGTCCTCCGGCGGGGCGGGCTGGACGTACAGACCATCTGAACCCTTCCACACGCGGTAGGTGGCGCGGTCCAGGCAGCTTGCCCAAGCACGCACCGCCGCCAACTCCTGCGGAACCGAATCATCTACATTAACGGCTAATCTGGGTGATTCGTCACGGCGTGTCGATTCGAAGTGTCGCCGCGCGTTTGATACGAGTTGGGCGCCGAGTTCGCGCAGCTCTGCCACGCGGTCTTCGTCAGCATTAAGGACCATGAACATCGCGGCGTTCCGAAGCGACCAAGAGCGGCGTTCCGAGGCCACAAGTCCTTCTGAGTCGGCAGCAAACATACGGCCTTCATGTACGATCCGCGCGAATTCCTGGCGCCAGATAAACGGCTCAACCAGGAACGGATCGAGGGAACGGCCTGAGTCCTCGAGATGGCGCGTCAGAAGCCCCACTACGAGGCCAACCATGGCCAGATTCCGACAGTCACGGAGCAGTATCGCAAGTAGGCGCGCGATCGGAAAGTCGCGCTTGATGTGTTGGTCACACACGCGTTCCAGCGCCTGTAGTGCACTGAAGCATGGGTATGGTCCGACTGCCGTGCCACGGTACCAACGCCAGACGTGCTCGTCGCCGATGTAGACTTGGCGTGTGCCGGTGATCGTGAGCTCCGTTTGATACGGGCCAACGTCGTCGTCTTGCGGCGGCGGGCCTGCCCGGTGAAGACCGGCGAGAGTGCGCGCGCGGATGCATGCCGCGTGGTTGAGTAGGCGGTTGAGCACTGCGACGCCGTTGGGTAAATCGGTCTGGAACAGCGGCACGAACGGCCCGAGATGCCAGGCGGCCAGCGCTGCGAAGCCGAGATGTCGAGCATGGTGCCCGCGGATCCCCTCCTCGAAGGCACCAGAGCCGTCGGCCTCGTCGTCGAGGTAGTACGCTTCGGTCAGTGCAGCCAGAAGCCCGCGTCGGTTGCCGGCAAGGGCGGAGCCGGTCAGCAGTTCCTCCACCGAGGGTGCGAGCCTCTCGGGTGCGTCCCGCGCGACTCGGCGAAGAATCGCTTCGCCGTCTTCGCCGATGTCCGGGCCAAGCAGCGCAAAAAGCTCAATGACGCTCTCGTCTGTGATCTCCGGAGGGATTTCGGGTCGCTGTCGGCGTCGTCGGCTGCCGGAGCCAATCTCGGACATGAGCCAACGATGGCTCTCCTCGGGCCGCCGCTCCTCTGCCAAATCCTCTGGGGTTCGCCCGGCACGGGCGGCAACGACAGCCTTCCGCTCCTCGGCAAACCGGCGCTCTGCCGCTGAACACGCGTCAACCAGGCGCTGGCGAAGCAGCACTCGTAGCGGGTGCTTATCCGGGGTTTCGGCGATGACATGGGCTCGCAACCAGTCCCGCAGCAGACGCTGCGCATGCTCACCGCACCGCCACGGAACGGCGTCCTCGAGCAAGAGCGTGATGACCGGCTCCACGGCGACGATGTCGACGATGCCGTCGGTGCGTAGGCGCTGATCGACCAAGCGGCCGAGCCGGCGTAACCCCGCCGCGTCGTCGGCTTGCAGCACGGGCCAAGCCTCGCGGAGCACGGGGTCGGGGTTCCCGAGCCTCAACATCGCCTCGCCGGGCACGTCGCCCCAGCGGGGGCCATGGCCGGCGGCGACGATGGCGTCGAATGACTTCTGCAGAGCAGCGAACCTCCCACGCAACGGATTGGCGGACCGGTCTGACTCTGCCAGCAACGCCTGACAAGCGAGCCGTGCAGCGGCGAGAGACCACCGGGGAGCGCCGGCCCTCGTGATTCGCGAGGCCGGATCTCTGCCGACTAGCAGTAGGCGGGCCACCGCGTAGCGGCGCACCTCGTCGTGCTCGAACTCGGGACCGATGCCGAACCCGTCGTCCGCGGGCACCCTCAGCAACCCATCCTGACGTAATCCGGCGAGCGCCGCCGAATCCAGAGCTTGGACGGCGTCGAGCCTCACTATGTTGCCGACATCGTCGAGCGCCAGGGCCGCCAGCCGAAGGAGTACCGAATCCCGGGCATCGGGGGACCCTCTATCGGACATCCCGCGCCGACGGACAAGCCCCGACCACACCTCGCGCATGGCGTCTGCATCGCTCAGCGGAACGCCGCGGACGCCGCCACGAACGAGCAGGTCGACCACGACGAGCCGACGAAGTAGTTCGCGAGATCGCGGGTCGGCGCCGAGTTTGGCCAGCTCCCCGAAGATCTTGACGATCTCGTTGATCTCGGTGTCGGTCAGCGGGGCGACGGCATGCTCCTTGACGTCGGCGCCGAAGCGGTCGGCGAGCGTGTCCCGAACAACCTGCCTGTTGTCGACCGACGCGACGGCGACCACCTTCACTTCGCTTGCATGCGCCGCGTCAACGAGATAGCGCAACGCGTCGGCGCGGCCCTCGGCGACGGCGTCCGCGCCGTCGATGACCAGCAAGCGTTGGGGAGCACTCAGTTCGCACAGCAGCGTCGAAAGCGGGCACCCCAGAGTCTTCTCGAACTCGACCGTCAGCTGGTGGACATGGCGCAGGTCGATGCACAACGCCTGCACGCCGTCGGCGTCCGCCGCGTCCGTACCCGGAAGACCCAGGGCAAGCGCGCTCTTGCCGACGCCGGACTGCCCCCCCACGACCACCGCCGCCGCGCCGGCCACCGTCTCGGCCAGAGCCGCCGCAGCAGCGTTGCGGTCGAGGCGCAGGCGGCGGTCGCCGTCAATCTCCTTGATCTCGTCGCGCACAGATGCAAGCGCCCTGCGATGAAGATGGTCGAGAGCCTGCCAACCTTGCCGGTGGCGCCTCGCCGTCGGATCGAGGACGTTGTGCGCGTCACGTCGCAGGACCGTGAGGTCCACCCGTGCGGACTTCGGCGAGTACTCGGCTGCAAGGGTGACGAGTCGATCGCGAAGTCGTGACGCGGCTGCGAGATCGGAGTCTCGCGCGACCGGAATGAGACTGTTGGCGACGTCCGCCCAGTCCGCTTCATCGGGCGCCTCGAGTCGCGGCATCAAGACCGAGAGCCCCGCCAGCAACCGCCACACGTGTTGCTGGACCTGTACCGCGTCGGCCGCGTCGGTATCGGCTCGGCCGAGGTCATCGAGCGCGCGTTGCACGAGCTTCTCGATCTGGTCGAGCCTGCCGCGAACACCGGCATCGAACTTGCCCGGCGTGCGGATGAGGTCGAAGAAGCCAGGCGCGTCCATCTGGGTCGCGGCGAGGGCGGCCAACTCGGCGAGCTGCTTGGCGTGCGGCTGCGACCCCGCGACCACGAGGCACCAGCGGTGTTCCGGTCCGTCCGCCGGCGCCTTGCCGACGGCATCGACGAATGCCCGGAGGAGCTTCCGCGTCGATTCGTCGCTCGCCACGAGCTCCGGCGCACGCCGAACCGCGACCGCAAGCACCCGCGATGGCTCTCGCTCGTCGGAGCAAGCGGCGCTCACCACGAGATCGTCGACCGGGTGCTCAGGCGCCTGCTGGAACGCGACGCTCACGACGCGTCGGCCATCGCCGAGCTCAACGGCTCCATCGCCGACGAGCAGACGAACGAGGTACTGCACCGCCACCTTCCGCTCGAAGGTCACACCACCGCCGCCCGTCGCGTAGGGGCT
>JAPOQV010000015.1 GCA_026710565.1 Spirochaetaceae bacterium | reverse complement strand
CCGCGCCGCGGGGGCGCGGCGCGGGCGGAGGAAGCAGCGGCCGCCAGGACAGCGCCGCCCCCCGGCAGGTGATGGCCGCGACCATCGCTGCCGCCACCCTCCTCTCCCTGCTCGCGGTCGGCCTGCACTACGAAGCGCTGGCCCATGTTTACCAACGGTAGATCCAAGCTATTTTAGAATCAACGACTTGCGCTGATGGAACGGCTCGAGTGGCACTACAAACATGTGCCAAGCGGGCCGCGGTCGGTGGGTTCAGACGATCGTCTTGCGGACGCCGCCTGGGTGCGGGTCGACGCCGAGGGCGTCGTAGACGGCGCGCTGCTCGGGTTGGGGTTGCGTGGCGGTGCGCACGTGCAGGGTGCGGCCGTCGGGCCGTCGGAAGGTGGCGGTGACGCGCTGCTGGCCTTCGACGAGGCGTCTGAGGGTGGTCCAACAGGCGTGGCTGCCGTGGTCGCGCAGGCGGGTTCGGATGAGCTGGACGAGCTGGTAGGCGATGACGGTGATGAACAGGTGGCCGTCGGCGCGTCGCTGCTTGCGGTGGTAGATGGGTCTGAGGCCGAGTTCGGACTTGAGCGCACGGAAGACGGCTTCGACGTCGGTGAGCGTGGTGTAGGTGCGCCAGAGCGTGTCTTCGTCCCAGTCGGTCTCGCTGCTGCGCAGGCAGTAGACGCCGGGATGGGTGAGCATCGAGCCGTCCTGCGGGCGGCGGGTCCAGGTGACGGCGACGGCTTGGTTGCCGGTCTCGTCGGCGGTGACGTTGATCTGGTAGTGGGCGGCGACGCGGGTATGCCGGGCCTTGAGGCGCCCGATGCGCTGCCAGACCTGTTCGACGCGCTTGTGGGCGCGGGGCCGTGACAGCCCGTCGTTGAGCTTGGTCAGGGCGGCCTCGAAGCGGGTGGCGAAACGCTCGACGATGCCGCGTTCCTTCTCGGCCCGCTCCTCCGAGTAGCAGTAGAGCCGCACCTCGTCGGGGTCGGTGGCGACGACCTTGTGCAGCTGCACGGTCTGTTTCGATTGCGTCTGGATCGACACGGCGGCGTCGGCGTCGAACTGCCGGTGACGCTCGCGGCTGACGACCAGGTAGCGATAGTGGTTCTCGCGGAGCCAGCTGATGGCGGCCTCGGTAGCGATGCCGCGGTCGACGACGACGAGGGCGCCTGCGGGCGCGTCGAGCGCGTCGAGCATGCCGGCCAGGGTGCGGTGTTCGCGGACGTTGCCGGCGAAGACCTTCGAGCGGCGCACGAAGCCTGAGGCATCGAGCATCAGACCGAGGGTCAGCAAGGGGCAATCGCTGCGCCTCTCTTTCGAGTGCCCGCGCTTGGCCTGCGGCTGCTCGCTCGCCTCGCCTTCGAAATACGTGTTGGTCAGGTCGTAGAGGGTGACGTCGGCTGCAGGTCGAAGAGCCCGAGGGCGCGGTCGAACAGGTGCGCCTCGATCGCGTCGCGATGCTTCACCAACTGGTCCGAGGCGCGGTAGAGCTGCATGGCGCCGACAGTCTCGAAGTCGACGCCGAGCAACTCGCCGAGGCCGCTGCGCTGCTGCAGCCAGCGATGCGTCTCGCGCTCGGAGGCTGGGTGGGCCATGCGCCCAACGATGACGCCGGCCGCCGCTGTGCGCAGCGCCGCGCCGTTGACACCCAGGCGGGCCAACAAGTCCGGCTTCGACATTGCCCAGGCTGACTGGCCGCTGGGAACTGCTGGCTTGACTGGTACGGATGTGTACGCCATGATGGATGAATTGGCTCCGCAGCATTGCTGCCGTTAACAGGAGGATTGGAATGAGCATGCGCACAGAACGAAGGGTGAGGGGAAAGACTGTTCATGAATTCAAGACAGCTCATCCAAAAGCTCAGGCGCTGCGCGCGCAGGCGTGGTGTTGAAGTTGACGTCAAGAAGCACGAGGGTAAAGGGTCACACCGCACGATTCATCTCGGTAGTCGTAGAGCAATAATCCTGTGGACTACTAGAGATTTAACGAAAGGAACGATTCGTGGGATTATTAAGCAATTGGAAGTGGATGAATTCTTTGACTCTTGAGGATGATTAGGGCGTCGGGGGGTGTGGCCACGCCCGAAATAAGCGTCTTGGTATTGTTAATGGTGAGCTTATTATGGACTTTGCCTATCCGGCACGCTTAGAGAGTGAACCTGGTGGGCGTTACACGGTAACGTTTCCCGATCTGCCGGATGCGATCACGCAAGGCGAAGACCTTGACGACGCCATCGAGATGGCTGCGGACTGTCTGGCCGAGGCCATCGGTGCTCGGATTGCGGACCGAGATGATATTCCAGTTCCAAGCGGTCTAAAGCGCGGACAGGTGCGTGTTGCTGTTCCTGTGCACGTGGCAGTCAAGGCGGCGCTCTACGTCGCGATGAAACAAGAGGGTGTGAGCATGAACGAGTTGGCCAGGGCGCTTAAGGGGCAACACGTTCAAGTTCGGCGACTTCTCGACCCCGGTCGGGCATCGAGTATGAAGCGTATCGACGAGGCACTGTCGACCATTGGGCGAAGAGTGTGCGTGTCGCTCGAGAACTGAGACTGGCACTCGATGGCGTGGAAGTTCGTCGTTCGTGCTGGTGGAGTTGTGGGACTGGTTGGTGGCGGCCTCGCAATCTACGAGTTCTTCGACCCTATCGATTGGATGTTTGTGGCTCTTGTCGTGGCTGCGGGGAACTGGTGCGCAGTCTGGGTGTCGCGGCCCAACGGATCGAGGCGAAGGTCGACCGACTTCTTGAGCACTTGGAGCGTGAGCGCTGAAGCCCGACCGGCTGCACCTCCGGCGTCGAGCGCCAGAGCACGTGACGACGCGCGACTGGTTGCAGGCCGACCGGCACTCATCAGGCAGTCGCCGGCGGGCGGCGCAT
>JAPOQV010000014.1 GCA_026710565.1 Spirochaetaceae bacterium | reverse complement strand
CGGGGGAGCCGTGTGTTCAGGGGGAGGAGGTAGTCGCCCCGCCCCGCCAGCGCGGCGAGCTCGGGATACGGCTCGTGCAGGTCGCCGGTGTGGTAGATCGAGACCGAGGATGCCAGGTCGGTGACCAGGTAGCCGCAGGTCGGGAGGTCGCGGGAGGCGCTCTCGCCGCTCTCCACGACTTCGACCGCCATGCCGTGCAGGTCGAGCCCGGCGTTCGCCGGGAACTCGCGGTCCCCGCCGATCAGGCTGCTCTTTGCGGTCGGGTAGAGGACCTGCACACGGTCTGCAGGAATGCTTTTCGTGATCGGCAGGTCACGCTCGAAGGCCGCGTCCCCGTAGACCTCGTCAACCGGCTGCGCGGGGTAGACGCAGCCGGGACTCACGTAGAGCCGCCGAAACCTGTCTCCCCGGCAGAGCCGCTCCAGGGTGGGCGGATGACAGTGGTCGAAGTGCTCGTGCGTGATGAAGATATAGTCGTAAACCGGCTCCGCGGCAGTCAGCGCCTCGTCGAAGTAGTAGGGATCGAAGGCAACGTTGACGCTCGGAAAGCGAGCTTCGAAGCCGCCGCAACCCGACCAGCGGAGATGCATGGCGGAACCGCTCTGCGAGCGCTCGGACGTGCTCGACATCGCGACGGACCTAACCGACCGGGACGGGGCCGAGCTCTTCGAAGATCGCCAACGTATCGTCGAAGAGGGTCCGGTCCGCCGGCTCGGAGGCGGCATCGATCACGTCGTCCACCTGCGCCACCGTGTTCAGGCCGACGATCAGGCTCGACACGACCGGGTGGGCGAGCGCGAAGCGGATCGCGAAGCGCGTCATCGACGCCGGCCCCAGGCGCTCGCGGATCACCGCCAGGCGATCGTAGGCGCTGTCCCACGAGCGATCGCGCATGCGGTCCTCGGCCGGCAGCGCATGGCGCTCGGCGCGCCGGTCCGTGAGCAGTCCGGCCAGAAACGGCCGGATGCACAGGAACCCGCCGCCGCTGCGCTCCAGACCGGGAAAGTAGCGGGCCATCTCCATCTCGATCGCGTTGTAGTAGGCGACCAGCCCGGAGAAGGTTCCGGTCGCGAGGGCCGACTCGGCAAACCGCACCGTGTACGGAAACGAGGCCAGGTAGCCGACCTTGCCCTCGGCGCGGAGCGTCTCGAACGTCTCGCGGAGCGGTTCGTCGATCGCGTCGATGTCCGGCAGCCGGCGATCGTCGCTGTTCGGCTCCGCCCGCTGCAGGTGCTGGACGACCGCGATGCGGTCGGCGTGCAGCTCGGCGAGCGCTTCCTCCACGCGCAGGCGGAACTTCGCCGGGTCAAAGCGGCCGCCGTCGTCGAAGTCGGGAACCGGAACCTTGATGACGTGGTGGATGTCGTGCCGGCGCGGGTGGCCGGCCAGCACCGGGCTCATCGACCACCGGGTGCCGTACTCGTAGCTTGAGTGGAGGAAGTTGACGCCCCGCTCCAGCGCGCGTTCGAGCGCCCGTCTGCCGTTCCTGGCCAGGTCGTCGTCGCTGCCCTCCCGGTTCGCGAAGCGCATCGGGCCGAAGCAGATCGGCGATACCTCCAGGTCGGTGTCTCCGAATCTTCGAGCCTGCATTCAAGCCTCCCCGCGGATCATCGCACGCGCTCGAACTTCTGCAGGCGCTCTTCGTCGGCAACGTACAGGTCGCCGCGCGAGTCGGTGCAGATGCCGTGCAGGAACGACGGGAAGCGTCCCGGCGGGTCGCCCTGCTCCCCCCACCGCGAGATCACGGCGCCGTCCGGGTCGTAGATGGTGATGCGCTGGTAGCACTCGGCCACGTAGATCACGCCATCGCTGTCCACATGCACGTCCATGGGCTGGCGCAGGTCCCCCACCCCCCAGATGGCGATCAGGCTGCCGTCGCGGCTGAAGAGCTGCAGCCGGTAGTTTTCGCGGTCGACCACCACCAGCCGGCCGCGGCCGTCCAGCGCCAGGCTGTGCGGGAGGTTGAACTGTCCGTCGCCGCCGCCGGCGCTGCCGAACGAGAGCTCCAGAACACCGTCCGCGGAGAAGCGGTGGATGCGCGCGTTGCCGTAGCCGTCGGCGACCCAGATGCCGCCCGTGGCCGGATCGACGACCGCCTGGCACGGCTTGTTGAACGGCTCGCCCGGGGCGCCGGCGCGATTGACGGTCCCCAGCGTCCGCTCGAGCTCACCGTCGCGGGTGAACACGCGCACCGTGTGGTCGTTGCGGTCGGTGCACAGCACCCGGCCGTGCGCGTTGACGGAGACGTTGTGCGCCTCCGCGAAGGTGCCGGCGCCCCACGAGCCGACGAAGCGCCCGTCGCGCTCGTAGACCAGCACCTCGCCCACCGGTTCGCGCTGGAACGCGTACAGCCGGTCGCGATCGCCGTCGGCGGTGCCCACGGCCACGCCGGTCACCATGCCGCCGGGCTCGCGGCCATGGGGTCCTGAGCCCCAGCCGGGCACCGCACGGAAGCGGTGGCTGCCCGTGCCCCATATGTGCGGCTTGCGTTCACGCTCGCTCACGAGAATCCCCCTGACGCGTGCCACGTGCTCACGGTTGTGAGCTGTGGTCAAGTGGACTAATGTTAGTCCATGGAGCTCCACAACATCCATGATGCCAAGACGAACTTCTCCCGGCTCGTCGAGCGGGTCCGCAATGGCGAGGAGATCGTCATCGGAAAGGCGGGCGACCCGGTAGCCAGGCTCGTTCCATACGACCGTAGCGGCGCTCCCCGACGCGGCGGACAGTGGCGCGGTCTGGTCAGGATCGCCGATGACTTCGACGAGTTGCCGGCGGCGCTGGAGGCGGCGTTCGCGGGCCGCGACGGCTGAACGTGCTGTTGCTCGACACGCACGTCCTGCTCTGGTGGCTGGACGACCCGTCGATGATCGCCGCGCCGGCGCGCGAGCTCATCGCCGACCCGCGCAGACGTGTCTTCGTGAGCGCGGCAGCGGCCTGGGAGATCACCATCAAGCGACAACTCGGCAAGCTGGACGCCCCTGACGATCTCGAGGACGCCCTGGAACGGGAACGGTTCCAGCACCTGCCGATCGCCATGCGCCATGCCCTCGCCATGGCCAAGCTTCCGCCGATACATGCAGACCCTTTCGATCGGATACAGATCGCGCAGGCTCGTCTGGAGGGGCTCACGATCGTCACCCGCGACGGGCGAATTCCGCGCTATGAGGTGCCGTGTCTGCGCGCCTGAGGGAAGAAACCATGCTCTTCCCTCAGGTGGCGGCGCACCAAGGCGTCGTCCAGGCGGATGCCCAAGCCTGGCCGGTCGGGAACCACCAGCTCGCCATCCGCGATGAGCTGGTGATCGCCCACCATCCGGTGCCAGAGCGCCAGATCCGGGAAGTGCTGCTCCATCGCCAGCAGGTTGGGAAGCGAGCAGGCGAGGTGGCCCGCGGCCACCGCCTGCACCGGGCTGCCGATGTCGTGCGGAGCCATGAGCACGCCGTACATCGCGGCCAGGTCGGCGATGCGGCGGCCCTGCGCCAGCCCGCCGGTCTTGGCGAGG
>JAPOQV010000013.1 GCA_026710565.1 Spirochaetaceae bacterium | reverse complement strand
CGCCCGCGCGCCGACCACGTCACAGGCGGCGATGTGTTCGTGGGTCACGGCGGCGCCGATGCACACGCCGTCGCCGCTCTCCTTGATGGCGGACAGCTCGTCGATGCGGCTGATGTCGATCAGGGTACCCGGCCGGTCGAGCCGGAGCTTCATGGCGGGCAGCAGGCTGTGTCCGCCGGCGAGCAGCCGGGCGTCGCCGTCGGCCTCGCCCAGCAGTTGCAGCGCTTCGTCGACGGATGCGGCGCGTCGATATGCGAATGCGGCGGGAATCACGTGGTACCTCCATTTGCGTGCATGGCGCGCCAGACCCGTTGCGGGGTGAGCGGCATCTGCAGGTCTCGCACGCCCAGATGCCAGAGCGCGTCGACGGCAGCGTTCACGACCGCCGGCGTGGAGCCGATGGTGCCGGTCTCGCCGGCACCCTTGACGCCCAGCGGGTTGATCGGACAGCGCGTCTCGGTGCGGTCCACCTCGTATGACGGGACGTCGTCGGCCCTCGGCATCGCGTAGTCCATGTAGGAGCCGGTGAGCAACTGGCCGGCGTCGTCGTAGGCGGCGCCCTCCAGCAGCGCCTGGCCGACGCCCTGGGTGATGCCGCCGTGCACCTGTCCGTCGACGATCATCGGGTTGATCACCAGGCCGACGTCGTCGACCGCGACGAACCGCTTGAGGCGGACCTGACCGGTGTCGGCGTCGATCTTGACCACGGCGATGTGCGTGCCGAACGGGAAGGTGAAGTTCTCGGGGTCGAAGAACGAGGTGAACTCCAGCCCCGGCTCCACGCCATCCGGGTAGTTGTGCACGGTGTAGGCCTGTGCGGCCACCTCCTGGAAGCTCATGCCGCGGTCGGTGCCGCGCACCTTCCAGCCGCCGTCCACGTACTCCAGGTCCTCGGGCGAGGCCTCGATCAGGTGGGCGGCGATCTGCGCCCCCTTCTCCTTGATCTTGCCAAGGCCCACGTGGATGGCGCTGCCGCCCACGGCGATGCTGCGCGAGCCGGCGGTGCCGTTGCCCATCGGGATCATGTCGGTGTCGCCGTGCACGATCTCGACGTCGTCCATGGGGACGCCCAGCTCGTCGGCGACGACCTGCGCGAAGGTGGTGACGTGGCCCTGTCCGTGCGAGTGGGTGCCGGTGAATACCGTCACCTTGCCCGAGGGCTGTACGCGCACCGTCGAGCTCTCGTAGAAGCCGCCGCGCGCGCCCAGCGCGCCGGCCACCTTGGACGGCGCCACGCCGCACGCCTCGATGTAACTGGAGAAGCCGACGCCGAGCAGCTTTCCTTCCGCCCGCGCGGTCGCCTGCCTGGCGCGGAACCCGGGCAGATCGAAGACCTCCAGCGCGCGATCCATCGCGCCCCCGTAGTTGCCGCTGTCGTAAACCATCGCCACCTGCGTCTCGTACCCGGGCTCGGTCACGCCGTCGAACGGCGGGATGAAATTCCGGCGCCGCAACTCGGCCGGATCGACGCCCGTCTCATGCGCGGCGGTGTCGACCAGCCGCTCCAGCAGGTAGGTCGCTTCCGGCCGGCCGGCGCCGCGGTAGGCGTCTACCGGGGTGGTGGTGGTGAAGGCCGCGGTGACCTCGACGTGGACGGCCGGCGTCGTGTACTGGCCCTGCAGCAGCGTACCGTACAGGTAGGTCGGGATCGCCGATGCCACCAGCGACAGGTAGGCGCCCATGTTCGCCTGCGTGCGCACCCGCAAGCCCAGGAACTTGCCGTCGGCATCGAGCGCCAGGTCGGCGGTGGTGACGTGGTCGCGGCCGTGCGCGTCGGTCATGAAGCTCTCGGTGCGGGAGGCCGTCCACTTCACCGGCCGGCCGATCCTGCGGGCGGCCCAGGTGACGGCGGCCTCTTCCGGGTAATGGAAGATCTTGCTGCCGAAGCCGCCGCCGACGTCGGGCCCGACCACCCGCAGCTTGTGCTCGGGAAGCCCCAGCACGCCGCCCATGACCGCGCGGATCGTGTGCGGGTTCTGCGTCGAGGTGTACAGCGTGGAGCGGCCCGACGCCGCGTCGAAGTCGGCCAGCGTGGCCCGCGGCTCGATGGCGTTGGGGATCAGCCGCTGGTTGATGAACTCCAAGGTGGTGACGTGGGCGGCGTTCGCGCAGGCCGCGTCGGTGGCCTCGCGGTCGCCAAGGTCCCAGATAAAGGCGAGGTTGCCCTTCGCCTCCGCGTGGATCTGCGTCGCCCCTTCGGCGACCGCCTCGGGAACGGACGCCACGGCCGGAAGCTCGCGGTAGCTCACCTCGACCAGCTCGGCGGCGTCCTGCGCCTGCTCCTGGGTCTCGGCGATCACGCAGGCGACCCCGTCGCCGACGTAGCGCACCGTGTCGGACGCCAGCACCGGGTGCGGCGGCTCGTTCATGGGCTCGCCGGTGTTGAAGTCGACCTGCCACGCGCAGGGAAGGCCGCCGAGGCCGTCGGCCTCCACGTCCGCGCCGGTGAGCACCGCGACCACGCCGGGGGCCGACGCCGCAGCGGCAGTGTCGACGCCCTCGATCTTCGCGTGCGCGTGCGGGCTGCGCACGAACGCGCACCAAGTCATGCCGGGAAGCTGGATGTCGTCCGTGTAGCGGCCGGCGCCGGTGATGAACTTCTGGTCCTCGACGCGCCGGACCGGTTTGCCGATCTGTGCGGTAGCCATGGCCCCCTCCTTACGTCAGGGTGCCGGCAGCGCGCTGCACGGCCCGGACGATGTTGTGATAGCCGGTACACCGGCAGTAGTTGCCTTCCAGCGCGTGGCGGATCTCCGCCTCGCTCGGACTGTCGTTGCGCTCCAGCAGGTCGACCGCCGTCATGATCATGCCGGGGGTGCAGAACCCGCACTGCAGACCGTGCTCCTCCCGGAACGCCTCCTGCAGCGGATGCAGCGTGCCGTTGTCGGCCAGCCCCTCGATCGTGGTGATGTCGGCGCCGTCGGCCTGCACGGCAAGCATGGTGCAGGTCTTGACGGCCTTGCCGTCCACGATCGCCGTGCACGCGCCGCAGCTCGACGTGTCGCAACCGACGTGCGTGCCGGTCAGGCGCAACTCGTCGCGCAGGTGGTGCACGAGCAGTCGCCGCGGCTCGACCTGGTGCTCTGATGTACGGCCGTTGACCGTCATGGTGACCGTTTCAGCCATCGCGTTTCCTCCCTCGCTCCGGTGGCGTGCCCGGAGTCGGAGGTCCGGAAGCCGGCACGCTCACCTGCCGTCAATGATCGTCCGGAAACGCCCGGCGTCAAGCGACCGCCGAACGATTGGGTCAGTACGAGCGGGCGAACACCACGTCGGCGGCGCCGCGCGCGCCGGTGAAGGCGCACGTCCGGTCGGCCGATGAGGCTGCCCGGTTGTCGCCTGCGAAGCCGAGGATGCAGCGCGGCGTGATCTTCAACCGCTTCAGCAGCTCCTGGAACGCGGGGTCTTCCTCCGCCTCGGCAGCCGTCGGAGCGATGGCGAAGCCCGAGCTCGCCTCGTCCTGGAAGTACTCCCGCAACGCCCCCAGGTCCCGGACATGCTCGGTGTGGGCGTCGCGGAACGCGCTCGCTCTCTCCAGCAGGCCGTCCTGGATCCGGCCGAGCACCCCCGGCGCTTCCGCGGCGAAGCGCTCGCGCGGCAGCGACTGCCGCTCGCGCGGCGGCTGATCGCGGCGCGCCACCGACACCACGCCGGCTTCCAGGTCGCGCGGGCCGATCTCGACCCTGATGGGCACGCCGCGCTTGACGTGGTGCCAGTTCTTCTCGCCCCCGCGCAGGTCGCGGTCGTCGATCTCCACGCGCAGCGGTTCATCGGCGTAGCGGGATTCCGTGAGCTCGCGCTTCAGCGCGTCGCAGGCGCCCAGTACCGCGCTGCGCTGCGCGGCGTCCTTGTAGATCGGCAGGATCACCACCTGCTGCGGCGCCAGCCGCGGCGGCAGCACCACGCCGTCGTCGTCGCCGTGCGTCATGATCAGGCCGCCGACCAGCCGCGTGGACACGCCCCACGACGTGGTCCAGGCGTGCACGAGCGCGCCTTCGCGATCGCTGAAGCTGATGTCGCACGCCTTGGCGAAGTTCTGCCCCAGGAAGTGCGAGGTCCCGGCCTGCAGGGCCTTGCGATCCTGCATCATCGCCTCGATGGCATAGGTGTTGACCGCGCCGGGAAAGCGCTCGCCCGCGGTCTTCTCGCCGCGCAGCACCGGCATCGCCATGTACTGCTCGGCGAAGTCCGCATACACGCCGAGCATGCGCAGGGTCTCCTCGACCGCCTCCTCGGCGGTGGCGTGGACGGTGTGGCCTTCCTGCCACAGGAACTCGGCGGTGCGCAGGAACAGGCGGGGGCGCAGCTCCCAGCGCACGACGTTCGCCCACTGGTTGATCAGGATCGGCAGGGGCCCGGAGGGCTGGACCCCCCTGGCGGACATCTCGCCGCTTATCGTCTCGCCGGTGGGGCGG
>JAPOQV010000012.1 GCA_026710565.1 Spirochaetaceae bacterium | reverse complement strand
GGGGGGGGGGGGGGGGTGGGGGCGGAGACCCGACTCCCTGGGGTGGAGGTTGCGGGGGGGGCCGCGCGGGAGCCGCAGGGGCGGGTTCGTCGAGAGGTCGAACGCCGACGCGTGGGGGGCCGCCGAGGCCGCGACGCGGCGGCCTTCGACGTAGAGCTCGAGCCGTCCTCCCCTGCGAACGGCGGCAAGGCGGCGCCAGCCGGGTTCGAGCTCGTGGTCGTGGGTGACGTTGGCCCCCGCCTGCAGGGCGCAGACGCGGCCCGAGGGGAGGGTGCCGGCGAACAGGCGTCCGCGGTAGACGGCCATCGACCACACCCGGCGGTACTTCACGTCCGGGGTGGTATCGAGCTGCCCGGTGAGGGTCCAGGTGTCGCCGCCGTCGTAGCGGTAGACTTGGCCCAGCGGCAGGGTGCCGGCGTACAGCTTGCCGTTGTAGACGGCCATGGCCATGACCTCCAGCTCCTCGCCGAGGCGGCCGACGCAGGTCCAGGGATCCTGGCCGTCGTCGCGGAAGACCTTGCCCTCGGGCCAGGTGCCGGCATGCAGCTTCCCGTGGTGGGCGGCGAACGAGTAGACCTGCGAGACGCCGTCCTGGCCGCCGGCGTGTACCCACTCGCTGCCGCCGGCGTAGCGGAACACGCCGCCCGACTCCTCGCCCTCGTTGCCCGCTCCGTAGAGGTGGCCGTTGAAGACCCCGAGCGACATCATGCGGCGGCCGGGGGTGCCGCAGTGCTCCCAGCACTCGCCGCCCCGGTAGCGGAACACGCCCTGGCTGTAGAGTGGGATGGCGTAGAGCTCGCCCCGGTAGACGGCCATGCCCGCGCACGAGTCGGCGCCCTCCAGGCGGCCGACGCTCACCCACTGTCCGCCGCCCGCGTAGCGGTACATGGCGCCGCCGGGGTTCCGGTTCTCCGACTCTGGCAGCGCCGAGCCGCCGGCCCGGTAGCGCGACGTGCCGGCGTAGAGCTCGCCCTGGAAGACGCACAGGGAGGCGACGGTGTTGGCGGCGTCCGGGCTCCCGCACGGCTCCCAGCCGGCCTGGCCGTCGTAGCGGTAGACGCTCCCGGCTTCGTCGGCGGCGCTCTCGAAGGTGCCGGCGTACAGGTCGCCGTCGAAGACGCACAGGGAGTAGACGCGGAGGTTGTTGCCGGGGCGTCCGCAGTCGGCCCATGCGCCCTCGCTGCCGGAATCGATGCCGAAGTGGAGGTGGCGGTAGTTGGCCTGGGCGGCGGTCACGCCGGCGTTGTTGAGCAGGCTGAGGTGGAAGCCGGTCCGGGTTGCGGGGTCGTAGCGGCTGACGATGTCACCCGGAAGGTCGTCGAGAATCGTCTCCGTGTGGATGTCGACGGCAAGCGTGAAGTCGCCCGTCCCCAGGTCCAGGCCGGCCGAGGGGGGTACGAGGATGTGGGCGCCGCGGCCGTCGAAGACGGCGCCGTCCGCCGCCAGGTCCACCCCGCGGTTCGTGCCGTGGTGGCCGTTGCCGGAGTGATCGCGGCAGTCGCCGGCGAGCGTCCAGCGCGCGAGCAGGCCTGTGTCGGTGCCCATCGGGATCCTGTCCCGGCACCATAGGTCGCACGGGGCGGGCCGTCAAAACAGATGGCCGCTGCAGCAGCCGGCGGCGGGCTCGACTACAATCCGGAGTCGACATGATCGACTATCGAGAGCTCGGAGCGCGTACCCTGATCAACGCCAGCGGGACCATCACCACGCTCGGCGGCAGCCTGATGCCCGCGGAAGTACTGGATGCGATGCGCGCGGCGGCCGGCGCGTACGTCGCCCTCCCGGATCTGCTGGTCAGGTCGGGCGAGTACCTGGCGCGGCGTATCGGCGTGCCGGCGGCGTTCGTCTCCTGCGGTGCGGCGAGCGGCATGCAGCTCGCGGCCGCGGGCTGCATGACCGGTGCCGACATCGAGCGGGTGCGGGCACTGCCCAACACGTCCGGATGGGCCAACGAGTTCGTGATCGGCAGCGTCGATCCGCACGCCTACATCCACCAGGGCATCGAGGCGTGCGGCGGCACGCTGGTTCGCGTGGGCACCAGCGCCGCCCTCACTACCGAGGAGATGGTCGGCGCCATCGGCAGCCGCACGGCCGCGGTCGTCTTCTTCCTCGGCAGCCAGCCCATCGAACAGCTCGCCGAGGTGGCGAGCGGAGCCGCCGAGCGTGGTGTGCCGGTCATCGTCGACGCCGCCGCACAGTTGCCGCCGCGGTCCAACCTGACCGAGCTCACCGGCGTGGGCGCGTCGCTGGCGGTGTTCAGCGGCGGAAAGGGGCTTCGCGGTCCGCAGTGCACGGGGCTGGTGGTCGGCACGCCCGAGCTGGTCGCTGCCGTGCGCATGAACTCCAGCCCCGAGAGCGGTATCGGCCGGGCCATGAAGGTCGGAAAGGAAGAGATCATGGGCCTGCTGGCGGCGGTGGATCGCTTTCTCGACTCCAGCGACGAGGAGGACGTGGCTCGCTGGCAGGCGCAGGCAGCGCATGTCGCCGAGGCGCTCGTCGCGGCGTCCGCGGCAGATGCAGGGGCGGTGTCGATCAAGGGTAGGGGGCAGGGCGCATATCCGGATGTCGCGCCGCGCCTTCACGTCGATCTCGATCCCGAGCGGGCGTCCGCCGTCGTGGCGGAGCTGTGGAACGGCGATCCGTGCATCTCCTTACGCGGGACCGGACGCGGCGTCGTCGTCGACCCGATGACGCTGGAGCCGGGCGACGAGCGGATCGTCGCGACACGCCTGTGCGCTGTCTTGACAGGGCTGGCCTGAGGCGCTGGCCTTTGTGAGGGGCGGGCGCCGGCGGGTCAGGCGCCGGCAGCGCCTCTCATGGGCTCCAGGCGGAACAGCTTGCGCCGGGCCGAGGTCGTGCACTTGTCCGCGATGCTCTCGTAGCCGCTTCCGTACTCCCTGTTCTCGCGCCACTTCTCGTAGATCAGGATGATCGACTTCCGCGCCTGCCCGGTCCTGTTGACCATCGAGGTGTGCCAGCCGTAGGAGTTGAACAGCACGGCGTCGCCGGCCTTGCCGGCGAAGGCCCGGCAGCCGGGCATGGTGTCCAGGGGCCGGGGATTCGGGCACTCGCCGGCTTCGGGCTTGTGGCTCCCCGGGACGTAGCCGAACGCGCCGCCGTCGGCGGGCACGTCGTCGACGTAGACCTGCACCTTCATGTGCAGGGGGTACGAATGCGGGACGTCCGCATGCCAGCGGAGGTAGCTAACCGGCTGGGCGGGAAGCGTGCGCACCTGTGGCGCGAGCAGCACCAGCTCGTCGTCCGCGAAGTCCATCAGGTAGGGATACCAGGAGGGGTGGTCGATCAGGTCGATGAAGGCATCGTCCTTCTCCAGCGGATTTTCGATGTCGAAGTAGCCGGCCGGCCGCGTGCCCAGGGCGATGCCTTCCAGCCACTGCGCCTTCTCCTCGCGCGCGCAACGGTCGAAGGCGTGCTGCAGGCGAGTCAGCTCGCCGCCGGCCATGGCTCCCTCCAGGAACAGGCAGCCGTTCTCTTCCCAGAACCGTCGCTCGTCGTCGGTCGGGTGCTGAGCCATCGTGGGTACCCCGCCGCAGCGTAGCACACGCCGCGTCCGCGCGAGCGCGGAGCGTCGATTGCGGGCGCGTACGCTTGACAGGCAGGATTCCGCGACATGGGTGCGGCGACCGGGCGTGGTGCGGAGCTGAACCGGCAGCTCGTCCGTGACGGCTATTGCCACGTTTCCGGCGTGGTGCCGGGCGACCTGATCGAGCGGGTGCGGGCGTTCGCCGACGGCGCCGCCGACGGCCTGTCGGACGCGCAGAAGGAGCGGACCCGTTTCCAGGGTTCGATGATCCAGGTGAAGGAGCACGAGGAGATGCTGCCGCTGATCGTGCTGCCGGCGGCGCGCGAGGTGCTGGCCGGGATGGGGTATCCCGGCGCGCGCTTCATGTCCGGATACATCATCAGCAAGCCGCCGCTGGTCGCTCCGCCGCTGTTCTGGCATCAGGACGGCGTCGTCTGGGACGACCCGATCAGCTATACCGACGAGCCGGTGCAGGTGTTCCTGATGTACTACCTGATCGACACCAACCGGCGGAACGGCTGCCTGCGGGTCATCCCGGGCTCGCATCGCCGCCGCCATCGGCTGCACGGCCTGCCTCCAGCCCATGGCGAGGATTTGGCGCGCGCCGAGGAGCATCATCCGGCGCTGCAGCCCGACCCGGACGAGGTGGACGTGCCGGTCCGCGCGGGCGACGTGGTGATCGGCGACGCGCGGCTGCTGCACTCCGCTCACCCGAACGTCTCGGGACGGCGCCGTACCGTCATCACGCTGTGGTTCCTGCCGACCTGGCCGGACCTTCCCGAGCGTCTGCATGCGTTCTACGGCAGCCGCAATGCCCGGGAAGGGAAGCCTGCGGGCTGGAGCGACGCCGGCTGGCGCGCGTTGCGCGGCGTGCTCTCCTGCTACGACGGCCCGGTGGAGCCCGGGGAGGTCAGCCGGATCCCGGACGCTCGCCTCTCCTAAGCGGTTCTTGCCGCGCCGTGAGTGGCGTGGTACGAAAACCGGTCAAGATGGCTACCGCTTACGAACCTCTGTCGGATGTACGCCGCAACCTCAAGGTGGCGTGGTACCGCAGCCCGATCGAGCCGGCGACGCTCAGGCGGCTGATGCAGCGTAGCGACCTGAAGGCATGGCTGCAGTCCGGCGGCCACCTGCTCCTGTACCTGGCGCTCGGCGCCCTGACGTTCCGGCTGTTTGCCTCTCAGGCGTGGGTGGCCTTCGCCTTCGCGCTGTTCGCCCACGGCACGGTGGCGAGCTTTATCCGCGGGGTCGCCCCGCACGAGCTCGCGCACGGCACGGTGTTCCGCACCAAGTGGCTGAACCATGCGTTCCTCTACATCTACAGCGTGCTGAGCTGGTGGGACCCGTTCGACTACGGCACCAGCCACACCTACCACCACCGCTACACGCTGTACCCGGAAGGGGACCGGGAGAACCTGCTGCCGCTCAATCCCAAGGTCGGCGGGCCGTGGTTCCTGATCCAGATCTTCACCGTGAACGTGACCGGGCGTCCCGGCCGCACGTTCGGCAAGGGCGGATTGATCTCCACGCTCGTGGTCACCTTCATGGCCGCGATCGGAAAGGTCGGCTACGTCCGCACGCCGGCCGGCGAGTGGGTCAGCGCCCTGCACTCGGACCAGCCGGCGGAAGCGCGCAAGTCGATGTGGTTCTCGCGGGTGCAGCTCGCCTTCCACGGCGCCGTGGCGGTCTACGGGATCGTCTCCGGGTACTGGATCCTGCCGATCCTGGTGGCCGCCGCGCCGTTCATCGGCAACTGGCTTGTGTACCTGTGCGGCCTGCCCCAGCACTGCGGCCTGCGGGACAACGTGGCCGACTTCCGCAAGTCCACGCGCTCGATGAAGCTCGATCCGATCTCGACCTTCCTCTACTGGCGGATGAACTGGCACGCCGAGCACCACATGTACGCCGGGGTGCCGTGCTACAACCTCAGGAAGCTGGCGCGGGAGATCGCGCACGACATGCCCGAGCCCCGCACCCTGTGGGGGGCGTGGCGGGAGATGCGCGAGGTCTGGAAGCGGCAGCAGACCGACCCCGGCTACCAGTTCGACACCCCGCTGCCCAATGAGGTGCCTGCCGCGGCGGATGCCCGGAATGGGCGTCCCGATCGGCCGGCCGACCTGGAAGCATCCATAGGCGAGCTCGCGCCGCAGGGGCTGCGAACGGCTCCCGATCAGCGGTAGGACGGATGGCGTCCGCGGATCGCGACGGCCGGTCCGTCGGCGGGGCGGGTTCGATGGCCGGGGCGGGTTCCCTGGCCGGAAAGTACGCGCTGGTCACCGGCAGCACGCAGGGGCTCGGCGCGGCCACCGCGCGGGCGTTCGCGGAGCGCGGCGCGGCCGGCGTGGTGGTGACCGGGCGCAACGCCGACCGGGGCCAGGCGGTGGCGGGAGAATTGGCCGCCCTGGGTTGCGACGCCCGTTTCGTGGCGGGGGGCCCCGCCCGCCCCGGCGACCGCCGGGACGGGGGGGGGGGGGGCGGCCCGCGCCTCCGCCACCCGCCCGGC
>JAPOQV010000011.1 GCA_026710565.1 Spirochaetaceae bacterium | reverse complement strand
GCGAGCGGCTCGATCGCCCTGAACGGCCGCGCGATGGCCGAGCAGATCGGCGCGCAGATCTTCGCCGACGGGGGGGCGCTGGCCCATCCCGGAGCGCCGGAGCGGGCCGCGCGGCTGGCGCGTGCCGCCGCCTCGGTCAGCCATGACGGCATCGCCGTCGACTGCGCGGAGCTCCTGGCGGTGCTGGAGGCGCTGGCCTTCGAGGAGGCGGACGCCGGGCGCCTGCTGGAGCAGGGCTTGGGCTTCGTCGGGAACGCGACGCTGCGCGGGCTGGTGGCGGCGGTGCGCGACCGCTGCGCGGCGGCGGGCGACTGGCGGGAGGTGCGCGACTGGATCGGGCGCGAGCACGGCTACCACCGCTACCCCGGCAACTGTCCGATGGTGACCAACCACCTGTCGGTGCTGATGGCGCTGCTGACCGGCGGAGGGGATTTCCAGCGCAGCCTGACCATCGCGGCGAGCGCCGGCTGGGACACGGACTGCAACGCCGGCAACGTCGGCTGCCTGAACGGCGTGCGGCTCGGGCTGGCGGCGCTGTCGGCAGGCGTGGACCTGCGCGCGCCGGTCGCCGACCGCCTGTACGCGGTGAGCGCCGACGGCGGCGAGTGCGTGACCGACGCCGTGCTGGAGACGCGGCGGATCCTGCGGGCGGCGGCCGCCCTGCGCGGCGAGGAGCAGCCGGCGCGGCAGCCGCGCTTCGGCTTCGAGTTCCCCGGTTCCGTGCAGGGCTTTCAGGTCGACCGCGAGCCGCACCACCTGCAGGCGGTCACCGGGTTGCGCAACGACGGCGGCGGGCTGCGGATCTCCTACCGGCGGCTGGCGCCGGGCCGCTACGGGGGGGTGCGCGTGCAGACCTGCTTCGCTCCCGAGCCGAGCGGCGTGCGCGACACCAGCTACTTCGAGGTGCTGGCCAGTCCGACCCTGTATGGCACGCAGACCCTGCGGGCGCTGGTCGAGTGCGGCACCGGGCCGCAGCCGAGCTGGCGCTTCTTCGTCCGCCACTACAGTGGCGGCCGACACTACCGGGGCAACGGCTCGCTGGACACCCGCTACGGGGAACCTGTCGCGTTGCAGCCGGGCGCGAACCGGCTGCGCTGGCAGGTGCCGGGCTGCGATGGGCTGCCGATCTACGAGCTGGGCATCGAGCTGACCGCGCCGCAGCGGCTGGACGGCGAGGTGACCCTCCGCAACCTCGACTGGCACGGCGCGCCGGAGCGCCTGGTGATGGGGCGGGCAGACGAGCTGTCCCCCGATCTGACGCCGTGGACGACCAGCACGCCGTGGCTGAAGGCGTTCCTCAGCTCGGCCCGGAACCTGGCCCCGGACTACACGACGACCTTCTCGATCTCCCATCCGGACGACAACGGCGTGCTCACCATCGGCACGCGCGACTGGGACGACTACACCGTGAGCTCGGAGTTGACCCTCGTGCATCAGCGCACGGCGGGGCTGGTGGCGCGGGCGCGCGGCCATCGCCGCTACTACGCCGCGGTGCTGTCCGCCGGCGAGGCGCGGCTGCTCAAGCGCCGCGACGGGACGGTGGAGGTGCTGGCCCGCTGTCCGTGCGATGGGCCGCACGACGATCCCCTGGAGGTGGCCCTGACCGTGGCGGGCGAAGAGCTGCGCTTCGCGGTCGCGGGCCGCGCGCTGCTGACCGCGCGGGACGGCGAGTACGCGAGCGGCGGCGCCGGTTTCCTGGTTGAGGAGGGCGGCTTCCTGGCGCGCGGATTCCGGGTGGAGCGGGTGGAGCGGGCGGCGCGCGACGGCGGTGACGGGCCGTGAGGGCTGACGAACGGCGCGTCGCCGAGGCGACCTACGCCGGCGTGCTCGGCAAGATGATCGGCGTCTACCTGGGCCGGCCGGTCGAGGGATGGGCGTTGGACGCGATCCGCGAGCGCTTCGGCGAGGTCGACCGCTACGTGCACGAGCCGCTCGGGCAGCCGCTGGTGGTCGCCGACGACGACCTGTCCGGCAGCTTCGGCTTCTTCCGCGCCCTGGAGGAGCCTGGCGATGGCGAGGTCACGGCGGCGGACTTCGGCGACACTTGGCTCAACACGATCATCGAGGACCGGACCATCCTCTGGTGGGGCGGACTCGGCCGCTCCACCGAGCACACGGCCTATCTGCGCCTGAAGGCCGGCTACCGTGCCCCGCGAAGCGGAAGCCGCGCCGTCAACGGGGCGATGCTCTCCACCCAGATAGGCGCCCAGATCTTCACCGATCCGCTGGCGCTGATGTCGCCCGGCGACCCGGAGCAGGCCGCCGCGCTGATCCGCAAGGCGGCCTCGGTGAGCCACGACGGGATGGCGCTCGACTGCGCCGCCTACCTTGGGGCGCTGCAGGCGCTGGCTTTCGAGCGCCGCTCGCTGGACGCGTTGCTGGAGGCAGCGCAGCCGTTCGTGACGGGCGACCCGCTCCGCCGGCTGCTGGACGACGTGCGCGGCATCTGCGCCCGCGAGGATGACTGGCGCCGGGTCCGGGAGTGGCTGGATCCCCGCTACGGCTACGGCGTCTTCGCCGGGCCGTGCCCGATACAGACCAACCACGCGATGGTGCTGGCCGCCCTGCTGCTCGGCGGCGACGACTTCCGCCGCGCCGTGACCATCGCCGCCTCCGCCGGCTGGGACACCGACTGCAACGCCGGCAGCGTCGGCTGCCTGAACGGCGTGCTGCTGGGATTGGCGGCGATCCCCGCCGACCTGCGCGAGCCGGTCGCCGACCGCCTGCTGGTGGTCACCGCGGAGGGCGGCCGCTGCGTGAGCGACGCCGTGCTGGAGACCCGCCGCATCCTGCGCGCCGGCGCGGACTTTCAGGGGGACCGGGCGCCGGCGCCGCAGCCCCGGTTCGCGTTCGAGATGCCGGGCGCCCGGCAAGGGTTCGTACCCTGTCCCCACGCGCCGACGGATGCGGCGCCGGTGAGCGCGTCAGGCTGCGATGGCCCGGGCGTCCTGCTGCACTACCGCGACCTCGCCGCGCCGGCCGCCGCCCGCGTCTCCACGCCGGTCTTCCTGGACTTCGACGAGGTGGCCGACAACTTCTCGACCCATGCCAGCCCCACGCTTTACGCCACGCAGGAGGTGGTGGCGCGCGTGCAGGCCCCGGACCCTGACGTCGCCCCGCTTCCGAACGCCGCCCTGTATGCGCTCTCCTACGACGACGCCGACCGCGTGCAGGAGCTGCGTTCGCCGGCGCGGCCGCTGCGCCCGGGCGCCAACACGCTGCGCTGGCGGGTGCCCGCGAACGGCGGCATGCCGCTGTTCCGTCTCGGCCTGGAGTTGACGGCGCCTTCCGGAGCGCAGACCCCGCTGGACGGCCGCCTGAGGCTGCTGAGCGTGGACTGGGACGGCGCCCCGGACGACTTCCGGCAGCGCGGCATGCTGATGTCCTCGATCTGGAACCTGCGGCCCCACTGGATGCGCGCCTGGGTGAGCGCGGCGCGCGAGTTCGCGCCCGACTTCGAGCTCACCTACTGCATCTCGCACAGCGGCGAGAACGGCCTGGTGACGCTCGGCACGCGCGCGTGGCGCGACTACGCTGTGGAAACCGGGCTCCGCTTCAGCCTGCACCGCTCAGGCGGCCCGGTGCTGCGCGCCCGCGGCCTGCGGTGTTACTACGCCGCCCTGTTCTCAGGGGGAGACCGGATCGCCATCGTCGCCCGGCAGCACGGCACCGTGCACACCCTTGCGCATACCGCCTTTCCCTACGAGATGGAGCGCCTGTACGCCGTGCGCTTCGCCGCCACCAGCGACCGCCTGTCGCTCGCCGTGGACGGCGCCCCCCTGCTCGAAGTGCATGACGACCGCTACCGGAGCGGCGGCGCCGGCTTCGTCATCGACGAGGGCACGATGATCGCCGACGGCTTCCGCGTCCGCCGCCGTGATCTCAAGCGACTCTCGGCGCAACGGTGAGCCGGACACCGAGTGCGCCGAGAACCTTCATCACGGTGCCGATGCGCGGATCGCGTTCACCGGATAGTGCCTTGTACAGGCTTGTACGACCCAGCTCCGTTTCATGTGCGACCGTGGTCATGCCCATGGCGCGTGCGACGTTTCCAACTGCCTTGACGAACAGTTCCGGATCGTTCTCTTCGAGTGCTGCCTGCAAGTACTCGATGATCACCGTGTCATCGTCGAGAACCTCGGCGCTGTCCCACTGGGTGTAGGTCTCTTTGCTCACATCGCCTCCTTCAGAGTTCACTCGCCATGTGTCGGGCGCGGCGTATCTCTTCCTGTTGGCTTGACTTGTCGCCGCCACAGAGCAGGATCACCAGCACATTCCCTCGTATGGTGTAGTAGACCCGGTAACCCTTGCCGACATGGATTCGCAGTTCGCTGACTCCGCCACCGACTGCCCTATGGTCGCCGAAATTACCTTCCTCGACGCGATCTATACGAACGGCGATTCGCGCCCGCGCGCGCTTGTCGCGCAATCCCTTCAGCCAGCGAAGAAAGGTGTTGCTCTTGAGTACCTTCGTAGTGCAGGGAATGTATCCGAAAGGAGACGGCGTCCGTCAACCCCAACGTGGTGCTGGGACTCGGCGTTCAGCCCCTTGAGGACGATTTCAGCAGCCGATCGATGAGGACGAAGGCGAGCGCTGCGCGTTCGTTGCGTGACAGGTCCTGCTCCAGCCCTTCCAGGGCGGCGCGGATCCGGGGGCCGCTGTCGGGGTCGGCGTCGGCCAACTGGAACGCACGTTCGAGCTGGACCTGGTTGATGCAGTAGACCGACTCGCCGCCGGTCAGGTCGACCGGCGGCGCTGCCATGCTCTGTCGATCCCCGGTCAGCCGCTACAGGGCGAAGCTGGCTCCGCAGCCGCACGCCTTGGTGGCGTTCGGATTGCTGAAGCGGAAGCCCATGCTCACGAGGTCGTCGGAGTAGTCGACGTCGAGATGGTGCAGGTACCCGGCGCTGTTGCGGTCTGCCAGCAGGGTGACCCCGTCCCGGTCGTAGACCACGACGTCGAACGGCGTGCGCGTCTCATCCATGGACGCCTGGTAGGTCATGCCGGAGCAGCCGCCCTCGGTTACCCACAGGCGCAGGAACCCGCCGTCCGGCGCGAGCCTGCGAATCTCTTCCCCGGCCCGTTCGCTGATGGAGACCGAATAGGGCGCGGTGGCCGTAGCGTCACTCATCGTCTCTGAGGGTACGCCCGCAGGCGGAGAAGATCAACGCCCCGCACGTGGCCATGTGGCCGAACGCGCGGTCATTGCCGGACAGCCTCCCCCTCTCGTACCATTGACGCCCATGGCCGAGCCGGTCACGACCACCATGCCGAGGCCGGCGTCCGAACGGCGCCAGCCGCCGCCGCCCGAGTTCCCGGGCTGCCGGCCGATGCGCATACCGCGCGACCAGATCGCCGACTGCGACATCCGCTTCGAGTATTGGGACGCGGACACCGAGATCGCGATGCTCTGCGAGCCGGTCAGCTACTACCACGAACGCCCGGCCGGGCGCCTCGCCCGGCTGGCTGGACTGATCGCGGCGGCGCGCGGCGCGCCGATCGAGGCGGTCGGCCACACCGACCTGCTGGTGCGCAACGCGCGTGGCGAGCGGCAACGCATCATGCAGGCCGACCAGATTCTGTTCCTGCGCCCCGCGCAGACCATACCGCGGGGAAAGGTGATCGAGGTGGGCGACGACTCGTTGCCGGACGTGGTGCTGGAGGTGGACAACACCACCGACGTGCGCCGCGGCAAGCTGGGGCTGTACGAGGCCTGGGGCTTTCCCGAGGTGTGGGTCGAGGTGCCGGACGAGCCCGATGAGAGCCGTCCGGCGTCGGCGCGTCTGGGCTTGACGATCCACCTGCGGGAGGCCCACCTGCGGGAGGCCGGACGCTTACGCCCGGCGCTCGTGAGCCGCGCACTTCCGGGCTGGACCGCGGACGAGATACATCGTGCGCTGAACGAGCCGGAGCTGTCCGAGGAGACGACCGCGGCGCTGCGCCGCGTGGGCCGGTCTCTGGGCGCGACGGAGGGCACCGGCCCGGACGACGATCCGTTCCTGCGCGAAGAGCGCAGGGAGAGCCACGCCGCGGGTCGGTCACAAGGCCGCACGGAGGCGCAGCGCGCGAATGCGCTGAAGGTGCTCGAGGCGCGCGGCGTTCCGGTGTCGGCATCACTGGCCGAGCAGTTGGCGCAGATGGAGGGAGCCGGAGAGCGTCTGGTCGATGCGGCGTTGGCGTGCCGCGACGAGGAAGAGTTCCTGCGCCTGGTGTCTGCCCGGACGTAGCACGCGGCAGCTTCTCATCTCCGGCTCGCATGCGTATGATCTGTGCACGACTTGCGAACCATTCACCGTGAGGAACCGATGATCAGCAATGCAGACCTGACCAACGCCAAGACCGTCGAGAACCCCGACGGCATCTTCCGCACCACCCTGTCGTTCGGCGACGAGTCGATGCTGTGCCACTTCAAGATGACCAAGGGCGCCCGCATCCCGCTGCACAACCACGTGGCGGTGCAGAACGGCTACGTCGTCTCCGGCAAGCTGAAGTTCCACAAGGGGCAGGAGGGCAACACCTTCATCGCGGAGACCGGCTCGAGCTACTTCTTCGCGTCGGAGGAGTTCCACGGCTGCGAGGTGCTGGAGGACACCGAGGCGGTGGAGTGCTTCTCGCCCATGCGCCCGGAGTACGCCCCGGACGCGAGCTGAGGCCGCGGTACCGGCGTAGCGACTATGCCGTGTAGCGACCAGACCGAGCAGCTTACGCTGGAGCTGGATAGCCAGGACCGCATCCGCAGCTTCTCGCTCGACAAGCGCACCTGCCACCAGCCGGTCGGCGGCGCGGCGTTGCTTCCAGTGATCCGCGACATGCCGGCGCGATCACTGCTGGAGGCGGATGCCGACGGGCTGATCGACCCCAGGGTGGACGACGTGCAGGCGTTCATGCTGACGAAGCAGCTCTTCGCGCTGCAGGGTGCGATCGAGGTGATGTACGGCCTGCCGGAGAACGGCCATCCTCAGGCGTTCGAGTTGCATGAGTTGGAATATGACAGCGGCGGCACCCGCCTCGCCGGCGAGATTGCGATCAACATCATCGCGGACCAGATCAGCTCCTGCGGTGGCTGCCGCTGCTCGCTCTAGCGCTCCAAGACCGTCGCCTGCGGCTCCGCTCTTGGCCCATCCCCACCTGACGTCTGCCTCGTGGCCGCGGGCGACCTGGACCTGATCCGAGGAGCCGCCCAGGGGCTTGGCCTGGACCTGCTGGGCGTCACCGCGCCGAGCGGCTCCGAGGACGCTCAGCGCCGCTTCGAGCGCTGGATCGAGCTCGAACGCCACGGCGAGATGAGCTATCTGGAGCGCCACGCCCCGGCGAAGACCGATGCCACGGCGCTGCTTGCCGACTGCGCGTCCGTGGTCGTGGTGGGCCTCAGCTACAACCGCCGGCCGCCTCGCGCGTCGCACCCGGAGGCGCTCGCCGCGATGGAGCCGGCGTCCGCATCCCCGCCGGCCGGCCCGCAGGCCGCGGCCGCCGGCCGCATCGGCATGTATGCGTGGGGGCGGGACTACCACCGCGTGCTGCGCGGCAAGCTGCGTGAGCTGATCCGCGGGCTGCAGGAGGCGATGCCGGGCGAGCGCTTCCTGTGGGGTGCCGATGCCACGCCGCTGCTGGAAACCCACTTCGCCGGCCGCGCGGGCCTGGGCTTCCAGGGCAAGCACACACTGCTGATCCATCGGACGCTGGGGAGCTGGTTCGTGATCGGCGAGGTGCTGACCACGGTGCCGCTGCCGGCGACGGCACCGGAACCGGCGGCTCAGCGGGGTTCGCGTTGCGGCACGGCCTGCAACCACTGCCGCGACGTGTGCCCGACCGGCGCGCTGGATGACGAGTGGCGTATCGACGCGCGTCGCTGCATCTCCTACCTGACCATCGAGCACCAGGGCTCCATCCCGATGGAGCTGCGGCCACTGATCGGCGACTGGCTGTTCGGCTGCGACCTCTGCCAGGAGGTGTGTCCCTGGAACGTGCGCGCCGCGACGACCACGGAGCCGGACTTCATCGCCGACCGGGCCGGGCCGACGGTGGACGTCGCCGAGGTGCTGGCCCTCCGGGATCACGACCAACTCGCCGCGCGGTTTGCCGGCACCCCGCTGATGCGCGCCGGCCGCCGCGGGCTGGTGCGCAACGCCTGCGTGGTGGCCGCCAACGTGCAGGCGCACCATCTGCTGGGGACGCTGCAGGGCCTGACCCGGGACGCCGACCCCGTCGTGGCCGAGCATGCCCGCTGGGCGTGCGACCGCCTGCGCGCCACTGCCGGCTCCGTGGGGGCGCCGGCATGATCGGCGCCACGCCCGCCGAGGACACGGTGGTGGCGGTCGCGACCCCGCCCGGCACCGGGGCGTTGGCGATCGTGCGGCTCTCCGGCCCGCAGTCGATCGCGGCGGTGGCCGCCTGCTTCCGAGGCACCGACCTCCGGCAGGTCGCCTCGCACACGGCCCACCACGGCTACATCGTTGCCGGCGGGGAAGCGGTCGACGATGTCGTGGTCACGGTGTTCCGCGCGCCGCGCTCCTACACCGGCGAGGACTGTGTGGAGATCACCTGTCACGGCAACCCGCTGCTGGCCGCACGCATCGTCGACACGCTGATGGCCGGCGATTCGCCCGTCGCAACCGCCGGCCCGGGCGAGTTCACCAAGCGCGCCTTTCTCGCAGGCAAGCTCGACCTCTCGCAGGCGGAGGCGGTGACCGACCTGATCCGCGGCTCGGCCGACACCGCCTTGCGCGGCGCGCGCGCCCGCCTGGACGGCGCCGTGGCGGCGGTGATCGAGCCGATCCGCGAGGGGCTGCTGGATGCGCAGAGCGAGCTGGAGGTGGAGCTCGACTTCGCCGAGGAGGAGGGCGATCTGGCCGACCGTGGCGCGGTGCGCGCTCATCTGACCACGGTGGCCGAGCTGCTGGCGCGTGCGGCGGAGGACCCGCTCCACACGGAGATGCCCTACGACGGCGTCAACGCCGCCATACTCGGGCCGCCCAACGTGGGCAAGTCGTCGATCCTCAATCGGCTCGCCGGCAGCGAACGCGCCATCGTCGACGCCGCTCCCGGCACCACCCGCGATGTGATCCGTGAGGACGTGTCCATCGCCGGCATGCACGTGCGGCTGGTCGACACGGCGGGCATCCGCGCCGGGAGAAGCAGTGTCGAGCGGGCCGGCATCGAGCGTACGCGTGAGGCGGCCGCACAGGCCGACGGGGCGGGTCTGGGCGGCGACGCCCGCGCCGGCCTCGCGCCCGAGGAGCGCGCGGCGGGGGGGGG
>JAPOQV010000010.1 GCA_026710565.1 Spirochaetaceae bacterium | reverse complement strand
TGCGGCCGGCCTGGTGGCCGGCGGGTTGGGGTGCGGGGAGGATCACGGGGCCTGCGGTCGTAAAACGCGAACGGCTTGGCGAGGTAGAGCCGCAACGGCAGTTGCGGGATCGCGAAGCGAAGGCCGAACCCGGCGCTGAAGTGCACGTCGTCCAGCGAGGTATCGCCGATGGCGGCGCGGTCGTCCCACAGCAGGGCGGCGTCCAGGAACAGCACGCCCCAGATGATCTGCGGGTCGATCGGTACCCGCAGTTCCACCTTGTTGTCCCACAGCGCCTCGCCGTCGAATACCGGCTCCCAGCCCCGGCCCACGCTGGTCCCGTCGATGATGAGCAGGTCTTCCTGGCCCAGGACCTGGTCCCAGCACAGTCCCGGATTGCCGTTGACGGCACCGCAACCACGGAGCTGGGGAAGGATCACGGAGAAGCCGGTGTGGCCGGCGAGCACCACTCTCAGGTCGAAGACATCGGACAGCGGTATGGCGAAAAGCGTCGCGAAGGCTTCGGCCTGACTGTCCAGCACGATGAAGTGACGGTCGCCGGACAGCGGACCGCCGGTCAGGGTGACCCGCTGGCTGAGCAGCGTGCCTTCGGTGGGGTTCAGGAAGAAGTCGCGCCGGTCCCATGCCACGCCCGTCCACAGGTTGTTGACGACGCTCCACCGCTCGAACTGGTCGCGGACCGTCTTGTCGAAGGGCCGGTTGACCTGCGGGTCGTAGACCAGGAACTCGAGGCTGGAGCCGAATCCGCCGCGCACGATGATGCGGCCGAGGAGGGTGTCGAACCGGTAGCCGCTGGAGACTTCCGCCGAAATCGCGAACGTGTCGTACTCCATGGTGTACTGGTCCGGTATCAACGTGCCGGAGGTGTAGTCGTCATTCGAGGTGTAGGGATCGGGCACGGCGTGCTCGGACTCCGCGTCGGTGAACACCGGGTGGAGGACGTCCTGCGCCACGCCGCGAACCACGGCGTGCTCGCCGCCGAGGGTGATGCCTGCCGACCACGGCTGACCGAGCAGCCAGGGCTCGCGGAAACCGAGCGACAGCGCCTGCCGGAGCTGCGAGGCGGACAGGTCGACGCTGATCGTCTGCCCCAGTCCGGCGAAGTTGCGCTCCGACCAGCGCACGAATCCGGACAGCGGGAAGTCGCCGCCGGAGAAGGTGGCTCCGAAGCCGATGTCCGCGGTCGTCCCCTCCTCCACGGTGATGTTGACGTCCATCAGGCCGGGGGCGCTGCCCGGTGGCGTGCCCGGCTCGACCGACGTGAAATACTGCAGGTTGTACAGGTTCTGCAGGCCGCGGACGATCTCGGTGCGGTTGAACACGTCGCCGACCTCGAACGGCAGCTCTCGGAGCAGCACGTGCTCCCGCGTCTTGACGTTGCCCGCGATGGTGATGTTCTCGATATGTGCGCCGTCGCGTTCGGTGATGGTGACCCGTACCCGGATCGTTCCCTGCTCGTCGTCGCGGGTCAGTTCCTGATCGAAGCCGTTGAAGATGTAACCGTTCTCGTAATACAGGTCCTGCACCCGCGCGAAGTCGGCTGCGACGGTTTCGAGGTTGATCGAGCGGTCGCCGCGATGGCGCACGAGCGCCTGCAGCTCTTCGTCGGTGAACACGCTGTTGCCCTCGAACTCCGTGCCCGCGTACTCGAACGTCCGTCCTTCGCTCACGTGCAGGGTGAGGCTGAGCAGGTCCTGGTCGCCGCCGGCGTCGTGCTCGATGCTGCGCTCAACCCGGTCGATGGAGGCGTCCACGTACCCGTTGCTCCGGTAGTAGGAGACGACGTTGTCGAGATCGCGCTGAAAGGCGCTCTCGGAGAACAGGCCGCGTTGCAGCAGCGCCCGTTCGCGGGTCTCCATCTGGCTGCGCAGGGTGCCTGCCGAGGCGAACTCGTTGCCGACGAAGTCGATCGCGACCACGGTGGTGCGGATGCCCTCCGTGACCGTGATCCGCACGGTGACGCGATTGGCGGACGCGTCGGGGACGACCGTGGACTCCACCCGTGCGCTGGCGAACCCGTCCGCCTCGTACAGGTCGCGGATCGCGTCGAGGTCCTCCTCGAGCCGGCGCGAGTTCAGGATCGAGTCCGGTTCCGACGCCATCGCGTTGAGGATCTGCCCTTCCCTGATCCGGCGCTCGCCCTCGATGACGATGTCGTCGATGGTCGGCCGCTCCCGCACCGACACGCGCACGATGACCGTCGATCGCTGCTCGTCGCCCTCGGCGGCGTCCGCCTCGAGACTCTCGAACAGCTCCGTCGCGTACAGCGCGCCCTCCATCTCGAAATACAGGTCCAACTCGAAGGGTTCACCCAGGTACGGGGCCACGATCGGCCGGAGGTCGTCTTCGGCGACCGTGTCCAGGCCGACGAACTCGACCGCTCTGATCGGCTTGCCGTAGAACCAGTCGTCTCCCTGCTGCGCCGCCTCCTGTGCGGTGGCCGGCACGGCGGCGAGCAGTACGGCCGCAACGGGCAGGGCGCGGAGGATGCGCGCGGGCGTCGAACGGGGACGCATCAGTAGTTGAAGCGCCATGACAGCGACAACGCGCTGCCGGTCTGGAACGGGTCGGTGAGAGACGGCAAGAGGGACCACTCCAAGAGGAAGAATGGCGTCGCCCATTCCAGGCTGAGCTCCAGATTGGTGCGCAGTTCGGGTCCCGGCGACACGGTGTCCGATTCTACCCGCACGAGCGCCTCTAGGAACAGGCCGTCGCCAAGGTACTTGCCGACGACGATCTCGGTGTTGTCGAGCAGGTCGGGGCTGGAGACGCCCAGCGGGGTTCGCAGCAGGTTCTCCACGAGCTGCGAGCGTATGCTGAACAGGTCCAGGCCGAGCGAATCGCGGAGCGCCCGCTCCATGGGGCGGACCATGCCGAATTGGGTTGCCATGCCGCCGGCGACCGCCAGCAGGTCGATGTCTTCGTCCGCCGTGCCGTCGGCGAACGGCGCACCCAGCATCGCGCGCAACTCCGGCAGCGGTCGCGGGGGCGCGGAACTGAGCCGAACGGTCTGCGGGTCGAGGGCGCTCAGGGGGGAGTCCGCATCCAGGTAGATCCGCAGCGTGCCGTCATCGGCGCTGCGCTCGCGCGTCTCCGCCCGGACGGTGACCATCGGGTCGAATCGTCCTCCGTCCTCGGCGAACGACACGAGCCCGTCGCGCAGGACGAAGGTGCGGTTGAAGAAGAACAGCTCGCCGCGGCGGATCGCCACGTCACCCACGACCGAGTAGTCGCCGCTGAACCCGTCGTAGCTGATCGAGACGTTCTGATCGACGTCGACCAGCGCTTCCAGGATCGGCAGGTCGTCCGACGGCCAGGTCAGCTCGACGCCGCGACCGGTCGTGGCCTCCAGGGCGACCGTCAGCGGTTCCCAGGCTGGAGGCGAGCCCCGTCCGGCGTTGTCGATGAACACCCGCGCCGAGTCGACTTCGACGGCGCCCGCGATGTGGGTGGCGTCCCGGTCGCCGGTAATCTGCACGCTTCCCAGGGCGACCCCGGCGATGGAGATCGGCCCGAAACGGTACTCGACCGGGACCCCTTCCTCGGTAGCCGTCTGCACGCTGAAGTCGTAGGCGGTCGGCGCCCATTGCCCGAATCGCACCGTCCCGTGCACCTCTACCGGGGCGACGCCCCGCTCCGGGCGCGTGCGCCCCACGGTCAGCTCCCGGTCGGTGGCAGCGACCGGAAACGCGAGCGGTCCGACCCGTTGCGGGATCAGCGACGACTCCAGCACGACGCCGGTCGCCTGCAGGGCGCCGAGCATGGCGGGGTCGTTGATCGGGCCGTGGAGGCGCACGGTTCCGGCCGCCGATCCGGACACGACCGTCACCGCCGAGGTGTGCATGAGGGTGTTGAGGAGCGTCAGGTCCAGCGCGGCGATCGACAGTTGCGCGGACAGCTCGCTGCCGGACAGCGTCCCCGAGGCGCTGCCCTGCAGCGGCAGCGGCGCCGAGACCTCGACCTCGAAGGCTCCGTCGGTCGCGATCCTGCCCGACAGGCCGTCCAGAGGTCCGCCCGAGAAAGCCAGCCCCCCCTCCTCCCAACGGACCGCGGCCTCCCAGGAAGGCTTGCTCAGGTCGCCGACCGTCACCGCGCTAGCCGCGACGGTCAGGGCGGCTTCCACGGGCAGCGATCGCTCCGCTGCCGATCCCGCGGGGAACGATGCGGTCCCGGTCACGGCCAGGTCGAGCGACAGCGGTTGCCCCAGGTACTCGCCTTCGTACCGTCCTCCCACGGCCACCGTTCCCGTGCTCGTGTCGATGCTCCCGGCCACCCCGCGGATCCGATGGTCCCGGAAGTCGACCGCCAGGTCGTCGATGGCGATGCGTCGTCCGTCGTACGTGCTCTGCAAGGCGAGCGTCACGTAGTCCTTGTCGAGCGGGACGTCATGCGAGGTCAGCTCGGCGGTGATCAGCGGCTCGGCGAGGGAGCCGGTGATCCGGATTCGGCCGGAGGCGGTGCCCGGGATCGGCAGAGGCACGAGGCGATCCAGCCGCAGGAGACTCACGTCGACGTCGACGTCGAGCATCCCGGGAGCGATCGAGACGGCGGCGTCGTAGCGTTCCTGCCCGCTCTCCAGCAACACCTGCCCGGCGGCGCGGAATCCGTCGTGCGTCGTTACGTTCAGCGTGCCCGTGCCGGTGACGTCCTGCTCGCCGACGGCGAAGCGAATGCGGTCTGCGCTGAGGACGTCGAGGTCGTAACCGAAGTCCATCTCCAACCGCGCCGGGAGGTCGCCGACGGTCAGGCCGCGCAGGGCGAGCCGCGAGTCGGCCAGCACGACACCGGCGGCGGCCAGGTCCGTCAGCGCATCCGCACCGCGTCCGCGCGGACCGAGGCTGCCGAGGAACGCCCACGGCCGCCGCACGATGCCGGCAAGCGTGGCGTCGGCGGTAACGTCTTCGCCGGCCGCAGCGACCGGATACCCCTCCAGGTTCATACGGAACGGCGTGGGCGCGCCCGCCTCCGTTGCCGCGATTCGCGCCAGAACGTCCGCCGGCCGCAGTTCCTCATCGGGCCACAACTGCACCATCAGCCCCCACGGCCCGCGCACGGTGACCCCGTCACCCGTTTCCAGGCGGATCGTGCCCGGCACCTGCTCGCCGTCCAGCTCGATGCGGCCGGACGCGTACAGCCTTTCGGCGTCCACCGTCGCGCTGCCGACGGCACGGGTCGAGGCGCCGACGACCAGGTCCAGATCGACGATCTCCAGCGATCGTTCCGTGGCGACCGCGTTGAAACGAGCCCGCAGGGGGCCGGCTCGCTGGACCACGGACGCCGCCGAAACCTCCAGCGCCAGCAGGTCCGTCCCGACCGACCCCTCCAACCGCGCGCTGACGAGCAGCCCGTCGGGCAGGTCGGATGCCTCCGCATCGTCCGGGTCCGCCGGGCGCAGCAGACCGTACAGGACGCCTGCGTCGACGTTCTCGAGGTCGACGCGACCGGTGAACACGGGCCGCCGCCCCAGGGTGACGGCCCCGGTCGCCGTCGCCGTTCCGTCGCCTGAAACGGGCGGGACCCAGGTCAGATCGACCTGCAGCGAGGGAGAGGCGGCCGCCGCGCCGCCGTCGGGCGCGGCACCGTGCAGGACGACGTGTCCGGCCAATTCGCTCAGCGCCGCATCGCCGATGGCCACGACGCCTTCGCGGAGACTCAGCCGCATCGATTGCAGGTCGGCCTCCACCTCCGCGCTCGCCCCGATCGGCCGGCCGTCCAGGTCCAGGTCCGTGACGGCCAGCCGGCCGGCCGCGATTCCGGTGCGGGTGTCGATCGTGCCTTCGTACCGGGCGGCGCCGGCGGTCGAACGCAGCACGAGGGGCGCGACCGTTGCGGTCGTCCCGTCGCCGCGCACGGTGAGATCGACCTCCACGGGCTCGCCCGGCAGCCCGCCGAGCAACGCGGGAGGGGCGGCGAAAACGATGTCGGCGTCGTAGCTGAGCACCCCGTCGGGGCCGGCGATGACCGAACCGGTGCCGGTCACGGTCGTGTCGAACCACGGACTCAGGCGGGCCAGCGGACCCGCCGGCCGAACGAGACCGATCGGGCTGAACTGCTCGGCCTGCAGGTCCGCGCGGATCAGCCGCCGTTCCGGCTCGATCCACACCCTGAGCACCGATCCGCGGTCATCGGCCAGCGTGGTCAGGCCGAGCGTCGTTCCGTCCCAAGCGGCCTGCACCTCGCGGGCGGGTATCGTGCCCAGGCTGCTCTGCACGGCGCCGACCCGAACCGTCGCCCGCGAGGCGTCCCCCGGTCCGAGGCGTCCGTCCATGCGGATCCTGGTATCCAGTTCCGTGGCGTGCCCGGCCAGGTCGGCGAGTGCGGCATCCAGGCGCGCGCGGGCGTCGACGATGCGCACGCCGTCGCCGTCGGGCTCCAGCCGCAGGGACAGCTCGCGCAGGTCCACGTGGCCGGAGCCCGAGGTGCGGTCGGAGTCCACGGTGACGGTGACGCGCGCATCGGCGATGGTCAGCGGCCACGGCAGGACCGAGGCCTGCGCGGCGCCGTCGGCGGACGCGCCGAGCCCACCGAGCGCGGCGGACACCGGGCCCTGGTCGCGCGGCAGGCGCAGGTTCGCCACGACGCCGGTCAACTCGACCCGGTTTACGGCGTCCACCGCGCTGCGGGTGCTCAGCAGCGTGCGCAGCGAGTAGTGAACCCGCAGGCGGCGCGCCGACAGCAGCACGTCCCCGGACGTGCCGAGCAGTTCCAGGTCGCTGATCTGCAGTGCGCGCAACGCCGACCGGGCGACGGTTCCGTACCGTATGCGCGCCCCGAGCCGGTCGGCTACCTGGACGGACACCTGCTCGCGAAGGTGGCCGACCATCCGGTCCAGGCGGTCGCGCGCATAGCCCACGCCGAACACGACGGCGGCGAACAGGCCCACGAACACGGCGATCTCGATGGTGATGATCGCCGCGCGGGGAAGACGCCGCCTGTCGCGAGCCCTCATCACCGCCGGCGCGGGTCAAACGTGATAGGCACCCTATAGGTCGTATCGGCAGCGCCGCGCTCCGCATCGAATCGGCAGGCGCGCGCCACCGCCAGCGCGGCGATGTCGATCGACGGGAAGACCGACTCGTCGTCCTCGTCGATCCAGGCGTCGGTGACCAGCCCGCGCGCGTTGACCGTCATGTGGACCGTCACGGCGACGGCGGCTCCCTCGCGCGCCATCCGCTCCGGGTACTTTCCGTCCCTGAGGTAGCCGACGACCTCCGGGCACTTCCAGGCGCGCTGCTTCTCGCCGCCGGCCTCGTCGCCGGGACCCGACGACACGATGGGGCGGTTCAGCGCCGCGTCGGCCAGGCCGATCGTGTCGTCCTCGGTAGGACCGGGGACGGACAGATCCGAGGTCCACGCCGGTCCGGTGTCCACGTCGGTCATGGGCATCGCAGGCGCCTGATACGGCGTGCTCTGGATCAGATCCGCGGCGGCCTTGGCGGCCGCTTCCCGGGCCAGCGCCGCCAAGTCGACCTTCGGCTCCGGCGGCGGATCGGGTTCCGGCTCCGGCTGCGGATCGGGTTCCGGTTCGGGCTCGGGTTCCGGCTCCGGCGTTGGCTCCGGATCCGGTTCGGTCGTCGGCTCAGGCTCCGGTTCCGGCTCCGGCTCCGGTTCCGGCTCTGGTTCAGGTTCCGGCTCCGGCTCGGGCTCAGGCTCAGGCTCAGGCTCCGGTTCTGGTTCCGGCTCGGGCTCCGGTTCAGGCTCCGGTTCTGGTTCCGGCTCTGGTTCAGGTTCCGGCTCCTCGGGCTCCGGCTCGGGCTCAGGCTCTGGTTCCGGTTCCGGTGCGGGTTCCGGCGCCGCCGCCGACGCGGGCTCCGGCGCCTCCTCCTCGGCGGGCTCCGGACTCCCGGCCGGCGCGCTGTCTCCCGGCGACTCGGCGACGATCTGCACGGCGATCGCCGTCTCGACAGGCGGCGTCGGCGCCGACAGGCGCGACGCGAGGACCAGGAGAATGAGGTGAACGGCCACCGACACGGCGAACGACGCCGGCCGGCGCGGGCCTCTCACGGCGCGGATTCGGGGTCGGTCAACAGGGACAGCGCGCCGATTCCCGCATCTCGGACCGCGCCGAGCACGTCGATCAGGACCTGGTACGGAAGCGTGGCGCCGGCATTGACGTATACGGCCAGATCGGGGTCGTTCTCATGCTTCTCGCGCAGCACGTTGACCAGTTCCTCTTCGTAGAACGGCTCCTCGTCCACGTAGATCAGGCCGGCGGCGTCGATCGTGACCATGATGGCCCGGTTGCCCGAGGTGGCGTCTCCCGGTTCGTCGGGAAGATCGACCGGGATCTGCGAGGTCACCGCGAACACGGCGTTGATCATGAAGAAGATGACCACCAGGAAGATGACGTCGATGAGCGCCGTCAGCGGCAGGGCGGCGGACACCCCCAGATCGCTGCCGGTGACCCGGATGCCGCCCCGGCGGTTCACCGTCCGTGCTCGACACCGTCGGTGACGACTGCCACCAGCGACTCCAGCTCGGAGGTGGTGACGTTCAGTTCCGAGGTGCGCCTCTTCACGTAGTTGGCGTACATGTGATGAAAGAACGTCGCCGGCACGGCGACGCCGAGCCCGGCGGCGGTGGTGACCATCGCCTGCGAGATGCCCTGCGTCAGTCCGCCCATGTCCGCCGTGGCGACTCCTCCCATGCCGATGAAGGCGGCGATCATGCCGACCACCGTTCCCAGCAGGCCCAGGAGGGTGGCAACGTTGGCGATGCTGCCGAGCGGCGCCACGTTGTGCTCCAGGGCGGTGACGACCTCCAGCAGCGACCGCTCCAGTCGGCGGTGGGCATCGCCGGGTTCCGCCCCCTGGGCGTCCAGGCCCACGCGGGCCAGCGTCGCTTCCGGCGCGATGCTCGTCCCCAGCCTCTCCTCAAGGCCCGTCGGCGGCTCCCCGCCGAGGAACGCGGTCAGCGCCTGCTGAAGCTGTGGCGTCGGTCGCGATTGCAGGAAGAAGATCGCCCGCTCGATGATCAGGTACACGGCTGCAACCGACAGCAGGCCGATCGGCCACAGGAACACGCCGCCGCGCAAGAAAAACTCTATCACTCGTCTCCCCCGTTGTTGTGAGCGCTGATGTTGTCACGAGCCGTCGCGGAGTCCGTTGCGGAGTCCGTTGTGGAATGATGGACGCCCAGGGCGTGCATCTCCGGGATCGGAGGTTCGCCGGGCTTCAGGAAAATCGGCAGCCGGTCCGAGAGCGCGGACAGATCCATGCACACCGGCTCGACCACGAACACCTCGCCGCGCGGGGCGTCACCCGCGGTGACCGGATCGCACCAGGTCGGTGACGGCAGGAACGGCAGCGGCTGCAGCTCCACCCGCGGCACGGGTATGCTGCCGCCGGGCAGAACCGGAAGTGGCGGAACGATGATGATCGCGTCCTCGCCGGTGATGACGACGTCGGGGACCCGCAGCGGGCTCACCTCGATGGCCGGCGCTTCCGCCTCCTGGCCCGGCGCCGCGATCGCGACCAGCAGCAGCGCCAGGATGGAGACACGGCGGTGGTACCCGCGTAGTGTCACGGTAGTCGGTGCGATCATGATAATCGGCATGATGATCGGCATGGCCCTCAGCATGATGATCGGCATGATGGTCGGTGCGATCATAGCGTGATGGACCGAAGCGGCAACCGTATCCTGTCGCGATTCGTCGCGGTCGAGGGGCTCGACGGCGCCGGCACCACGACGCAGGTGGGGCTGATCGCCAATCGTCTGCGCTCGCGGGGCGTCCGCCACTTCCGGACCCGCGAACCCACCGACGGCCCGATCGGTCGCCTCGTCCGCTCGATGCTGGCGACGCGCCAGCCGGTGTCCGGCCGGGCGTTCGCCCTGCTGTTCGCCGCCGACCGGGCGGAGCACTGCCACGGAGCCGGCGGTGTCCTGGAACGCCACGCTGCCGGAGAGGTGGTGATCAGCGATCGCTGTATCGCTTCCAGCCTGGCGTACCAGAGCCTGGACGTCCCCGCCGACTTCATCGAGGCGGTCAACGACTCCTCGCCACTGCCCGCGCGCATCATCTTCCTGACCAGCCCCGTCGAGGTGTGCCAGGAACGGTTGCGAGATCGCGCGGGAGTCCCGCAGCGATTCGACGGGGCCGCGACCCAGCAGCGGGTTCTGGCCGCCTACGGCGCCGCGCTCACGCGGCTGCAGGAGCGTGGGGTGTCCGTTCACCGGATCGACGGCTCGGGCAGCCGGGAGGAGGTCTTCGCCCGGCTGTGGCCGGTCCTCGGACTCGACTGATCGCCGTCCGCGCGAAGGCCGTGAGGGCATCACCCAATGAGACCAACGGCGGCGCCGTTTCGTTACAGGACGGCATCGTCACAGGACCAGCATGGCGTCGCCGTAGGAATAGAACCGGTAGCCGCGCGCCACCGCCTCCTCGTAGGCAGCCAGGAGACGCTCGCGGCCGGCGAAGGCCGCGACCAGGGCGACCAGGGTCGATCCGGGCGTGTGCAGATTGGTCAACAGGCGCGTGACCACCCGGAATCGGTGTCCGGGCCGGATGAACAGGTCGGTACGCCAGCGGCCGGGAGCCAGCGCCGCGACGCGGCCATCGTCGGCGGCCGCCCGCGATTCGAGGGCGCGGACCACCGTGGTCCCGACCGCGACCACGTCCCGGCCGCCGCGCCGCGCCGCCTCGATGGCCGCCGCCGCCGAACAGCTCAGCGCCACCGACTCCTCGTGCATGCGGTGGTCCTCCAGGCGTTCGCCGCGGATCGGCAGGAACGTGCCCGCGCCGACGTGCAGGGTCACGAACTGGACGTCGATGCCCCGCTCGCGGATCGTCCCGAGGAGCTTCCGGGTGAGGTGCAGTCCTGCCGTCGGTGCCGCCGCCGATCCGAACTCCCGCGCGTATACGGTCTGGTAGCGGGCGTCGTCCTGGCCGTCCGGCGCACGCTCGATGTACGGCGGCAGCGGCATCGTGCCGTGCCGGTCGAAGTAGCCCTCCCCGATCGCCGGCCTGAGCTCCAGCTCCCTCTGGTCGTCATGGACCCCCACCACGCGGGCCTCGACGTCCTCCGGCAGGAACAGCCGTTTGCCGACCCGCTGGCGTCGGGCACGGCGCGCCAGCGCGAGCCAGCGTCCCGGCCGGATCTCTTCCAGGAACACCAGCTCCACCGAGCCGCCGTTCTCGGACGTTCCAAACACCCGCGCCTTGCGCACGCGCGAGTCGTTGAGCACCAGCACGGAGCCTGCGGGCAGCAGCTCCGGGAGGGCCGCCATCGTCGTGTGCCGGCTTCCGGACCGGGCCCGGTCCAGGATCAGGAGCCGTTCGGCGCCTCGCGGTCCCATCGGCCGCTGCGCGATGAGCCGCGGCGGGACCTCAAAAGAGAAGTCCCGGACTAGCACCGGTTCCCTCCTGGTCGCCTCCCTCCTGATCGCCCGCGGCTCCCCTGACGTGGCGCACGGCAAGATCGGTCACGACGCGGCCGCGGGCGGTGCGCTTCAGGAATCCGCTCTGCACGAGAAACGGCTCGTACACGTCCTCCACGGTGTCCGCGGTCTCCCCCAGCGAGATCGCCAGCGTCTCCACCCCGACCGGGCCGCCACCGTAGCGGTCGATGACGATCGACAGGATCTCCCGATCGGTGCGGTCCAGGCCGTACCGGTCGATGCCCAGCGCGCGCAGCCCGCGGTCGACGATCGCGCCGGTCAGGGTGCCGTCGCCCCAGACCTGCGCGTAGTCCCGCATCCGCCGCACCAGCCGGATGGCCACCCGCGGGGTGCCGCGGGAACTGCGCGCCAGCAGCGGCCTCACGTCCGGCGCCATCTCCATGGACAACAGCGAGGCCGTTCGGTCGACGATCTGCTCCAACTCGTCCTGGTCGTACAGGTCCAGCCGCGCGGTGATCCCGAACCGCGAGTACAGGGGCGCCGACACCAGCCCGGTCTTGGTGGTGGCGCCGATCAGCGTGAAGCGGGGAAGCGAGATCTTGATGGTGCGGGCGCTTGGCCCCTCGCCGATGACCACGTCCACCTCGTAGTCCTCCATGGCCGTGTACAGCAACTCCTCGATCGGCGGCCGCAGCCGGTGAATCTCGTCTATGAAGAAGACATGGTGCCGGCCCAGGCTGGTCAGGATCGCCACCAGGTCGCCGGTCTTCTCCAGCGCCGGTGCCGAGGTGCTGCGGAACTCGACGTCCAGCTCGTTGGCGACGATCGCCGCGAGGGTGGTCTTGCCCAGGCCCGGCGGTCCGGAGAAGAACACGTGGTCGAGCGCTTCCTCGCGGTCGCGGGCAGCGCTGACGAACACGCGCAGGTTCTCCCGCAACTGCTTCTGCCCGATGAAGTCGTGTAGCAGTCGCGGCCGCAGTTGCACCTCGTCGCCGTCTCCCGGTCCCGCTCCGGGCGACGTGATGCGGTCGCTCACCTCCCGGCACCCAGAAGCTGAATGGCCGCGCGCAGCAACTGCGCCTCATCGGGGTCGCCGCCTGACTGCTCGGCGTCCTGCAGGGCGGCAGCGACCGCCCGTGCGGCCTGGCGCTCGGGGAAGCCCATGCCCGTGAGCGCCCGGATCAGCTCGGTCTCGACCCCGGCGGACACGTCGGCTGGCGGAAGGAGCTTGCCGCGCAGGGCGAGTATGATCTTCTGCGCACTTCTGGCGCCCAGTCCCGGCAGGCGGGCCAGGGCGTCGGCGTCACCCGACTGCACGGCGGCGCGAACGTCGCGCTCGGTGGCCGCCGACAGCATCCTCATGATCAGCCGCGGCCCGACGCCGTTGACCTGCATCAGGCTGAGGAACAGCTCCCGCTCGGCCGCCGAGGCGAAGCCGTAGAGCTTCATGACGTCTTCGCGATGGTGCAAAAAAGTGAACACCTTGGCTTCCGCGCCCGGCTTCGGGAGGGCGTCCGCGGTGCTGCCGGAGATGGCCAGGTCCCACTCGATCCCCGCCAGCGTCAGGTGCAGCCGCTCGCGGTCCTTGAAAGTGACCGTGCCCGTCAGGCTGTTGTACATCTACTCGACCGCTCGCTCGTCCAGTGGCGAGGAGTGGGCGTGACACACCGCGACCGCCAGCGCATCGGCGGCGTGGTGCGGCAACGGCTCGTCGGGGCCGAGTTGAAACAGGAGCCGGACCATGGTGCTCATCTGCTGCTTGTCGGCGCTGCCGTGGCCGAGGATGGCCTGCTTGACGCGCAGCGGCGTGTGTTCGCCGACCGTCACGCCGGCGTCGGCCAGGCACAGCAGGATGACGCCGCGCGCCTCCGCGACCGGCATGGCCGAGCGGACGTTGCGGGAGAAGAACAGCGACTCCACGCCGGCCTGCTCCGGGCGGTAGCGCCGGAGCACCGCGGTCAACGCATCGCGAATCGCCAACAGCCGGCCGCCCCGATCCGTGCCGGCCGCCGTGGTGAACGCTCCGTGTGCGACGTGGCGCAGGCGGCTGCCCTCGACACGGATCACACCGTACCCGGTAGCGGCCAGTCCGGGATCGATGCCCAGGATTACCGCCAACGTGGCCTGCGCTCAGTCGGCGACGAGTGAGGGCTCCGGGAGCTCGATGTTGCCAAGTTCGAGGTTGCTGGCCACCGACTGCACGTCGTCGAGGTCCTCGATCAACTCGATCAGCCGCAACGCCGCCGTTGCCGGCTTCGGCGGCAACGCCAGCGGCGCATCGGCGACCCACGTGATCTCCGCTCCGTTCGTGGCCAGCTCCGCCTCCTGGATCGCCTGCAGCACGTCGTCGAACTCGGCCGGCTCGCTCAGGACTTCGACGATGCCGTCGTCCGTCACCACGTCGAGGGCGCCGGCCTCGATCGCGACCTCCATCACCTCGTCTTCGGAGTGCTGCTCGCCATCGACCGCGACGACGCCGCGCCGCTTGAAGAGGTAGGACACCGAGCCGGTGTCGCCGAGGTTGCCGCCGTGCTTGGACAGGGTGTTGCGGACCTCGGCAGCGCTGCGGTTCCGGTTGTCGGTGAGGATCTCGATGAGCATCGCCACGCCGCCGGGACCGTACGCCTCGTAGAGCAGCTCGTGGAACTCGGTGTCGCCTGCCTCTCCAGCGCCCTTCTTGATCGCGCGGTCGATGTTGTCGGCGGGCATGTTGGCGGCGCGCGCCTTCAGCACGGCCTGCCGGAGCCGCGGGTTCGCCCCTTCCTCGGAGCCTCCCAGGCGTGCGGCGACGGTCACTTCCTTGATGAGCTTGCCGAAGAGTTTGCCGCGCTTCGCGTCCACGGCGCCTTTCTTGTGGCGTATCGAGTGCCACTTGCTGTGTCCAGACATCTCAGTTCCGGCGCCAAGGCTAACAACCGGAGCCGATCCCGGTCAAATCCGACGGGCTCCTGCAGGCCGACTAGCGGATCCCCGCCCAGCGGGCCGGCGGCCAGTAGTGGAACATCGCCTTGCCGAGCACCCGGCGGAGGGTCACCGGTCCGAAGTAACGGCCATCCCTCGACTCGTCCCGATTGTCGCCGAGGGGAAACACGGTGCCGGACGGAACGACCCAGCCCCGCTCCAGCACCTGCCACTGACGGGCGGCATTGCGGTCGGTCGGGTCCACCTCGGCCTTCGTGCGGAGTCGCCACTGGTCCCGGAACACCAGGTCCGTGACTCCCGCGCTTCTCTCCCAGCGGTTCACGTCGATGCGTTCCTGCTCGGTCAGGGGTACGCCCTCGTTGAGCCGGGTGGCTGCCGTGGCGCCGGCCTGCAGGATGCCGTAGTCGACCAGGCCGGGGCTGCGGCGCGTCGCGTAGTCGAGTCCGAACGCAGCCTGCAAGGTCGCTTCGTCGCTCCATCCGTCCGCGCCGGGAAGGAGCACCTGCACCTCTCCGCGGCGCAGGCGGATGCGGTCCCCGCCCACGCCGATCGCGCGCTTGATGAGGATGTGAGGCTTCGCGTTGCCGTACTCGTCGCGATCGATGTCGACCATCGACAGCGTCAGCATGTAGATGATGCGCTTCAGGATGTCCTTGAGCGGCCCGATCGGCTCGTAGGTGGGGTTCTCGAAGATGATCACCTCGCCGCGGCCGGGGGGCCGGGGGCCGGGGAGCTTGACCTGCCCGGGCACCAGCTCGGGCCCGTACACGAGCTTGTTCACGAAGATGCGGTCGCTGATCTCCAGGGTCGGGCGCATGGACTGGGACGGGATCTTGTAGGCCTGAAACAGGAACTGGTTGATCACCAGGACGATCAGCACCGCCGAGCCGATCGCATCCAGCCAGTCGACGACGGGGTTGCGGCGGCGATGACGTTCGCGGCGGCGCAGCTTCCTGCGGCGGCGGCCGGTGAGCAGCCGCTCGGTGCCGTGCTGCAGCGCCTCGCTCCATGCCCGCCACCCCGAGTCCGTGCGCCTGGAGCGCGCCATTTCCGCGGCCACGGCGGCGAGCCTACCGGCCGCCGGGGGCGCGGGCAAGCCGCGCCGGACGGCGTGCTTTGACACCGCGAGCGGCGCCACTCCATCCTCGGCGTCGCCATGAGACGGGAACTCCGGCCGCCGGCCGCACGCGCTGCAGCTCCCGAGACCGCGGACCTCGAACGCGCCTCCCAGGTCCGCCTGCGGCCGTTCCTGGGGATACCGCCGGGGGCCTATCTCACCGGTATCTACGCGGTGATCCTGGTGCTGGCGCTGTTCCTGGTGCTGGTGTATCCCGGACTGCGTTCGCCCGGCGGCCGCATCGCGGTCAGCGCCACCCCCCGGCACGTGAGCGTGTGGCTGGACGGGCGGTTCGTGGGCACCACGCCGCTGTCGGTGGCAGCCGGTCCGGGCACGCACGACCTGGAGCTTGCGCGCGCCGGCTTCGCCGCGGAGCGGCTGCAGGTCGCGCTGGCGCCGCGGGTCCTGGGCACGCTGATCGTGCGCAAGCGGGCGTCCGTTCACGCGGACCTGGAGCTGGTCGATGCGGCCGGCGTGGCGCGGCGAAGCGTGGCGGAATTCGGCGGCGCAGCGCACGTGACCGGGATCATCGAGGACGCCGGACGCGCCCTGGCGCGGGCCGAAGCGGACGCCCAGTACGCGTTTCTGCGCGACGTCGTGCCGTTCGTCGACCGCCGGCAGGCGCTCGGCGCCCTGGTGCGCGCCGCGGCGTCGTCGGCTGCCCGCGGCGGGCCGGGGACGCCGCCGGCCGCGCGCCTCCTGTTCGGCCGCGGGTTGCAGGTCGACCGCCACTACCCCGGCCCGCCGCGG
>JAPOQV010000009.1 GCA_026710565.1 Spirochaetaceae bacterium | reverse complement strand
CCGTGTCGGCAAGGTGCGGCGGCTGCGCGACGACGGCAGCGCGCGCGACGACAACCCGTTCGCGGGGCGGGAGGGTCACGCGCCCGAGGTGTTCTCGCTCGGCCACCGCAACCCGATGGGCCTCGCCATCCACCCCGAGACCGGCGAGGTGTGGGCGAGCGAGCACGCCCCGATGGGGGGCGACGAGGTCAACCGCATCCTCCCGGGCCGCAACTACGGCTGGCCCGAGGTCTCCTACTCGCGCGAGTACAGCGGGTTGCGCGTGTCGGCACGGCCGTGGCAGGAAGAGCTGGAACAGCCGGAGATCGTCTGGATCCCGTCCATCGCCCCCTCGGGGCTCGTGTTCTACAGCGGCGACCGCTTCCCCGCGTGGCGCGGGGACCTGTTTGCGGGCTCGCTCATGACCGGCCGCGTCGCCCGCACCGGCCACCTCGAGCGCATCGAGTTCAACCGCCGCGGCCTGGAGCAGCGCCGGGAATGGCTGCTCGCCGATCTCCGACGGCGCATCCGCGACGTCGAGCAGGGCCCCGACGGCCTGCTGTACGTGCTGACGGGAGGGAACTTCCTCGGCCGCGACCCCGCCCTCGGCGAAGCCGCTCTGCTCCGCATCGAGCCGACCGAGTGACGGAACCCGGCCGGAGCGGCGGTATCCGGACTCGCCAACGAGCGGAAACGAGCGGCAACGCGCGCCAACGGACGCCAGAGCATGGTGACCACGGGATGAGTGTAGACGGATCAACTCCCCGAGCGTCTGCTTGCACGTGCACGCTTCCGCCGCTCCTCGACGACGGTCACGTTGCTAGTTGCGGTAATGCTGGCAATGAACGGCCCGGGGCGTTGGCAGATGCGTCGAATGCGGGGAAGCGCCTTGACGAGCACCGCCGCCTGCTCATCTCCAGCCAGGTCGGCGGCGGTGAGCAGAAAGGCCTTGACCTCCGCGTTCATGAGCGCCTGGCGCTCCAGTGTTCGGCGCCGGATGTTGCGGTCCTTCGACAGGAACACCCATCCTCGTGCTCCGACGGCGGCGAGGAGCGTCTTGTCGTGTGTGCTGGAATCGAAGTGATCCGTGAGAACCTCAACGGTCGCACCGGCGTGTCGCAGGGCTTCCGGGACCAGCCGGGTTCCGAGGTTGTGATCGATCAGGAAAACGGGCTCAGGCTGCCTTGAGGTTGAGCTCGCATCGGATCGCTTCCTCGATTTCCGCCGCCGTTCGCCCATAGTCCTCAGCCAGATCCATGATGGAGTCCCCGGCCTTGTACCGATCTGCCACCTCGGCGGTCGAGATGCGCGACCCGGCGATCACGGCCCGTCCGAACGCGACGGCCGGATCGATGGAGATGACCCGTGGCTGACGCTTCGCTGCGTGCTGATCCTGTGGACTCTTGCGCGTGAAGAGAAAGAGCCGGGTGGCGATCCCCGACGCGTTGCGCTCGATCCGGTCCAGGTGCACGTCGAGCAGCTCCAGCATGGAGGTCTGCCCACCTTGGCCTGCGTCGATGAGCTGGTCGAGGCGGTGAACGAGAATCGTCCTGCCGTCGGTGTGCATCTGCTCGTCGATCAGCGGGCGTGCCACGCCGAGTCGGGTCTGCAGGTAGTCCAGCGCGTTCCGGATCACGCGCATTCGAACGCCGTGCACTTGCCGGAGGGCGGCCAGCACGTGCAGTTCGAGCATGTTCTCGAACGACAGAAGATGCTGCGACGGAGTCGGCGATGCTTCCAGAGGGCTGCGAACGCCTGCCGCCGGGGTCCCGCTTGGCCGGAAACCCCAGTCGTGGAAGTGTTCGGTGGGGGAATCCTGACGTACCGGGATGCCTCCGCCTTGGTGTAGGCCGGCATCGCGCGGGCCTCTGGAGAACGGGCACGACGTTCGAACGGCGTCGTTGATGCCAGTGGCGCCCCCTCTCGTGGGAATCTCATTACCCCGACACCAGACTACAGCAAACCCGCGGTCGCAGCCCTGGCCGCCCATCGTCGCCTTCGGCTCCGCTGAGCGCCCAACCAACCCTGCCAGGAGTCTGCACCGTTCTACGGCGCAGACT
>JAPOQV010000008.1 GCA_026710565.1 Spirochaetaceae bacterium | reverse complement strand
CGCCGGGGTCTGGTCCAGGTCCTCCTCCCGGCGATAGTCGTGCTGGTAGATGCTGGAGGTGGACTCGAGCGAGAACGCGCGGCTCAGGTCGTAGGCGAGCGCCAGCGTCAGGTTGTGGTGCTCCGAGCCGTCCTCGGCGACGTGGTCGGAAATGTTCACCCGCTCCTCCGGAAACCGGTCCACGTTGATCGCCCCGTCGCCGCCCCGGGCTGTCGCGGGTGCCGCCTACAGCGCCGCGCTGGCCGCCGAGCAGATGGCCGGGCCGCTGGCGTGGGAGGTCGTCTCGGGGACCCTGCCGGAGGGCGTGGGCCTGGACGCGAGGACCGGGTGCCTGGCCGGAACCGCGATCGAGGAAGGATGGTCGAGGCTGGCCGTGCGGGTAACCGATGCCCTGAGGCTGCAGGATCGCGCGGAGCTCACGCTCACGGTGCTGCCGCCGGCCCTGCGCGTGTTCGACGTCGACCAACACACCGTGGCGCTGTACGACTGGCAGGGACCGAGCGGCCGGTTGATCCCGGAACGGGTGAGCGGCGAAGAGGAGCTCGCGCTCACCTACACCAACATGGGCGCGGACCGGCGGGTGTGCTGGCCGGGCCGGGACGGGAGGTTCCCGCAGGAGACCGGGCACGGCGAGCACGGCTACGCGGTCGTGGGCCAGGAGAAGGAGAGCTATCCCAGGTTCGAAGGCGGCCACCGGCCGGATCCCAGGCTCGATCTGAAGACCTGCGCCGGGGAATGGACGGTGGAAGCCTGGGTGCGCCGGGGCGGGCCGTGGCAGGGGTTCGGCGACCCTCCCCTGAAGCGGTTCGACTACGGGCACATCTGCGGGACCTACGACACCAGGGAGAGCGGGGTGTGGGAGCTGTATCTGTCCGACCTCAACTCGCCCGATGCAGGCATGGCGCCGGGCGTGCACTTCCAGAGCCGCGACCACACGTGGAAGTACCTGCACCCCTGGATGCGGCCGCAGGGCATGGTGGCCCCGCCGGAGGAGGCGGGGATCGACGACACGGAGTGGCACCACGTGGCCTGGCAGTACGGCTACGCCGAGGATGTGCACCAGCTCTTCCTGGACGGCAGGCCGATCTGGGAGATGCGCAATCCCGACGGCCGCAGACTGGTCAACGATCGAGAGCACGACGCGCAGTTCAGCGTGTTCAGCCGCCTGACCGGTTACACCCGATACGGGGGCGGCTTCAACTACCTGGGCTGGGGCAACTTCTTCGGCCAGATCGGTGAGATCCGTATTTCCGACATCCGGCGGTACGGTGGGAAGTAAGGGAATGAGCTCGGACTGGACCAGGCGCTTCGAGCCGGATCGGCACACCGTGGCGCTCTACCGTTTCGACGAGGGGGTTGGCCGCGAGGCGCGCGACGCCTGCGGTGACGCTGCGCTGACGCTGAGGGCCAGGCAGGCGCTCTGGGGGCGGGCACCGAACGGCGGTGCCGCGGCGCGCTTCGAATCCGTCGACGATGACGCCAACGTGTTCGTCGGCCCGCTCAATCATCCCAAGCTGATGTTGAAGCCCTGCACGCGGGAGTGGACGGTGGAAGCCTGGATTCGCTACACGGGGCCATGGGGCGGATTCGCCCGGAACACCACGTACGCGCACCTGTGTGGGTCCTCCGAGGAGGGCTACCATCTCTCGCACATCGGGGTCCGCAGCGGCTTTCAGTTTCTGCTGGAAGGCGGCAGCGCTCCCGGCGCCGGGCATGGACTGCTGCCGACCTCCCGCTACGAGGGGAACTTCGCGGGCAAGGACCCCAACCATGACGTGCACTATTCCGTCGACAGCGAGCCGGCCCTTGCGGGAGCGGATGCGGACGGGATACGCGATGAGCGGCGGCATCACGTGGCGTGGCAGTTTCGCTTCCGCGACCAGATGCACTTTCTGTTCGTGGACGGCATGCTGGTGCGACGCATCCAGCCGTATCGCAAGATCCGGAACGACACCGACGAGCACTCCGGCGTGCCCTTCATGGTGGGCGGCTTCCTGTGCTGGAGTGATCCTCCCTGGGCCGGCAGAGGCAACTTCGTGGGGGAGATGTACGACCTGCGGATCTCCGACGTCATGCGCTACCCGGTCGCGGACCGGCTCTCCATCGTCGGCGGGCCCGGATTCTCGCCCTGTGACGTGTACGCCGACGAGTCCCTGCGGGCCGGCTACCGGTTCGGGACCGAGGCGCTCCCGTTCGCGGTCCCGAACGTTCCGTATCGCGTGGAGCTCGCCGCGGACGGCGCGGATGGGAGCGTGACATGGGAGCTCTCCGACGGCCGTCTTCCGCGCGGGCTGGAGCTGCGGGAGGACGGCGTCGTGGCGGGGACCGTACGCGGGCAGGTCGACCGAAACGCCCGTTTCACGGTCAGCGCCACCGACGAGGGAGGTCACCGCGACAGCCACGGCTTCGTCATCGGCATCCGCAGCGGCACGATCACGACCGAAGCGCTGCCGCCCGCGTTCGTGGGGACGGAATACCGCCACCGGTTGGACAGCCGCTACACGGCAGGCCCCGTCACGTGGAAGGTGAATTCGGGACGACCGCCGCCGGGCATCATGCTGGAGGAGGCATCGGGTGAGCTGAGGGGCGTACCGGCCGGCCGCGGCAGCGGCGAGTTCCGGGTGGCGGCCACGGACTCCGCGGGTTCCAGGGCGACACGAGCCCTGGCGATGCGGGTGCTTCCCGCGGAGCTGTGTCGCATCGAGGCCGATGGGGACACCGTGTTCCTGTACGGCTGGCAGGACGAAGACCTGCTGTACGCCAGGGACGCCATGGGGGACGAGGGGTTGACCCTGACCTGTGCCGGCCGGGCCGCGGACCGAAGGGCTGCCTCACCCGGCCGGGACGGACGGTTTCCGCAGGATACCGGTCATGGCGAGCACGGCTGGGTGAGCCTGAAGACCGATGACGACAAGCACAATCTGCGGACGTGCCGTGAGGCATGGACCGTCGAGGCATGGATCCGCCCCGGTGGCCCGATGCAGGCGTTCGGCGCTTCGCGACCGTTCGACTTCGGACATGTCTGCGGCACGTATGACACGTCCGAGAGCGGCGTGTGGGAGCTGTACATCTCCAACCACGGCTCGCCGGACGGGAGCTGGGCGCCCGGCGTGCACTTCGCATGCGGACCGGACCGCGTTCTGAAGGACCTGCATCCGTGGAAACGGCCGGCGGGCATCGTGGGCGATCGCCAAGACGCGGGAATTCGGGACGCGCAGTGGCATCACGTGGCCTGGCAGTACGACCTGTCGGAAGACCTGCACCAGTTGTTCCTCGACGGTGCGCTGATGTGGCAGATGCGCGAGCCGGACGGCATCAGGCTGGTCAACGAGCGCCGGCACACGGCGCAATTCAGCGTCGCGACCCGAATCGCCCGCTACGCCTACTGGTGCACGGACGAGAACGGCGGTCACCACCATCCCAACTACCTGGGCTGGGGCAACTTCTTCGGGCAGATCGGCGAGATACGCGTGTCGAGCAAACGGAGGTATTGATGCGACGGGAGGCGCCGGCATGAGCTCCGATTGGACCCGGCCGTTCGAGCCGGACGAGCACACGGTGGCGCTCTATCACTTCGACGAGGGGGAGGGCGACCAAGCGCACGACGCCTGCGGCGATGGCGAGCTGACGCTGCGCGCGCACAAGAAGGCGCTGTGGGGAAGCCGCCCCGGCTTCGGCTCGACCGCTCGCTTCACCGGAAGCGACGACGACGCCGAGATCCTGGTCGGCCCCGTGGACAACGACAAGCTGGAGCTGCGGGGATGCACCGGGGAATGGACGATCGAGGCCTGGCTTCGACTCGCCGCGCGGCCCGGAGAACCGCGGGACGAGGCATGGGCGGGAGCGTCCGGCTACCAGAATATCTGTGGTACCGACGACGAGGGATTCGGCATGCCCGAGGGCGTGCGTGCGGGCTGGAACTTCCACCTGCTTTGGCCGCATTGGCCCATCCTCAAGAAGCTTCGCCATCACGACCTGTGGATCAACGGCAACGGGCTTGCCCCGCAGGGCCGCTACATCGGGTCATATGCGCGGGCTCCCCACAACGACGTGAACCAGGTCGGCGCGTTCGCCACGGCGCCGGCCATCGACGACGACCGGTGGCACCATGTCGCCTGGCAGTTCCGCTACGAAGACCAGATGCACTTCATGTTCGTCGACGGAACGCTGATCTACCGGGAGAGCAAGCCCGGAGGGCGGGCCGTGGCCAACGACGCTTCACGGTGTGATCTGCCGTTCGTGGTCGGAGGGTTCCTGCACTCCCGGCACGACCCTTCGGCCGAAGCTCTGGGCAAGGACAACTTCGGGGTCTACCTGGGTCGGGGCGAGTGCAACTTCGAGGGGGAGATCGACGAGTTGCGCATCTCCGACGTCATGCGCTACCCCGCGGCAGATCGGATGGCTGTCGTTCGCCGCGAGCTGCCCGACGCGGGCAGGAACGTGCCCTATGCGGAGTCGCTGTCGGCGGATGCGGCGCGGGGAGCGGTGACCTGGAAGGTAGCCGCAGGCCGGCTGCCGGCGGGACTGCGGCTCGACGAGGTCGGCGGCACGATCGAGGGCACGCCCACGGAAGTCGGGGAAGAAGCGGAGATCAGGGTTCGAGCGGCTGACTCCGCCGGGCACACGGATGAGCACACGTTCAGGCTGTGCGTGCGCCCCGGACGGATCGTCGAGGAGTCGTTGCCGGTCGCCTTCGCGGGTCATGCCTATCGCGAACGATTGACGGTCCGGCACATGGTCGAGCCCGTGCGGTGGGAACTACGGGACGGAGCGCTGCCGGCCGGGATCACGTTCGACGGCACGAAGGGAAAGTTCGGCGGCGTCCCGGCCGCCGCGGGTCGAGTGAGCGTGCGGGTGGAAGCCCGAGACGCCGGCGGCCAGACCGATTGCCGGGACCTCGTGCTCGCGGTCCTGCCGGGAGCGCTGCGATACATCGAGCTGGATCGGCACACGGTGGCGCTCTGGGACTGGCAGGGGGCCAGCGGCAAGCTGATACCGGATCTCGCCGGCGACGAGGAGCTGACCCTCACCTGGACCAACGTGAAGGGAGACACGCGTCTGCCGCGCCCCGGCTGGGGGCGCTACCCCTATTTCATCGGCGGCGGGGAAGGGGGGTTCGTCGGACCGCAGCACAACGACAAGGTCGATCTGCGGACCTGTGCGGCCGAGTGGACGGTGGAAGCCTGGCTGCGCCGCGGCGGCCCGGTGGACGGCTACGGGCGCGAGTTTCACTTCGGGCACGTCTTCGGGACCTACGACAACACCGAGCGCGGGGTGTGGGAGCTGTTTCTGTCCGTTCACGACGCGCCGGATGGGAGCATGGCCCCCGGCGTTCACTTCCTGGGTGCCGAACCGGAGAACGCGCGGCTGAACCTCCATCCGTGGTCGCGTCCGGACGGCATCGTCGCGGAACGGGAAGCCGTCGGCATACGCGACACGGAGTGGCACCACGTCGCCTGGCAGTACTCGCATGCCGATGAGGTGCACCAGCTCTTTCTGGACGGAAACCAGATCTGGCGGATGTACCGCCCGGACGGGCGCCGGCTGGTCAACGACCGCCGGCACGATGCCCAGTTCAGCATCTCGTCCAGGCTGAAGGGCTACTCCCGCTACGGAGGGGAGTTCAACTGGCTGGGGTGGGGCAACTTCTTCGGGCAGATCGGCGAAATACGCCTGTCGAACATCCGGCGGTACTGACCGCGGGCCAGGCACGTACGGGAGGTACGGACATGAGCGGCGACTGGAACGAACCCTTCGAGCCCGATGAGCACACGGTGGCGCTCTATCACTTCGACGAGGGCTCGGGCGACGAAGCCCGCGACGCCTGCGGCGATCCCGAGCTGACGTTGCGGTCCAGGGGGCGGGCGTTGTGGGGCAGCCGTCCGGGCTTCGGATCCACGGCGCGGTTCGAGCGCAGCGACAGCAACATCCGCATGGGGCCCGTGAACCACGACAAGCTGCAGTTGCGGACCTGCACCGCGGAGTGGACGGTCGAAGCGTGGGTTCGCTACACCGGCCCCGGCGGCAGGGACCGGGTCGAGTGGGGCCGGTTCGACGCCGATGACGCCCTGCTGGGTCGCTACACCTACGCGTTCCTCTGCGGCACGGACGAGGAAGGCTTCAGCCTTCCGGGCGGCATGCGCGGCGGCTGGAGCTTCTATCTCAACTGCTCGGGAGTGCCGGGCACGCTGGAAGACGGGCTCATGCCGGGCTCGCGGCTCCTGGGCTGGTCGGGCAGGATGCCCATTCACGGCATCCTGATCACGCCGACCAGCTCGTTCGGCTGGCTGGAGGAGGATCGGGGCCGGTTCCGCGACACCGGCTGGCACCACGTGGCCTGGCAGTTCCGCTACCGCGATCAGATGAACTGGCTGCTGGTGGACGGCAGGGTCGTCCGGCAGGTGCAGCTCCCCATCCCCGGCCAATCCTCGAATCGCATCCTCATCAACGACGCCGACCGGTGCGACATTCCGTTCTACGTTGGCGGGATCCCTCACTCTCGGGATCCGGTCGTCACATCGGGCCTGGAAATGGGCAACATGGACGGGGAGGTCGACGAGCTGCGCATCTCGAGCGTCCTGCGGTATCCGGTGACGGACCGGATGGCCGTCATCCGCCAGAAACTGCCGGATGCCGCACTGGGCATTCCCTACGAGGTTCGGCTGGGGGCGGACGCGGCTGCCGGCCAGGTCTCCTGGGCGATGACGGAGGGCGGGCTGCCGGCGGGGTTGGCGTTCGACTCCGACGCCGGTGTGGTTCGGGGGACGCCGGAAGAGACGGTGGAGTCCCGCCAGGCGACCGTCGAGGCGCGGGACGAGGGAGGAGCGACCGACGGCCACACCTTCTCGTTCACGGTTCGGCGTGGCCGGCTGGTCACCGAATCGCTGCCAACCGCCTACGCCGGTGCTGCGTATCAGGCCGCGCTGAGCACCGAGCACCTGGCCGAACCCCTGGAGTGGGAGGTGGTGTCGGGTGCCCTCCCCGCGGGCATGAGCTTCGACCGCGTGGCAGGGCGCTTGGCGGGGACTCCGGTCGAGGCGGGACGGTCCCAGCTCGCGGTGCGGGTGACGGACGCGAACGGGTTGAGCGATCGCGGCGAGCTGCTCCTCAGGGTGCTACCGGAGCACCTGCGGGTGATGGGCGCCGACGAGCACACGGTGGCGCTCTATGACTGGCAGGGGCCGGACGGACGGCTGTTCGAGGAACGCGTCAGCCGCGACCGGACGATGACGTTGACCTACACGAACACGGGCGGCGACCACCGGCACCCCTGGCCCGGCCGGGAGGGACGGTTCCCGCTGGACACCGGACACGGCGAGCACGGGTACGCCAACATCGGCAGGGAGTGGGGCTCGCTGCCGAAGGCCAGGGCCGAATACGAGTCGGTGCCGGTGCTCGACCTGAAGACGTGCACGCGGGAGTGGACGGTGGAAGCGTGGGTGCGCCGGGGTGGCCCATGGCAGGGGTTCGGCGACCTTCCCCTGAAGCGGTTCGACTACGGGCACATCTGCGGGACCTACGACAGCCGGGAGCAGGGGGTCTGGGAGCTGTACCTGTCCGACCTCAACTCGCCCGATGCAGGCATGGCGCCGGGCGTGCACTTTCAGAGCAGCGCCCACACCTGGAAGAACCTGCATCCGTGGATGCGCCCCGCGGGCATCGTGGCCGAGCAGGAGGAGGTCGGCATCACCGACGCCGAGTAGCACCACGTGGCGTGGCAGTAAAGCTACGGCGAGGATGAGAACAAGCTGTT
>JAPOQV010000007.1 GCA_026710565.1 Spirochaetaceae bacterium | reverse complement strand
TCCGGGCCGCCGGAGCGTCCGGCACGGTACAGGGCGTTGCGCGACTTGCGGTCGGCCTGGTCCGTCACGGTGCAACTGTTGACGACCGCCACGTCGGCCGCCTCCCCCGGTTCGACCACGCGATAGCCGCGCGCGACGAAGTCCGCCTTGAGGGCGTCGCTCTCGTACGCGTTGAGGCGGCAGCCCAGCGTCTCGACCACGACGCGCGGGCGGCCGATCGGGCCGGTCATCAGGGCTGACCCCGGTCGATGCCGAGCAGCAGCAGATCGAACACCAGGGTGACGTTGGGACCCACGAACGGCGGTCTGCCCCGTTCGCCGTAGGCCTGCCCGGGCGGGATGGCCACCACCCAGCGGGATTCGGGGCTCATCAGCGTCAGCACCTCGATCAGCCCCGGGATGAGGTCGCCGACCCGCACCGTCTCGGTCTCCTCGGCCTCGAACAGGTCCCGGATCGGCCTTCCGCCCGGGGTGCTCACCCGATACTGGAGAATCGCACGCTGATCCAGGCGTGGCGGCGTATCCGTCCCGGACGAGACCACCCGGTACTGCACGCCGCTGTCGAGCTCCGTGACGTCCGGATCGTTCCGGTTCTCGCTCCGCAGCGCCTCGCCGGCCGTGGCGTTCGCGTCGCCGGCGCGGATGATCGACTGCGCGGCCTGCAGCTCCTCGTCCGTCTGCGCCGGCCCGAGCATGGCCGTGCCCGCCAGGGCGTCGCGGATGCCGCGTTCCACCCAGTACAGGTCCAGGTCGAGCGGCTGCTCCGCCAGGCCGCTGCCGACCTTCAGCCCGATGCTGTAACTGGAACGGGCGCGCGGGTCTTCGGGAAGCCGTTGCGGTTCCGAGGGCGGTTGCCGGCAGGCGGCGCAGACGACGATCAGGGCGGCCAGCACGGCCGCGGCTCGTATCACGGAGTCGGAATCCTATCGGCACGGCGGGTCAGCGGCCAGCCTCCGCACGGTCCGCGCTCTTGTTGCCTGTTTTGCTGCTTTTCCCCAACCTGAAGCCGTGCGTCTTCCCCCTCGTACGCGTCCCGGCGGACTGCGCATCCCCTCGCAGGACGTGCAGATCGCCCGCGAGAGCTCCGGCACGCCGCGGATCCGCGCGCAGTCGCTGCTCGACGGCTACTACGGGCTCGGCTTCATGCACGCGACCGATCGCCTGTTCCAGGTATTCGCCACCCGCGCACTCGGCGCCGGGCGGCTGGCCGAGGCGTTCGGCGACATGCCCAGGCTCATCGACAGCGACCGGCGCTCGCGGGCGCTCCGCCTGCATCAGGTCTCGGACGAGGATCTGGCAGGCTTGGGCGAGCACGCCATGGCGGTCGTGCGCGCGTACTGCGCCGGCCTCAACGACGTCATCGCGAGGGGACATCGGCCGTTCGAGCTGCGGCTCACCGGCAACCGCGTCGAACCGTTCACGCCCGCGGATCTCCTCTGCTGCCTGCGGGCCATCGCCTACATAGGACTCGACGACGGCCAGGGCGACATGGAGCTCGCCATCGCGCGGGCGCTGGCTGCCGATCCGGGGACGATTCGTGCATGGAGGCAGTTGTTCGGACGGCCGGCCGACGGGTATCGGCAGGGGGACTACGTGCGCCTGGTGGTCGATGGCCACGGGGCGGCGGGCGCGGAGGCCGCGCGGCAGGATGGGGAGCGCATCGCGACCGCGCCGTCACCCGGCGGCAGCAACGCGTGGGCGGTCGCCGGTGGTCTGACGGCCTCGGGAAAACCGCTGCTGTGCAACGATCCGCACCTGGACATCACCAGCTTGCCGGCCGTCTGGTACGAAGCGGTGATGGAGACGCCGGAGCTGTGGGTCATGGGAGCATCGGTGGCCGGCGGACCGGTGTTCGCGTCGGGGTGGAACCGAAACCTGGCATGGGGGGTCACCTACGCGCACGTGGACAGCGAGGATCTGTTCGTGGAGGAGTGTCGCGACGGCCGTTTTCTGCGCGACGGCCGCTGGCACCCGTTTCCGGTGCGGCAGGAGGAGATCCGCACGCGGTCCGGCAGATCGGAGCTCGTCGCCTTCCACGAGACCGAGAACGGCGCTCTGGCCGGCAACCCCCATACGGCCGGGCGCTATCTCACCCGCCGCTGGGCGGGCGAAGCCCCGCTGGCGGGGGCCAGCATGGCCGGAATCATCGCACTGAACGCCGCCCGCGACCTGGAGGAAGGGCTGGCCGCGATCGATGCGATCCGCGTGCCGGGTCTCCACTGGGTGTTGTCCGACCGGAGCGGCAGCACCGGCCGGGGCATGAGCGCCGCGGTTCCCGTTCGTGGCGGCGGCCTGAGCGGCCTGCTGCCGATGCCGGCGTGGCGGGACGGCGTCGGCTGGGACGGGCTGTGGGACGCCGGACGGTTTGCGGCGGAGCGCGATCCCGAGTCCGGCATCGTGGTGGTGGCGAATCAGCGGTTCGGCGGCGACGCTTCGGCGCAGACCATGACCGCGTCAGCCGACCGCGCGGACCGGATCCGGCAGATGCTCGAGGCCGGCCATGACGGAACCGGCGGACCGCTGACCGAACGCGACATGATGCGGATCCAGACCGACGTCTACTCGCTGCGCGCCGAGCGGATCCTGCGCTTTCTGCGCGACCGCCTGCGCCTGCATCCGCTCGGGCGGCGGTTGCTGTCCTGGGACTGCTGCATGGAGGCCGACAGCCGCGAGGCGACCTCGTTCTCGCAGTTCGTCCATGGTCTTCTGCTGACGACCTGCAAGGACGTGCTGTTCCCGTCCGCGACGCTGGCAGCCGCCGCCGACGGCCCGTTCTTCACATTCAATTTCCGGCTCATCGAGGAGGCGTGGATCGCCGCCCGCCCACCGTTCGCGGCGGTCGACTGGGACGCGATCGTGCCGGCCGTCCTGGACTGGGTGGGCGCCGACCAACCCCCCTGGGGTGAGGATCCCATCGTCGTCAACCACGTGCTCCTCGGCGAAACGCCCGTCGGCCGCTTTCTGCGGGCCGGGCCCTTTCAGGCACGGGGTGACGCTTCGACCGTTCAGCAGGGAAACCGGGTCGGCCGTCGAGCCAAGGCGGCGGGCCCGTCGTACCGGTTGATCGTGGACTTCGCGGACGAGATCGCATTCACGGCGCTGCCGGGCGGCGCCAGCGGCCGTCCCTCGTCGCAATTCTATCGGCGCGGGGTCGACGACTGGGCGGCCGGCCGCTACCGGCTGGTGGGACCGAAGGACCACTAGGAGTCTGTCGGATTTGACCGACGGGGGCGGCGAAGGGCGAAGGTGGGCTGGTAGAGGCATCGTGGCGATCGGAGTAAGGTGGCGCAAGCGGTAACAACACGCACCGAGGCCCTATGTCAGCAGAATTTCGAACCATCGATCGCGATACGCCGATGCTCATGCCGGCCTCAATTCAAGAGTGGCTGCCGGAACAGCATCTGGCGCGGTTCGTCGTAGAGGTCGTCGATCAGCTTGATCTGAGCGAGTTGCCCAGCCGCTACGGAGGCGGCGGCAAGCAGGCGTATCATCCGGCGCTGCTGGTGGCGCTGTTGTTCTACGGGTACGCGAGCGGGGTGTTCTCCAGCCGCAAGCTGGAGCAGGCGACGTACGAGTCGGTGGCGTTCCGCTATATCAGCGCAGACCGCCATCCGGACCATGACACGATCGCGAGCTTTCGCAAGCGGTTTCTGCCGGAGTTGGAGGGACTGTTCAGGCAGATCTTGGTGCTGGCGTCGACCATGGGGGTGTTGCGGCTGGGATCGGTGAGCCTCGACGGGAGCAAGATCCAGGGCAACACGAGCAAGCACAAGGCGATGAGCTGGGGCCATGCGAACGAGTTGGAGAAGCAGCTTGAGCAGGAGGTACAGCAACTGCTTGAGCTGGCCGAGCGGGCTGACGGTGAGAGCGAGGCGCAGCCGGCGTTGGACATCCCGGAAGAACTGCAGCGGCGCGAGCAGCGGCTGGCGGCGATTGAGGACGCGAAGGACAAGATTGCCGAGCGGGCGCAGGAGCGCTACGAGGCGGAGCAGGCGGAGTACGAACGGAAGCTGGAGCAGCGCCGGGAACGGGAGGCAGCGACGGGCAAGAAGCCCGGAGGGCGCCCGCCGCAGGAGCCTGAGGCAGGACCGCAGGACAAGGACCAAGTGAACTTCACGGATGAACAATCGCGCATCATGCCTGCTGGCGGCGGCGAGTTCGTGCAGGGCTACAACGCGCAAGCGGCCGTCGAGCACGACAGTTATCTGGTGGTGGGCAACCACGTCAGCCAAGCGACCAACGACAAGCGCGAAGTCGAGCCGGCGCTGAACGAGTTGGCGAAGGTAGCCGAGCAACTGGGCACGCCGCAGGTCATGGTGGCGGACGCCGGCTACCACAGCAAGGAGAACGTGGAGCGGTGCGAGCGGCCGGGGATCGAGCCATATATCGCCGGCGGCCGCGAACACCACAACCAGCCGCTGGCACAGCGGATGCAAGCGCCGCCGGGGTGTCCTGCGGACGCGGACGCGGTGACGGCGATGCAGTACCGCCTGCGGACCGCCGAGGGGAAAGCGATCTACAGCAAGCGCAAGTCGACGGTGGAGACGGTGTTTGGGGTGATCAAGGAGGTGCTGGGATTCCGGCGTTTTCATCTGCGTGGGCTGCAGGCAGTGCGGGGAGAATGGAATCTGGTGTGCACGGCGTGGAATCTGAAGCGGTTGTATGTTCTGGCAGGGTGATCGCACGCTGCTGAGAACCGGACCATCGGCCACGAAGTTGGCGCCCGCGATGAAATATGGTGAGCACTCCGGGATTCAGCCTCTGTCGACCGCGAACCAGAGCGCCGACGGCGTAAACGCCGGCTACGTCACCGCCGGACCGGATGCATGAATCCGACAGACTCCTAGCGTCCGGCGCGCCGGCGGCGGTACTCCGGCAGCTCGACCATCGGCGGGCGCTCGATCTCCTCGATCTCGCTCACGATGTGCCGGTAGTCCCTCTCGCGTGCCTGGAACTGGTGCAGCGCCGTGCCGAGGTCCGGCGTCGCCCCGATCGTTCCGTGCGCGGTCGCCCGCCGCAGGAACGCCTGCAGGATCCGGAACGCCATCTTGCCCAGCGCCTGCGTGTCCTGGTTGTAGTGCACGCGACGGTCCAGGTCGGTCTGGGCGATCGCGTCGAGCCCGTGCCGGTGGTGGACGTCGATCAGGTGCGAGGTCTCCACGCCGTAGCCGACCGGGAACGGGAGCTGTTCGAGCAGGTCGCGCCGCGCCGCGTACTCGCCCGACAGGGGCTGGATGATCGTCGCCAGTTCCGGGAAGAACAGCGAGAACAGGGGCCGCACCAGGATCTCGGTGACACGGCCGCCGCCGGTGGGCCGCATCTCCCGGGACGTCGCCACCGGGCGGTCGTAGAACGCCTTGACGTAACCGACTTCCGGGCGCGACAGCAGGG
>JAPOQV010000006.1 GCA_026710565.1 Spirochaetaceae bacterium | reverse complement strand
GCCGAGCGCGCGCGGCAGGTCGACGACCTGCGCCGCTACGTCGAGCTGGCCGGCGACCTTGGCGCCCCCTGCCTGAGGACCTTCGGGGGAGCGCATGCCCCCGGCGACTTGCTGCCGATCGTCGACTACGTGGCCGACGGCTACCGGTCGGTAATGGACGAGGCCGAGGCCCGCTCGGTGACCGTGCTGATGGAGACGCACGACTTCTGGAGCGCGTCGGCCCCGGTACGGGCGGTGGTGGAGCGCGTCGGCCACGAGCGGTGCGCGGTGCTCTGGGACCTGCTGCACCCCATGCGGGTCCTGGAGCGGCCGGAGGTGACGTTCGGGAACCTGTCGGCGTTGACCCGGCACCTGCACGTCCACGACTACGACTACGGCCCGGACGGCCGCTCGCGGGTCGCGGCGCTGGGCGAGGGCCTGTACGACCACGAGCCGCCGCTGCGCCTGCTGGCGGACGCCGGCTTCTCAGGCTACGCGTCGGTTGAGATCATCCACGGCCGCGGCACCGAGCACGACGCGGAAGGCGTCCTGGCCCAATACGCCGGCAAGCTGCGCGAATACCTGTCGCAGGACTCGTAGCCGGCAGCGGGTCAAGGAGTCGGTCGAAGCGCCGCCTGTCAGCCACGAGCCCGGCGGCCGCCCACCCGATATGGAATCGATCGGCCCGCCGGTTGCCCGCGGCGTCTGAGGCTGCGAAACATGCCGCCCGGGCGGCACGGCGGCGGTAGGCCATGAACAGGGCCGATGTCTCCGTTCAGCGACTTCCCCCGTAAATATACGAGAACAATATGTATATATCATAAGGTTTATCGAATAGATATTGATAAGGGATGGTCATCCGGGGCAAGATGGGGCCGTCATGCAAGCTGATCCCGTCTCGACGGCCCTCTGCCCAGTGTCACACGATGACACTACTCCACCCGGCTTCCTGAAGAGCCACTCTTCCTGACCATCAACACCTGCCATCAGAGTGGTGCGGATGCGCCGAGCGGCGATCAGGAATGGAGCCCCACTGGGGTCGCTCCCGGAATGCAGGACCTCCTTTTCCGCGGTGGCGAGAGCGATTCAGGGGAAGTTCAGCGACGTCCGCGGTCGACTGCCCGGCCCGATAGACCCGACCGCCGCGCTCATCTGTATCGTGCTTGCGAGTTGCAGCGCCATGGGTCCGTCCGACGAGACGGCTGCAGGGAGCAGTCCGAATCTGTTGGTGACATCGCCGGCGGTCAGCGAAGGCTCTCCGGCCGCTGGCGCGCGGTTCACCCTGTCGGCGACGGTCACGAACGCCGGCGGGGGAGCCTCGGAGGCGACGACGCTGCGGTACTACCGGTCGACGGACGCGACGACCACGGCGAGCGACGTGGAGGTGGGGACGGACGCGGTGGCCGAACTCGCCGCTTCGGCGAGCGTCCGCGAGTCCGTGGAGCTGCCGGCTCCGTCTACGCGCGGAACGTATCACTACGGGGCGTGCGTGGACGCGGTTCCGGCTGAGACCGATGCCACGAACAACTGCTCGACGTCCGTGAAGGTCACGGTACAGGCCACCGCCAAGGAGCCGGGGGAGCAGGGGCAGCAGGATCTCGTGGTCACGTCTCCGTCGGTGAGCGACAGCGCTCCGCGCGCCGGCACGGAGTTCACGCTGTCGGTAACGGTGAAGAACGGTGGCCGGGCAGCCGCGGCGGCGGCGACGTTACGCTACTACCGTTCGGGGGACGCCATCATCACGACCTCCGACACGGAGGTCGGTACGGACGCGGTGGCCCGGCTGGCCCCCTCGGGCAGCGCCAGCCAGTCGGTGGAGCTGACGGCGCCGCTCACGCCCGGGACATACCACTACGGGGCGTGCGTGGACGCGGTGCCGGACGAATCGGACACCACCACCCACTGCTCGACGTCGGTGCCGGTGACCGTCCCGGAGCCGAGATTCCCGGACTTGCGGGTGACGTCACCGTCGGTGAGCGACACCCGCCCGGTCATCGGTGCGAGCTTCACACTGTCGGCAACGGTCAGGAACGACGGTGGTGGAACTGCGGCGTCGACCACGCTGCACTACTACCGGTCGACGGACGCCACGATCACGAGATCCGACACGGAGGTGGGAACGGATGCGGTGGCGGGGCTTGCCGCTGCGGGAAGCCGCAGCCAGTCGGTGGAGCTGACGGCGCCGTCGACGCAAGGGACGTACTACTACGGGGCGTGCGTGTATGCGGTCGCGGGCGAATCGAACGCGACGAACAACTGCTCGACGTCCGTGCCGGTCGAAGTGCAGGCAACAGTGACGACGCCTCACGGACAACCTGACCTGGCGATGCCATCGGTCACCGTCAGCGACAGCCGTCCGATTACGGGCACGGGCTTCACGCTGTCCGCGACGGTAACGAACGACGGCGATGGAGCGTCGGCGGGGACGACGCTGCGTTTCTATCGATCGACCGATGCCACGATCACGACCTCCGACACGCAGGTCGCCGCGGGCGCGATCGCGATCACGGGCCTTGGCGCCGGCGGAAGCAGTGCGAAGTCGGTCTCGCTGACGGCACCGGCGACGGCTGGGGCGTACTACTACGGCGCGTGTGTGGACGCGGTAACGGACGAGTCGGATACGGGCAACAACTGCTCGGCGTCGGTTGAGGTGGACGCGGAGGCGCCGAAGTACCCGGACCTGGCGGTGGGAACGCCGACGGCGGACGACACGAGTCCGGAGACGGGAGCGACGATCACGCTGTCGGCGACGGTGAGCAATGCCGGCGATGGAAGGTCGGAGGCGACGACGCTGCGCTACTACCGATCGAATGACGCCACGATCACGACATCGGACACGCAGGTGGGGACGGACGCCATCGGGACGCTGGCGGCGTCGGGGAGCAGCGCGAAGTCCATCTCCCTGACGGCGCCGGCGACGGCTGGGACGTACTACTACGGTGCGTGCGTGGACGCGGTGACCGATGAGTCCGACACGACGAACAACTGCTCGACACCGGTGACGGTGGCGGTGACCGTGCCGCAGCCGAAGCCGGACTTGGTTGTGCGATCGCCGTCGGTGGACGATAGCACTCCTGCGGCTGGCGGCGCAGTCACGTTGTCAGCGTCGGTGGAAAACGATGGAGGGGCCGCCGCCGCCGCGACGACGCTACGCTACTATCGGTCGACGGACGCGACGATCGCAACCACCGACACGCAGGTGGGCACGGACGCCGTGGTGGAGCTTGCCGCTGCCGACACCAGCAGCCAGTCGGTGGATCTGACCGCGCCGGACACCGCGGGGACGTACTACTACGGGGCATGCGTGGACGCGGTGATCGGCGAATCTGACACGACGAACAACTGTTCAAGCTCGGTGGCGGTGGAGGTCGACCCCAACGACGACCATGGCGACACGAAGGACACCGCGACCACGGTCGTGCCGGCAACCGTGACCACTGCCCAGGAGCCGATCGCCGGGCACTTGGAGACGGAGGGGGATGTCGACTACTTCCGGGTTGTCGCCAATCCCGGCGAAACGGTGAGCGCGGTGCTCGATGCCTCGACGCAACCGGAGAATATCGCCTTTGGTGCGTCCATCACCACCGAAACGGAAAGCTCTGACGAGAGCACCTCCACGACGGTCTACGTCCGCGTTCGGGCTCGCAATGGTACGCCCCGCTACGATCTCGCGATCTGGCTACGCGATGCGAACGATCCCAAGGACACGACGTTCGACATCGACCTTATGTACTCCACGACCACGAAACCGAGCGCCAGCCAGAAGGCCACCATCCGCGCCGCGGCCGATACGTGGGAAAGCGTGATCACCGAGGGCCCGGAGGCAAGACTCATAGCCGTATCGAACATGTGCCTCAAAGGCAATACCCACGACTTCGGGTCGTTCGTAGACGATCTGCTCATCGACATCCGTGTGGAATCAATCGACGGAGCGGGAGGTGTATGGGCCAGCGCCGGTACCTGCACCATTCGTACGGACACGAACGGTCTGCCGTATACCAGCGTAGTGACGTTCGATTCGGCCGACATCAACCGGTTGAGCTCGGGCAATCTCCGCATCTTGGCGCTCCACGAAATCGGGCACGCGTTGGGATTCGGCACCCTCAACAAGTGGTATGACTCATTGGTCAATTCCGCGCGCGACTACCTGCGGAACAACCCTGAGTCGACGACGCTGCCCGACACACACTTCTCCGGCACTGCTGCCGTAAGCGCCTTCAACGAGATCGCGGACTCCTACACCAGCGGCAAAGTGCCGGTGGAGAACGATACGCAGAGCTACGGTTCCGGATCGTTGGATGGCCACTGGCGCGAATCGGTGTTCGGCAGCGAACTGATGACCTCCACCGTCTCGACCAGCGAGAAATTCAGCAAGGTAACAATTGCCGCGCTTGCCGATCTTGGCTACAGCGTGGACTACACTCAGGCGGAATCCTATACGCTGCCCGGCAGTTCGGCGCTACACCGGTCTCCGCTGGACATTCGCGACGAGGTCCGTCGTGGACCGGTCACAAGGGTTCCGTTCCGTGACCAGCAGATCGTCCTGATCCCTCCCTGATTTCCGCCCACGAGCAACCGTGTCCTCCATAGGCCTTTGGCGCGGCGCAGCTCACGTCGAGTCGCGCATGGCGCCCGTCGATCACCACGCCGTCCGCGCGGATCATGTCTTTCGTTCCCTCGCGGTCAGCCGAGGCGCAGCGGACTACTCGACGATGAGGTCGTTCAGCGTGTCGTACGAGTACGCGGCGGAATGGTCGAGCATCATCCGAGGCGTAACGCTCTCCTCGAAATACGTGTGCAGTGGGTCATCGATCCGATGAAACAGCAGTTCGTCATCCTCCATCTCCCGTGGCCGGTAGCCGGCGTCCGGGTGGGCGCGGCTCCAGGCAGACCAGATGCGATCGACGTTGGCATGGTGCAGGTAGAAGGTTGGATCGTTCGGCGACGTTGCGAACATCATGTCTCCACCGACCCACATGTGTACGCGGTTGTGCAGCAGTTCGATCCGGTTGCGGGCCCCTGACGCAGATTCGTCGTAGGGTGGCGAGTCGTAGGAGTTTTCAAGGTTGACGACGGCACGCACTTCCGACCGCGAGGGCAGGCTGAGTTGCGCTCCGAGTGCCCGGCTGAGGCTGCGCCCGGCGACACGCTGCATACCATCCCGGGGATCCGACTCAAGCCGGACGGTCCATGCCGAGCTCTCGAACTGGCCCATCAGCTCGGCCTGCCACAGTCTCGACTCGGTCGGATCGTCCAGTGCGGCGCCGGCAGCCCAGTCCCAATAGGGTATTCGAAAGTCGTCGTCATCGAGCGCCTGGCGAAGGAATGACTCGAAGCGAATGAGCATGTATCGATGCCATGGAAGGAATGCCGGTCCCGAGTGGGCCGCATTGCGCTCGCGCTGTCCGGGCGGTGTCGACAGCGTCAGCGCCTGCTCATGCCAGAACACGAAGAAGTCATAGATGGATAGCCCGTCTCGCCCGGACCATGGGAACAGCTCCGGGTCCTTGAGACGCCAGACGCCCGTGATGAAGGCAGTCGCGGCCTTCGGTTCCAGGAGGACGTTCCGACGGATCACGAAGGGTGTTCGCGTGCTGAGCCGTCGAACGCCCGGGGAAAGCGATCGATGAGAGTGCGCACGAGATCCATGGCCGACGCGTAGTCGGCGTACGGTGTCGCGTTGCAGCGGAACAGGCCATCGTTGCCGACGTGCATGTGCAGACGGACGGGACGGCCATCGATCTCTATGGAATGCGTTGTCGTGATCCGGATGTGGCGGCCGGCATGTTCCGCAACGCGGACGCTCGGCAACCCGGCTCTCCTCGGGGCGCATTCCGCGTAGTGAGGCAAGCGGTCGCTTATCCACGTCGGCTGCGCACAGCGTACGGAGGCAAGCACCACACCGCTCGGATCGTCGAGGCTCGGAGGCGCAAGGCCCGAAGTGTCGTCGGCACGCGATTTCACTGTCATTCCTCCCCGTGTGCGCGGCGGCTGCGTCGGGCAATGCTATGCAAGACACCCGCCTGCCGGGAATCGCCTTTCGTGCAAATCCACGCGAGTCACGAACGGCTGATGTGAGTAGCATTCGCGACACGCGAACTGCTCCCGGGAGTCGTGAATCCCGTTCCGAGTCAGCGGGACAGCGAAAGGGCGATCCCGGGAGCGTGTGACCGGCGCCGACGCGCGGGCGTCGCCGGAGCTACTGCCCCTTCAGGCGGCGCAGCTCCTCGAATACCTCCGGGCTCGGCGGGTAATGGCGGCCCGGGCACACCCCTTCCGCGCGGATCTTCCGCTTGACGTGGTTCTCGGCATCCTCGTGCTCGAGCGCCCACTCCATGACCGCCTCGGCCATCCACGACGGCACCACCAGGACGCCGTCGTTGTCGCCTACCATCACGTCGCCCGGCCGCACCAGCGCACCGCCGCACTGGACCTGCCCGTTCTCCTCGGCAGGGGTCGCCGCCACGCTGCCGTGGAAGCTGCGCTGCGTGGCGTACACGGTCAGCCCGTAGTCCTCGTCGACGATCACGTCGAGGTCGCGGATAGCGCCGTCGATCACCACGCCGGCCGCGCCGTTCATGGAGAGTTGCAGCAGCTTCACGTCGCCGGCCACCACGTCCTGGCGCGAGCCCATGATGTCCGCCACCAGCACATCGCCGGGCCCGCACCGTCCCATCGCGACGTACTCCAGGTCGTCTTCGCCGCCGGTTCTCTCGCTCGCAAGGTCGGGGCGCACGGGGAGGAATCTGAGGGTCCGCGCCCGGGCCGCGAAGCGCTGCCGGCCGGGCGTCAGCTTGACCAGTCCCTCGCAGACGTTCAGAGGGGAGCCGTAGTTGCAGACCCCGGCGTACACGGTAACGGTCGGTATCGACTTCAGTCCATCCAGAGTCTCCTGCGGCACGTCCACGGGCTTCATGTCGAATGCTGGCATCTTGCTTGACCTCAAGCGTCGGATGATACCGTCTTGATGCGGTCGGGGCCTGGGGACTTGATTGGTCTCGACATCTAGACTATTTTGGTCACGATGACGACGGTATCGGTTTCCGGCTTGAAAGCGAATCTGTCTCGGTACCTTCGCGAGGTTCGCCGCGGCGGCGAGGTTCAGGTCCTCGATCGAGGTACGCCGGTCGCCCGGCTGGTTCCTCCCGCGGCGAGCGACGAGGGGGCACTACGGGAGCGGTTGATCAGCGCCGGCCTCCTGCGCCCGGGCATGGGCGGCGCGGCGTCGATTCTGGACGAGGCGCCGCTGGTGTTGCCGGCGACTCTCTCACCGGCGTTGGCCGAGGAGCGCAGCGACCGGGTGTGAGGTATTGGGATGCATCGGCACTGGTCCCGCTCATCGTCTCGGAGCCCGACAGTGCGCTGGCGCGGACGTGGCTCTCCGCAGACGACCGTATCGTCACTTGGGTCTGGACGCGCACCGAGATCACCAGTGCCCTGGAGCGCCGGACCCGCGAAGGCTTGCTGACGCGTCCACAACGCGGCGCGGTCCTTGAACGGTTGGATACCCTCGCTGCCACGTGGGACGAGGTGACCGACGTGCTGGCCGTTCGGAACCGTGCCGGCGGGCTGTTGGCGCGGCACCCGTTGCGGGCGGCCGATGCGGGTCAGCTCGGCGCGGCGCTGCTGGTGCACGAGCAGGTCCCCGGCCCGCTTTCGTTTATCTGTCTGGACGGGAGGCTCGCGTTGGCGGCGGAGTTGGAGGGTCTCCGCGTCCTCACCAGAGCGTGACCTGCTCACTGCTCAGGGGATCGACAGAGGCTCTCCGGTCTCAAGCAGGGATTTCAGCGAGGACAGGATCGCGTTCCAGCCCGACTTGACCTCTCGGAAGGTCTTGCTCGGTTCGCTGAAGGCGTGCGTCAGCATGAGCCTGCAGGTCTCTCCGAGAGGTTCGATCTCCCACGTGACCTGCGAGGGCGCCTCTCCCGCGCGCTCGGGGTCGTAGCGAACGTTCCACGTGTAGGAGAGCCGGCGCGGCCGCTCGAGGTGCCGCACCATTCCATCGACAGCGATGTGACCGTCGTGACTGCTGTGGTAGATCACGGCAGCCCCGACTCGCCATTCCGACTCGATGCGCGTGCCGTGGAAGTATCGGCGGGTTTGCTCGCCGCTGGTGATGGCGTCCCACAGCGCTTCCGGCGTGGTGCGGATGAAACTCTCGTACTCGTGCCGCAGGGCATGGGCTGTAGAGGTTCCTGAACCACGCTCCTTGGAACGGACCATCACTTGAGAATGCTCGGATCGACGTCGTGGGCGATGCAGGCCACGCAGTCGCCCTGGCCGACGAGGGAGGGGCCGCGGCTGCCGAGGAGAACGCCCGCCGTCAGCGCGACGACGGCAGCCGGCTCCCGGTCCGGGCGCTCGAGGAAGTGGACCTGACCGACCTTCTCCCCGGCCGCCACACTGCTCCCCAGCTCGACGACGCTCTCGTAGATCCCCGACTCGGGCGCGAAGCGGTAGTCCTGGCGGTCGAGTGCCTGTACCCAGCGCGTCGGCGGCAGGCCTAGTTCGGCTCGCGAGCGCCTCTCGCCTGCCACGACGCCGAGGTGGACCAGCACGTTGCGCAGACCTTCCTGGGTCAGTCGGTGCACCTTTGCCGGGACGGGCTCGCCGCCGCCCATCTCGGTCGTGACGACGACCTTGCCCTGGCGCTCTGCCTCGACCGGCAGCAGACCGGCTCCGGCGATGTCGGTGTAGAGCAAGGCAAAATCCGTGTTGAACGCCTCCGCCGCGGCCACCATCTCTCGGCGTTGATCACGGTCCGGCACCAAGTGCATGTGAGCGCACGGATAGAAGTCGAAGCTGCGCCCACCGGTGTGCAGGTCGATGACGACGTCCGCCAAGGGGAAGAGGTGGGTAGTCAAGTAGTGCGCCAGCATCTCCGCAACCGAGCCGGTCGGATCGCCGGGGAAGCAGCGGTTGAAGTTCTTCCCGTCCAGAGGTGAGAGGCGTGCGCCGGCCTTCGACGCGGGCACGCTGAGCGCCGGGATCATGATGAGCCGGCCCCGGACAATCTCGAGCGGCAGCTCCCGACAGAGCTTCAGGATCGCGACCTGCCCCGGATACTCGTCGCCGTGGTTTCCCGCCATGAGCAGGACGGTCGGGCCCTCACCGGCGGCGAGCACCGCTACCGGGACCTGCAGGTTCGCCCAGCCGCCGAGGTTGTGCGAGTAGGGAACTGCGAGATGACCGAGCTGCCTGCCGGGCTTCTCGTAGTCGACGGTCGCGCCGATTTGCGTGGGTTCCATTGCTGCCAGACAGTCTAACGAAAGGCCGTGGCAAAGGTCCTGGTCGTTCCCGGACTCCCCCGGGCGAGCCGGGCTTCGTGGCCATCACCGTCGACCCGCCCATTGACCCTCGCCCACGTGTTGGCCAACCCGCCTTCTGCATCGCGATGCCTGCCGACACGCCTAAACTCCCAAATCCCGCCGAGCGGGGCGCGACGTGCCGCGCCCCCGCGCGTCCCGGTGCATTCGCGGAGATAGCTTGACAATCGGGCAAAGATGTGGCACCGTAGCGCGCTGACAATTGTCTTGTCGAAAACACGAAAAGGAGCAACGATGAAAAAGATACCTCTTCTACTGTTAGTTGGGCTCTTGGGATTCTCTGCATTCGCCACTGGTACCGGCGAGGAAAGCGATTCCTCGGCACCTACGGCGATTGTGGCAACAGGGGATTTCGAGTGGGACTATATGGCAGATACATCGCCGATCACGATCCAGTTCTGGCAGAACACATGGGGCGGTTGCAGGCCAGCAGTCCGCTGGGATGATGGGTTGGTCTCTCAATTCATCACTCAACAGACCGGTGTTACGCTCGATATGGAAGTCCTGGAGGGTGAGGAAGACGAAGTATTGGCACCGATGATCGCATCGGGCGACCTGCCCGAAATGCTGGCTTTCGGCAATTACACAAGTCCGCTGCTCCAACAAATCATCGATGCCGGCATGGTACACGCGATTTCCGACCTGATCGATGAATACGCTCCCAAGACGTGGGATCTGGTACCGCCCGCATATCACACGTACCATACTGCCGGCGACGGCGAGATGTGGTACTGGGCAGGGTTTATGTACTATGCCGAAGTGATGGAAGCCTTCGAGCAGATAAACGTGCCTTTCACGAGTGGGGAAGGCATCATGTTTACCAGGCGAGACATCCTGGAAGCGTACGGCAAGGACGACATTACGACCCTTAGCGACTACGATGACTATCTCAGATTTGCTCACGCAAACTATCCGGATGCCCTGTCGATCGACTTCGGAGGCAGCGTGTCCGACCTGCTCTTCGGCAGGGCCGGGAACAACATGTTCCGAGGTACTTTCGGCATGCATGTTTCCGGATATTACCCTCAGGGCGACGAGGTGCAACTGCTGTTCAGAGATCCCAAGTATCTGGAGTTCCTGCAATGGTTGAACAGCCTGTACCGGGATGGCTTGATCACGAAGGGCCAATTCACCGAGCAGACGCAACAATCCGAGGAAAGACTCTACTCGGCCGGCTATGTGAGTACCGTCGGTGCCATCTTCAACGTCGATAACACGGTCAATACGACCATCAGGCAAAACGACGGCAACGATAACAGGACGTACACCGACATCGGGCCGATCGTGAAACAAGGCGTCGATTTTACGAAACCGACGATCAGAAACAAGGGTTACAACGGGTTGGTGATAACCAAGAACGCCGAACGGCCCGACAGAGCCGTCAGGTTCCTCCAATGGGCACTCACCGAGGAGGGGCAAACCACGTTGATCCTGGGCGCTGAGGGTGAGACGTGGGACTGGGTCGATGGCAGCAAAGTGATGAAGCAATCAGCACAGGATGAGCTGAACGCCAGCTTTGTCGATTATGCCTCCAAGTACGGAGTCCTCTGCAGATGGGTACCGTTCTGCGATACCTACTACTGGACGCTGTATGTGGATGACTATCTTGGAGCGTCACCGGAACACAGGGCAACGATGGAGCAAAGACTCACGCCTTTCGTGGTCGATGCGTGGGATCTCGGATTCGCGGAATTGGCGAGTTCGTGGTTGCCTGGAAGCGAAGTCGACATCAAGCACACCCAGGTGGAAGAGGCGATGGCCGTCGCCGCATCCAGGATGGTGGTTGCCGATTCTGCGAACGAGCTCATGGATATCTACAACGCGGCGTTGGAGGAGATCGATCGTCTGGGCGCCCGTGATGTGGAAGCTGCCTTGACCGCGGAACATGGGAGACAATTGGTGCAGCTCGGCAGCTAGTCAGTCGACGATGCGCATCTGTCTTTCGGCCGCATAGCACGCGGCTCGGCCGAAGACAGTCGCACCCGGACGAAAGACCTTCAGGCGCCCGACACCGTGGGGCCTGAAGGTCTTTTTTGTGAGCTACCATCAAGAGCTGTGCAAGCAAAGAAGGCGGCGCCTTGTAGAGTGCGGCGCGAGTAGGCGACTGGCTCTCCGCATGGAAGGGCGCGCGGTGGCCTCCGACGCTGGGAGGGCGGAACGCGAGCGGCGCCGGCCACCGTTGCGCGCACCGGTCGGACGCGGCTGCGCACCGAGCGCGTAGCGCCGCCGGCCCGCCTTCATCGGACTCGACGCTACCGGCAGTGTCAGCGTGCGCTACGGCGCCCTGCGCCGACGGGTGCCGTGGCGCACGGACGACGAAATCCCACTACGCCCTCAGCCCGACAGCGCTCTGCCCTCTTCACCGTCGATAGGTCAGCGAATCGATCTGGCCAACTCACCTGCGTCGTGGCCGGATCGATGCGGGATCCAACAGCGCTATTGACACCAGGCCCTGTCCATGTACCATCCATACGACATTCGTCCGGGTCGAAAAGCAGGCAGCCAAATGAGAACTATCGCCATTGTAAGAGACGACCGCGAGCTGACAGGCACGCTTCAGATAGCGCACGGCCGGATATCCGCAATAGAGTGCGAGAACTGTACCGGCGATATAGATCAGGAAGCACGAACCTTTGCCCTTGCCGCAGATTTCGAATGCAGATTGAAGGTATCGATCGGCAAGCATTTCCTGGAGCCCGGCGCCTTTGCGACGATGGTGACCCTCAGCACCGTCGATGATGGCTTCAGCTTCTTCTTGAGAGACGTAAGCAAGGAATACCCGGTCTACGTCCCCGAGTACAGGACGATAGTCACAGACGCGGGCGACAAGCGCTGTTTCAAGGAGATCGTGCAGGATATAGACTCAAGGAACCGTCGCTCGAAACTCGAAGAATATGCATGCGCTGAGGAAGAATCCTTCGCTAGCGCGGCTGCGGAAACCAGGGAGCTGAAGTGCGTGACCTGGCTTGGCATCAGCCGTGACATACGAGTGTTCGAGATTGGCACGCGACTGACTTCGGGCACCACTGATCCCTGGGACTGGATCAAGCCGAGATTTCACAAGCGAGATGTCACGGTTCCAGAGCTCGGAGAAGATGGGATAGTATATAACTACTTCGCGGGCAGAGGACTAGGCTGTATCCAGGGCCTGGAGCGCAGGCTCGAGGACGGAGTACTGCCCATCCTCGATACGACGCACGTCGATGAAGACGTCATATATGCATCGAAAATGTTCGTGACGCTTGAAAAGGACGTATTGAGCGAAGACCGGGTCCAGGGCACCAACATACTGGTCGCCGATCATTACTCGGAGGCGAGCATGTTGACGGCCGACCAACAGGCGGACATGGAGAAGATTCATGATCGGGAGATCTTCAAGGACGAAGAAACCGTCATATATATCAAGATCAACGCGACCAATACCGCCGACGCGCCGAAGTATTCGTGGGTCCGTATTCCAGAGGCGAATGTCTACGTCAACCCGGGCAAATTCAGGCTCAGCTCGTCCTACGACAAGACGAAGGGCTATGGGTCCTTTGGCCATGAACGGGTTTACCTGGTAGCGACGCTGAACGGCAAGCCCGTGCCGCAGCAGGAAATGGCAGTGCTGCTCGCGCCGGGCGAGAGCATCGAGTATCTGTTCAAGATCCCGCACCGGCCGGTGTCTACAGACAGGGCGGCTGCGCTGGCGGGGCAAGACTATCGCCGACATTACGACGCGTGCAAGGTCTTCTGGATGCGCAAGTTGGATCGCATGGCGTCGTTGAGCGTGCCGGAAAAGAGAATTGACGAGATGATGCGCGCCGGCAAGCTGCATTTGGACCTTGTCTGCTATGGCAACGAACCGGATGCCGCGGTAGCTCCCGTCGTAGGGGTTTACAGTCCGATCGGTTCGGAGAGCTCACCCATTATTCAATACCTGGATTCGGTCGGCGACCACGACCTTGCCAGAAGAGCGATAATGTACTTCATCGAAAAGCAGCACGACGATGGATTCATGCAGAACTTTGGTAGTTACATGCTGGAAACCGGGGCTGTGCTTTGGAATGTTGGCGAGCATTACAGGTACACGAAGGATATCGACTGGATCAAATCGATCAAAGACAGGATCCTGAAGGCTTGTGGGTACATTTGCAGATGGATCGAGCGCAATGAGAACGAGGAATACCGAGCCAAGGGCTACTATGGAATGATCGATGGCAAGGTTGCAGACCCGGAGGATCCTTACCATTCATACATGTTGAACGGCTATGCGTACCTCGGGCTGATCCGGTCAGCGGAGGTCTTGGCGGATTTGGACAAGGAGCAATCGGAAGAGATCAAAGCGGCGGCGACAAGGCTGCTGAGGAACATCAGAGCGGCTTTGGAGAAGAACTTGAGAGAGTCCCCGGTCATACCCTTGGGGAGCGGACGCTGGTGCCCCGCGGCACCTCCGTGGGCCGAAAACCGTGGCCCCGTAGCCCTGTATGCCGAGGGGGGTTCGAGCTTCACTCACGGGACGTTTACCGCGAGAGACGGACACACGGGGCCGATGTATCTGCTCTTGCAGGAAGTGGTCGATCCCAACGAATTGTACGGGGACTTTATCGTCAACGGTGCCGTCGAGCTGTTGTTCCAGAGGAACGTGATGTTCAGCCAGCCGTACTACAGCCCCCATCCATACGCACATTTGAGAAGAGGAGAAAGAAATGCATTCTTGAAGGAGTACTACAACAACGTCTCCGGTCTTGCTGACAGAGAAACCTATGCCTTTTGGGAGCACTACTACCAGGTGAGTCCCCACAAGACGCACGAGGAGGCGTGGTTCCTGATGCGAAGCAGGTGGATGCTGTATCTCGAAGCCGGCGATCACCTGTCGATCATGCCGGGGGTGCCGCGCAAGTGGCTCACGCACGGGAAGTCAATAGAGGTGAGTGGCATGAAGAGCTACTTCGGGAACATTGAGCTGCACGTGAAGTCGAACGGTGAAGACGGCATGGTCACCGTGTCAGTACGGATCAGCGACCTGAAGCGCTCGTTGCCGGACAGGGTGACCGTACACGTGCCCCACCCCAACGGCGTGAAGGCCAGGGAAGTCAGCGCCGGCACGTATGACCCCGACAGTGAGACGATTGTCATCGACGATTTTCCGGGGGAGCTGCTTCTGGAGGTCAACTGGTGAGCGTCGGCCGTTCTCGCCCATACGCGAACGGCCCAGCGGCTGAGTCGGAGGCGAATCCGGAAGCGGGACGCCCGGTTCGACCGTCGGGTTCGTAGCATGGCGACAGACGGACATTCCACGACTGCGGTGATCGGCAGGAACAGGCTGCTGAAGAGGGTCAACGAGCAGAAATACCTGCTGCTGCTGGTCATGCCGGCAGTAGTATGGCTGTTCATTTTTGCCTACATGCCGATTTACGGGGTGATCATTGCATTCAAGGACTACAATGTTGGAATCGGCATCTGGGGGAGTCCGTGGAGCGGATTTGACCATTTTCGGGACTTGTTCGCGGACAGGCTCTTTTACAACGCGCTGAGAAACACGTTTCTGATAAGCGCGGCGAAACTGGTAATCGGCTTTCCTGTCCCCATCATTTTCGCGCTCATGTTGAACGAGCTGAAGGGGATGAAGCTGTTCAAGAAGGGCGTTCAGACGCTCACGTACATGCCCCATTTTCTCTCGTGGGCGTTCGTGGCGGCGTTCCTGATAACGTTCTTCTCGGAATCGGGCGTGATCAATTACGTGTTGACCTCGCTGAACGTCGTCAGCCAGCCGTACGCATTTCTCGCCGACAGGCTTTCCTTCTTTTCGATCGTGGTACTAAGCGACGTCTGGAAGTTCTTCGGCTTCAGCTCGATCATATATCTGGCGGCCATCTCGACGATCAGCCCGACCCTGTATGAAGCGGCATACATGGACGGCGCATCGCGATTCCAGAGGGCTTGGTACATCACGATTCCCGGCATAAAGCCCACGGTGATAATCTTGCTGATTCTTGCAATCAGCAGGATGATGACGCAGAACTTCGAGCAGCTGTTTCTGATGCAGAATATCCTGGTCCTGGACGTGGCGGAAATACTGGAGACGTATACGTACAAGATGGGATTACAGAAGGCCAGGTTTTCCTATTCGACCGCGGTCGGACTATTTCAGTCACTGGTGGCATTCATTCTGCTATTGTCGGCAAACAGATTTTCGAGGTGGTATACGGGTGAAAGCATTTTCTAGCTCGGCAGTGGGAACGGAGCGTAGAGAGGGTCAGAGGAAGGCCCTCGATAAGAATACGACGTTTGACTACCTCAACATCGGCGTGCTCGGCGTCCTGGCTGTCATTTGTGTGTATCCCTGCTACCTCGTGCTGGTATTGTCGTTGAATGACCCTGTGGACGCACTTCGTGGCCGGCTGTTTTTTTTCCCCAGGGTCGTCACGCTGGACAATTTCGTATTCTTCTTCAAGGATCCGTCGTTGTTCCGAGCGTTCTATATTTCGGTGGCAAGGACGGTGATAGGAGCCTTGACAAGCGTGTTCTTCACCGCATGCTTCGCGTACGGGGTGTCAAAGAAGTATCTCGTTGGCAGGAAGGCCATTCTCACCTACATGCTCATAACCATGTATATCAACGGAGGTCTGATACCGTTCTTCTTGTTGATCAGGAGCATCGGTTTGTACCGGAATTTCCTGGTGTACATCGTTCCGCTTCTGTTCAATGCTTTTAACGCGATCGTGATGATGACGTTCTTCAAGGGTCTTTCGGCTGAGATCGAGGAATCGGCCAAGATGGATGGGGCAAATGATCTGCGGATTTTTTTCGTGATAGTCTTGCCCGTGTCGAAGGCGGTGATCGCAGCGATCATCCTGTTCAATGCGGTTTGGCAGTGGAACAGCTGGTTTGATTCGATGATCTTTGGAGGCAGCGAGCTCGCTACGCTGCAATTCAAATTGGTTCAAATAATCAGGGACGTGGACGCGGCGAAGGAACTGGCATTGCAGAACCCGGCGTTTGGCAACATCATGGGCTATAGGCCTACGCTGGAGTCGGTAAAGGCTACGGCGATGGCGGTGACCATCATTCCGATAATTCTGGTATATCCGTTCTTGCAGAGATACTTCGTCAAGGGGATCATGATCGGGTCGATCAAGGGTTGAGGTGCGAATCGGTTGGGAACTATACACATGATTGAACGGTGCTCGTCGTTCTATCCCCAGTCTTCCTACCGAAGCGACTCCATGAGCTTGGCGAAGATCATCGACAGTTCGTCGGCCGGCACCCGGATCGTCCAGTCATAGCGACTGGGGAGATTGGCTCTTCCCGACTCCTCCTGATCCTCGGTGGCGAAAGCACGGATCCCGCGCCAACGAGGTTTGAGGTCGCCATCCTCGCAAAGAGGATCTAGCCTCCGGTCCATCGCGTCGAACCGCTGGTGGGCACTCGCTTTCATGTCGGCGAACCGCTCGTCGAAGTACGCCCCCGTCTCAGCGTCCATGCGTCACCCTACGGCCGCACCATTGGGACGCGCAACCGTTCACCACGTGACCCACTGCGCATATGGCGGCATCGCCGGGTCAACCCCTATCGCGTGGTCCGGCAGTGGGGGGAGCTCGCGGCGGTCGCCCGAACGTCCTTGCTGCACCTCGTCCACGGCTTCATTGCGGCGTGAGCTGGCGGTCGGCGCCGCTGCCTGCGCCGGCCGTTCTGATGCCGCCAAAAGAAGCAGCAACGCGAGAACGGGTGACAGCATGACCGACAGGATGAACCACTTGAGCCCGCTCTTGCCGGGGTAGTCACGTGCGATGAACCCCTCCGCTCCCACCAACGCGGAGAACACCGCGATGGCGGCGACGATGCCCGCCACGGCCAGGCCGCCCGACCTCCGTACTCGTACATGCTCCGCCTCCCTGCGTGCCCGACTTAGGCGCCGGGCCATTTTGCAGACTCGGCGCACGGATACACGGTGGGTCCTGGCGTATTCGCCGTGGCCTGTGGTAGCTAAGCTACTCCTCAGACCTCACGGGACCGACCAGACGCCACAATCCGGGCGATCTCCGCTTCCGGCGTCACATGAAGCGCACAGGCGTGCTCTGATCAGCACTCTAGGTCCGGGTCGTCGGAGATCAACATCCACTCGCGTGAAGTGTCTAGTACAAGGACGTCTCCGGGGACAGGCTTCACTGGCACACTGATAATGTTGAAAAAGCTGACCTCGGTCTGCCCGGTGGAGTCGTAGAAGGTCAAGGCGCCGTACTCGTATTTCCATCGACCATTGCCAGTCAAAGAGCAGTTGTCCGCGATCAGTACTATGGTGCCGTCTTCGTAGAAGCGTAGGTACCCGTCTCCATGGCCTGGGGACCAGACGCCGACAAGCGATGCCTCCCAATACTCCGGGGTGGTCGATGCTGGCGCCTCCTGTGGTTCGTCATCCTCGGTGGCCACCCCCTGTGTTGCCGGCGGCCCGTCGTTCGATTGGTTGGTAAGGGACGGATCGCTTCCTTCCGTTATATACCCGAGGTCTTCCGGGCCGAGCAGAAGGCACTTGTAGATCGACGGGTCACCGAAGAAGTGACCGAAACCGACACCACCCATGACGATGTATTGTCCGTATTCGAGATCGGCGACGGTGTGCTGGAGAGACTTATTCATCAGACAGGAACCGCCGCCTTGAAAAAAGACGCTATTTCCAGTCGTGCTCTTGAAGTATCCGAACACGACCAGATCGTTATGCTTGTACTTGGTGTTCGCTTCTCGCCTGCTCTTTGCGTACTCAGCGGTCAGATCCTCCGCTGAGATGGTGATAGGCTCAGCCGACGCCACGGCTGTCGCGCCCAAGGCGACCGCCGTTGCCACCGTCGCGCTCCGTAGTAGCCTCATCGCTCATACCTCCCAGAACATCATTACCGCACGTCACCGCACTTGTAGCATGCTGGGAGCGAGAACGCCCCCCATGCGACGATGCCCGAGCCGCCAAGTACCGACTTTCGACGCTCGCCTCGACGACGCTCACCTGTTCGACGGCGCTCTTGGGTGAGTTGGCCACGACGGTTGCGTGCGCGTGGCGGTCGCGCACCACCGCCGCAGCGAGCATGCGTGGCAGCGCGGCTGCCGCGCCGTGCACATCTCGCGACCGTGGCGAACGAGCAACGCATGATACTCGCCCAGAAGCTCAGCGTCGGCGGGGAGCCCGTCCATCAGCCAAGCCTGCAGCTGTCCGTAGCCCTTGGTCGCCGACGGCTCGCCGAGACGAGAGAAGACGCGCTCCGCGTACGCGTCGACCACGAAGGTCGGTACGCCCACCGCGTAGAGCATGATCGCGTCGGCGGTCTCCGGGCCGACGCCGTGCACGGCCAGCAACTCTGCCCGCAGCCGGGCAACTCCGATCGACCGCAGGGCCTCGACGTCATCGCCATGGCTGGCCAGGTACCCGCAGAGCGCGTGCAGCTTGCGCGCCTTGGCCCGGAAGAACCCGCTCGCGCGGATGTGCGCGGCCAGCGATTCGACCGGCTCGGCGCGCATGCGTGCGGGCGTCAGCAGTCCCGCCCGGCGCAGCGCGTCGATGGCACGTACAGCGTTGAGCCACGCCGTGCGCTGCGTCAGCACGGCGCCGACCATAGTCTCGAACGGCGACTGGCTCGGCCACCACCCCTGTGGCCCATGCTGGCGGAACAGCAACTCATAGACGTGCAGCCGGTTCATCATTCGCCCCACCATAGCGCGTCCGATGGTCGCCATCACGCTGTGGGAGGCCCGCAAGCCGAAGTGCAGTGTGGCCTATCGCGACCGAAGCCACTTGCCGGCGGGCAGCGTGGCAGAACGTCTGGTTGCGAGCTCTTGTGCAGCAAAGTACCGAGGTTTCTTTGCGAACACCTCTCGCCGCCATGTCACCAAACATCTGCTCCGGAGTCTCTGGCAGATCAATCATCACGCCAACTACGACATAATTCGAAGGTGTCTATTCCATCCTTGAACGCCCTAGGCGATGTCATCACCTCGATCATGTTCCCGCTTAGGGTAGGTAGGGTAGGTAGGGTAGCGTTGGGATCAAGGGCAACTACCGGGGGTGGCTTGACTCGTCGGAAGTTTCCGCGCGTCAGGTTGGAAGCGCACCGTCGATCTCCCAGCCGATCAACGAATCCGGAATCTCGGATCCCGGTGTTCCTATCAACCTCAGCAATTCTCCACAGTCGCTGCGGGATCGATCTGATGCCCACGCTCGGCTCCGAAATCTTGTTGCGGTCTTTCGCACTTCTCTGATTCTCTCTCTCCGTTTCGCGCGAGTGTTGTCGGTTCTCTCTGAGATTGGTGGCGGGTGAACCGGTTTGCCGACTTCTTCCAATACCCTCGTGCACACGGCCGCAATCTCCGCCGAGACCCACGAGCGGCGCCGGAACACTGCCATGCACATACAGATACCTCGTTCCGAAGGGACTCTCGCCCGATTGACGACTCCTTGATCGGTCATGTCACTACTTCGTCCCAGTGAGCATTCTACATTCTACGCAGTCAAGTCAGTGAATGAAATGAGGACGGATGCGGGACGTTCGCCGAGGTGGTCAGGCGCAAATCTGACAGATGGGAAACGACCCAAGGTTGCGAATCGCGAGGGGCTGCGACAGTGTGGGGACACGGAGGTGGTGTGAATGGCAGCGACCGCGCAGATCGGGATCGGCCTGGTGAGCTTCGCGCACCCGCATCAGCGGCCGTGGGCCGACGCGTTCTCCGAGCGCGAGGAGGCTCGGGTGGTGGCGGTGTGGGACGCGGACGCGGATCGCGCTGACCGGGAAGCCGCGCGACTGGGTGTGGAGGCGCACGGCAACCTGGATGACCTTTTGGCGAGGAGCGATGTCGACGCCGTATCGGTCTGCTCCGAAAACGCTCATCACGCGGCTCATGCCGTGCCGGCCCTGGCCGCCGGCAAGCACGTGCTCCTGCAGAAGCCGATGGCGGCGACCGTGGCCGACGCCGACCGCATCCTGGCCGCCGCGAACGCCAGCGATGCGATCTTCATGCAGGCCTACAACCTGCGCTTCGATGCGCTGCACGTGGAGGTGCGGCGGCTGCTCGACGGCGGCGCGATCGGCCGCGTGCACACGGTGCGCCGCCGGCACAGCCACCACTTCGCCATCGACGCCGCCGACCGGGAGGGCGTGCTGGGCTGGATGACCGATCCGGCGCTGGCCGGCGGCGGGGCGCTCATGGACGAGGGCGCCCACGCCCTCCTGTGGTTCCTCTGGATGTTCGGGATGCCGCGGGCGGTCACCGCCCGGACGGCCGAAGGCACGCCGGGCATGGCGGTGGAGGACAGCGCGCACCTGCTGCTTGACCTGGGCGACGGCTGCACCGGCAGCCTGCAGACCGGGTGGACGGAGGTCGCCGGCGGCCCCACGATCGAGATCTACGGCGACGGCGGGACGATCCTGGCAACCGGCCCCGACGTGGCGACCAGCCGCAAGCCCGCGCCGGGCGCCCCCCCGCTGCAGGTCTACCGGAGCGCAACCGGAGCCTGGGAGTTCCCGGAGGTCGAGTTGCCGGCATCACGCGCGACGCTCCCGCCGAACGCGTTCGTCGACTGCCTGCTCGCGGGAGGACCGTCGCCGGTGCCGGCCGCGCAGGCGCGGGACGCCGTGGCGATCGCCGCCGCCGCGTACGAGTCGGCCCGCAGCGGGCGCACCGTGCCGTTGGTCTGACCGGGTCGAAGGATCGCATCGGTTCGGTCACAGTGGGTCCCATGGGAAAGAGCGGAGACGGAACGGATTGGCGGCTGATCTACGTCAGCGATCCATCGAGCATGACCAACTACGACTTCGACCCGGGACACCCGCGACCGCTGATCACCACCCAGCCCACCACCGTGGAGGAGCTGCGAAGCGTGGTGGACAACATCGCGCTGAGCGGCGCCGACACGCTGATCCAGGAGGTCTACAACGCCGCCTGGACCATGTTCTTCCGCTCCGAGCGGTTCGAGTACGACGCCCGTCCGCAGCACCGGCGCTTCATTCCCCTCATGGACGAGGGAATCATGCCGCTGCAGGTGCTGCTGGAGCGGGCGCGGGAGCTCGGGATGGGTTTCATGGCCGGCTTCCGGATGAACGACAGCCACGGCGCGCCCGACCAGGGCGGCATGTTCCTGCACACGCATCCGGAATGGAAGCTCACCGAGATGCCGGACGGGTCCGCCTTCGTGCCCGGCAACCGGATGGATTTCACCTTCGACGGCGTCCGCGACTACCTGTACGGGGTCATGGAGGAGGTGGTCGACCGCTTCGACGTGGACGGCCTGGAGCTGACGTTTCGCGAGGGCCTCTACTTCCCGGCGCCGCGCGGCGACCGCAGCATCGGCCGCGCCCGGCAGCCGCTCATGACCGCCCTCATCGAACGGGTGCGGGCGCTGCTGGACCGGCGCGGCGCCGGCCGTGGACGGCGGCTGCAGCTCGGTGTGCGGGTGCCGCAGACGGTCGCCGAGTGCCATGACGTGGGCCTGGACGTGCCGGCCTGGATCGCCGCCGGACTGGTGGACTACGTGGCGCCGATGGATTCGATGTACTCGGACTTCAATCCGGCGTACGAGGAGTTCGACTCGCTCACCGACGGCTCCTCCTGCCGCTTCTATCCCGGCGTGCTCCCCTACTGCTCCCACCGCGACCGAACCGGGCTGCCGCTGAGCCTCGACAACTACCGCGCGCTGGTGCACACCCTGCGGCGGCAGGGCGCCGACGGCATCTCCATCTACAACTACCAGATGCACTGGGACGGCTTCCGCTCGACCGGGCGCGACAACGGGTCGGAGACCATGTATCCGACGGCGCTGGCGTACCTGCGGGAGCTGGCCGACCTGGAATGCGTCGCGCGCGGCCCCCGCCACTACCTGTTCCGCTCCATGTGGGGCGGGTTCCAGGGATACCAGCCGGCGGGGAGCGCCTCCGCCGGGGCGCGGCGGAATCCCGCGGTTCTGCTGCAGCGCGGCGCCGGGGAAGCATGCGGCACCTACGCGTTCCGCCTTTACGAGGACGTCGCCGCCGCGGGCCACGCGCGGCTCCACTTCCGCGTGGCGGGGTTGACTCCCGCCGATCCCCTGGCGGTGGCGCTGAACGACGTTCCGATCACCGCTCCGCGCCTGCGCCGCATCTGGCACCCCGACGGGCGCGCCGTCTCGTACGGGAGGCCGCTGCCCGCCTACACGAGCTGCATGTTCGACCTGGATCCCGGATCGACGGTCATCGGCGACAATCGGCTCACCGTCACGGCGCCGGCCGGCCCGCCGGCCGAGCTGTTGATCGACGAGGTGGAGGTGACGGTCATCCCGGCCTGACGTCCCGAATCTCTCCGGCCGGTGAGGCCCGTGGTTCTGGGCTACACTGCCGGCCATGGCCTGGAAAGTGGTCGAGCACGTCACGATCTATCGGCACGCCGATTGGTATGCGGCGCATCCGAACGTCATCCGCACGCCGGCCGGGGATCTGCTGGCCGTGTTCCACCGCTCGCCGGACCTGGGCCACGCCCACCACGGCCATCCCCTGTTCGACGTGCGCGCGTGCCGGTCGGGCGACGAGGGCGCGACCTGGGGCCCGGCGGAGCTCGTCACCTGCGATCCGCTCGGCGGGGTGGTCGACTTCGGCACGCACGCGCTGCGCGACGGCAGCATCTTCCTGCACGCCTCGGCGGCGGAGCTGGTGCCGGCGGGGCCGACCACGCCCGCTCACACCGCGTGGTCCTCGCGGCCGGGCATCCCGTTCTGGATCCGCTCGCGGGACGACGGCCGCACCTGGAGCGAGCCGGTGCGCTTCCCGCGGCTGCCGGAAGGGATCTGGGGCCATCCGGCCGAGCACTCCGGGGTGTCGCGCAGCCAGCTCGTCGAGCTTCCTGACGGCCGCATCCTGCTGCCCAGCAAGGCCACCGAGCAGCCCGACGGCGGCCAGCCGTTCTTCGGGATGATGCGCACCTCGCTCGACAACGGGGAGACCTGGGAGTACGGCGGCCGCATCGCCGTCGATGCGGTCGCCCACTTCAGCGAGCCGGCAATACACCGCACGCCGGGGGGACGACTCCTGGTCCTCCTGCGCTGCCATCCGCGCCAGCCCCACGACACCCAGTGCCGGCTGGCGCTGGTGACCTCCGACGACGACGGAGCCTCCTGGTCGCCGTGGCGCTTCACCTCCATGAAGGGGTGCCCCGGGCACCTGCTGGGGCTGCGAGACGGGCGCATCCTGGCCACCGTCGGCACCCGCTGGGAAGGCCAGCGCGGGTGTCTGGCGCGGCTGCTGGAGCCCGAGGGCGGCGATCTGGACGACGCCCCGGACATCCAGGTCCGCAGCGACTCGGCCGACAGCGACTGCGGCTATCCGTGGGCGCTCGAGCTCCGCGACGGCCGCGTCCTGGTGGTCTACTACTACACCCACGCCGACGGGATCCGCGGCATCGAGGGCTCGATCCTGGCGGAGTCCGGGTAACGCCCGGCCGGCGGGAATGCACCCCGGTGCAGCCACGTCTCCGCCTGCGCCAGCGCGGACCGATGCTCGACCTGGAGCTGGCATCGGGCTACCGGTGGTTCCTGGGCGTGACCGGCGCGGCGCTTTTCGCCATCACCGCGCTGACGACCCCCGGCGGCGTCGCCGTCTTCGGCGCCCGCAACGCGGTGCCGCTGGGCATGGCCGCCGTCATGGTGCTTGGCGCGCTCTATCACGAGCGCTGGCGCTGGAACGTGGAGCGGGGACGGGTGGAGCATCGTGTCGGCGTGGGGCCGGCGTTCCACTCCAGGTACTGGCCGCTGGCCGGGGTGCGGTCGCTGCGGCTGGGCGGCGTCCTGATCACGCTGCCCTCCGAAGAGGGGCGGCGGCCGCTGCCGGTGCGGCTCATGCGGTTCGACCTGCGTCGCAGCGCCGTGCACCTGTCGCTGCTGGAGGACCGGGGACGGGTACGGCGCATCGACCTGGTCAAGGGGCCCGACGGCCACCGGCTCGTGGAGGCGGCGCGGGCCATCGCGGACGCCTGCGGCCTGCCGCTGCACGACGAGATCCGCCGCCAGGACCGCTGAGCCGTGCGTGAGGGCGACGCGCGAAGTGGCCAGCCGTCGCCGCTGTGGGCCGAGGTGGCGGGACTCGCGCTGTCGCTGGTGCTCGGCGGGTGCGGACTGCTGGCGGCCATGACCTGGCGGGGGGCGCTGTTCGCGTGGCTGGAACGGCTGGCGGTCTATCCCTACGCAGTGCCGGTGATCGACAAGGCGTTCATGATCATCGCCGGCCTGGCGGTGCTGATGGCGATGCTGGTGTCGCAGCACCGGTTCGCCGATGCCATCTCCGAGCGGCGGCTCGTCCGCGGGGGGCTGGGTGCGGCCGGCGTGACCCTGCTGGCGTTCGGCGCAGCGCACGTGGCGTTCGCCGTGGCGCGGGGAACGGCCGCCTGGAGCGTTCCGCGGCTGGCCCTGGCGGTTGGGGAGTTGGCCGCGGGGACCGTGCTCCTGCTGGTTCCCGCGCGCCGTGCGGGGCATCAGCGGCCGGAATCGGGCTCGAACAGCTCCTGGTCGTAGCGATAGGCGATCGCGCAAGTGCCCCACTCAGGGCGATCGAGGTCGAGCAGCGAATAGTCGACCGTAACGATCGTGCCGTCGTCGAAGCAGACCGTGCTGGGGTAGCCGCAGTCGTGGCACCATGCGCTGTCGGAGAGGACGTACTCGCACGCCACCTCGAAGCCGGCGCCGCCGTCGCGGCTGACCACGGCGCGGACTCCGAACGGGTAGGCGCGGTAGCCGTAGGTGATCAGCACGTTGCCGGCGGGAAGCCTGCAGACGCTGCCGGGTGCCGGCTTCTGGGAACGGGTGTCCACGGTCCGCACGTCGCCGGCGCCGAAGCTGTCCTCCCGCTCTCCCTCCGCGCTGCGCTCGACGGCAGCGGCCGTCTCCTGCCAGCGGGTCCAGGTGACGCCGCCGTCGGCGGAGTAGCCGATGCGGTTGGGGCGGTCGTTGTGGCGCACCATCCCGACCCAGTGCCGCTCGTCGAGCGGCAGGAAGCCGGTCTCCGAGGAGCCGTCGCCCAGGAAGCCGTGCCGGCGCCACGTCACGCCGCCGTCGGCGGAACGGAACAGGAAGCTGACGCGCTGCGCGGCCCGCGGGTCGCGGCGGTACACTTCGGCCGTGTAGGAGCCGCGGGCGTTGAACACCAGGCCGCCATCGGCCAGCCGGCGCATCTGCCCGTGCGGCTGCAGCAGGGTCCCGGCCGGCGGTGCGATGCGGGACGGCCGCGACCAGGTGAGGCCGCCGTCGCTCGAGCGGACCACCTCCATCCAGGGCTGCACCGTCTGGTCGTGATTCTTGGAGATGGTGCGCCGGCCGGCCGCGTCGTACCCGAGAACGGCCCCGTACGCCATCACCAGGTCGCCCGCCGCGCTCTGTCCCAGCGCCGGATTGCGGCGGTCGACGCAGCGTTCCGGATCGCTCTGCACCGCCACGCGGTACGGGGACCAGGTCGCGCCCCGGTCGGCGGAGAAGGTGATGCTGATCTCGGAACCGCTGCCGGCGTGCGGCGCGCCGGTGCGCAGGGCACAACACAGCCGGCCGTCGTCGAGCAGCAGCAGCACCGGGAAGAACCCACCGCCGCGCGAGAACGGCGGCGGCCATTCCGTGACGCTGCCGTAGTCGTTGCGCCGCGGGTCGCTGCGGCACTCGGGGAAGGTTCGGAAGTAGGGCTCCGGCCCCAAATCCTCGCGCACGCACGGCCAGCGCGCGCCGGTGGTCACGACCGGGAAGCGCTCGACCGCGCCGGTCAGCGAGCGCTCCTGCGCGGGCATGCCGCTCTACCGCTCGAAGCGCGGCTGACGCGGAGCGAAGTGGCGCTCCAGGCGCAGGTCGCTGCCCTCCAGCGGCAGGGGCACGCGGGCGCCGCCGCGGCGGTGCGACTCGATGCAGGCGAAGATCAGCTCCGTGTTGGCGCGCGCGACGCGCACCCCGCCGCGCGGCGGCTTGCCCGTGTCCAGCGCGTGCGCGAGGTCCGTGATCAGGTTGACGGTGGAGCTGTCGCGGGTGAAGGGCGGGAAGGTGCCGGGCCGCAGCACGGCGTTCCCGCGGTGGTTCACCCCGCCGGACTCGCGCAGCAGGAACTCGCCGTCCAGGCCCAGGGAGCCGATCACCGCCTGTTCGCACACCACCTCGACCTCGAACGGCCGGCCGGAGTCGGAGGCGAACGCCGCCACGCCGTTGGCGAACTGCAGCCGCCCGCCGCCGTTCGGATCGCCGTCCAGCAGGCCGCCGTCCAGGTCGTCGCCGCCCCTGGTCAGGTGGAACTGCACCCACTCGACCGGGCGGTCGTCGTTCAGCCACTGGAACAGGTCGAAGACGTGGCTGCCCATGTTGAACAGGCCGTGCCCCTGGTGGATGGTCATCGACAGCAGCCGGCCGTAGCGGCCGCCGTGGATGAGCTCCTTCATGACGTCGTACGGCGCCTCCCAGCGGCGGTTGGTGCCCATGTTGAAGGCGACGCCATGGCGCTCGGCAGCCGCCACCATGGCGTCCGCCTGCTGCAGCGACGCGGCCATCGGCTTCTCGGCGTAGATCGCGCGCGCGCCGTGCTCGGCGGCATACATGACGATCTCGGCGCGCTGCTCCGGCTGCGTGGCGACGCTCACGATCTCCGGCCGTTCGCGCGCAAGCATCTCGCGGTAGTCCCGGTAGCGGCGCGCAGGCGGCACCGCGTAGCGCTCGCCGGCGCGGTCCAGCACGTCGGCGCGCTGGTCGGCCAGCGCCGCCAGCTCGGTGCGCGGACAGGCCACGTAGCCGGCCGCGTGCGACCAGGCGAGGGGTGAGGCGCTCTCGTTGTCGATGAAGGCGCCCATGCGCCCGCAGCCGATCACGGCGGCGCGATAGGTCGGTGTCACGGGGTCTCCTCGGCCTGGCCTTTCTCGGCCTGGCCCTTTTCGGACTGCCAGATCGGCCGGCCGCGCAGCTCGACCTCCTGCCAGCGCAGGCACGCGCTCCAGTGCCCGGGAGCGACCTCCTCGAGCTGCGGCACCTCCGTCCGGCAGCGCTCCTCGGCGTGCGGACAGCGGGTGTGGAACGGGCAGCCGGACGGCGGGTTGGCGGGACTGGGAATCTCCCCCACCAGCACCTGGCGGCGGCGGGAGACGGCCGGATCGGGAACCGGGTAGTTCCACAGCAGGGCCTCGGTATAGGGGTGCAGCGGACGCCGATACAGCTCCATGCCGCCGGCGATCTCGACGACGCGCCCCAGGTACATCACCGCGATCCGGTCGCTCATCCAGCCCACCACGCTCAGGCTGTGCGCGATGAACAGGTAGCTGAGGCCGCGGTTCTGCTGCATCTGCAGCAGCAGGTTGAGGATCTGCGCCTGCACCGACACGTCGAGCGCCGACACCGGCTCGTCGCAGATGATCAGTTCCGGCCCGAGCGCCAGCGCCCGCGCCAGGCCGATGCGCTGACGCTGCCCGCCCGACAGCTCGTGCGGATAGACGTTCATGTGGCCTGATTGCAGGCCCACCGACTCCAGCAGCGCCGCCACCCGCTCCTTCAACGCCGCCCCGCTCGCCTGACGATGGGCGATGAGCGGCTCGCCGACGATCTCCAGCACCGGCATGCGCGGGTTGAGGGAGCTGTAGGGGTCCTGGAAGATCATCTGCATGTGGCGCCGGGCGGTCTTCTTGCCCTTGGCGTCCAGAGTCGTGATGTCAACGACCTGACCGCCGCCGGCGAACAGCACGTTGCCGGCGGTGGCGTCGATCAGGCCCGCGACGACGCGTGCGATCGTCGTCTTGCCGGAGCCCGACTCGCCGACGATGCCCAGGGTCTCACCGCGCCCGAGTTCCAGGTCGACGCCGTCCACGGCCTTGATCCAGCCCACGGTGTGGCGCAGGATGCCGCGCTGAATCGGAAAGTGCTTTCGGACGCCCTGGATCCGCACCAGCGCGTCATCCATGCCGCTCTCCACTCAGGTCTCCGTGCAACTCTCCGTGCAACCAGCACTCCGAGTAATGGTCGCTCTGCGGCTCGAACAGCGGCGGCTCCTCGCGCCCGCAGCGCTCCATGGCGTGCTCGCAGCGCGGCGCGAACGGACAGCCGGCGAGCTCCACGGTGGCGTCGGGAACGGTGCCGCGGATCACCTCCAGCCGGGTCTTCGGCGCCGGCGCCAGCGCGGGGTTGGAACGCATCAGCGCCTGCGTGTAGGGATGCAGCGGCTCCGCGAACAGCGCCTCCACGCTCGCCTGCTCCACCGAGCGGCCCAGGTACATGACCATCACCCGGTCCGCCACCTCCGCGATGACCCCCAGGTCGTGGGTGATGAACATCATCGACATCTGCGACTCGCTCTGCAGCTCCTGGAGCAGCGCGATGATCTGGCCCTCGATGGTGACGTCCAGGGCGGTGGTCGGCTCGTCGGCGATCAGCAGCGCCGGGTTGCAGGACAGGGCGATGGCGATCATCACCCGCTGGCGCATGCCGCCCGAGAGCTGGTGGGGAAAGGAGTCGACGCGCTCCTCCGGGTCGGCGATCTGAACGCGCCTGAGCAGGTCGACAGCCTGTTCGCGGCTCTGCTTCCGGTTCACCCCCAGGTGGGCGCGCACGCCCTCGCCGATCAGCTCCCCGATGCTGTACACCGGGCTGAGGGTGCGCATCGGCTCCTGGAAGATCATGCCGATCTCCCGGCCGCGGATGCTGCGTATCTCCTCGCCGGCAGGGGCCAGCGCGGCCAGCTCGACCGTCTGGCCGCCGTCGCGCCGGAAGGTGATGGAGCCGCCGGAAACGCGGCCGCCCTGGCTCGGCACCAGGCCCATGATCGAGAACCCGGTGACCGATTTGCCGCAGCCGCTTTCACCGACCACGCCCAGCACTTCCCGGCGGCCGATGGCGAAGCTGACCCCGTTGACGGCGCGCACCTCCGCTTCGTCGCGCTCGAACCGGACCGCCAGGTCGTCGACCCGCAGCAGCGCATCATCCGCCGCGGCGGCAGCCGTCCCTTCACTCTTCGAGTGAGATTCGGTTCGCTCACTCACGGTCCATAACGCTCCGAACGCCCTGATCGCTCCAAACGCCCTGGGCCCGAGCTTGACACAACACCGCCTTAAGGTCTCAACTCAAGGGTCAAACCCTACCACAAGAGAGAGGAGAGGTAACGATGGCACAAAGAATCGTGTTCGCCCCCATCATCGCGGCGCTGCTGCTGCTGGGGGTACCGACCGTGTTCGCGCAATACCAGGAGTCGCCCTTGCTCGCCGCGCGAGTCGAAGCCGGTGAGCTGCCACCGGTGGAAGAGCGGCTGCCGTCGAATCCCTTCGTCCGCCAGGTAGAGGAAGAGATCGGCGAGTACTCGGGCACCATGCGCGTCGTCTCGCAGCACCAGTGGGGCTACGGCACCTTCTTCACGCAGGGTGAGATGCCCGGCCTGTTCCAGGTACCGATGTCGCTGGAAGAGCACGTGGCCATGGGCGGCCCGATCGCGGGATTCGAGCCCAAGTACGCCGAGTACTACACGTGGCTCGATGACGGCGCCACCATGGAGGTGAAGATCCGTGACGGCGCCAAGTGGTCCGACGGCCATCCGTTGACCGCCGAGGACATCATCTGGCCGTTCGAGAACATGTACACCAATCCCGGCTACTCGGCGCGCATGACCAACCTGCAGAGCAGCTACAAGGGCGAGCGCTTCGAGGTCACCAAGGTGGACGACCTGACGGTGCGGTTCCACTCGCCGGCGGGCCCCTGGGCCGGCCAGCTCCGGGAGACCTTCGAAGGGTACCCGCAGCCCGTGCACTACCTGGAGCAGCACCACCCGGACTTCGCCGACGGCAAGACCTGGGAGGACTTCCGCGCGGCCCGCTCCCGCAACACCACGCTGGACATTCCGTCGCTGCAGGCCTGGATCCCCGTCGAGACCGATGAGAGCACGGGCACGCTGTGGGAGCGCAACGCCTACTATCCGGTGGTGGACGCAGAGGGCAACCAGCTTCCCTACTTCGACTACGTGCGCGTGGCCAGGGTGACGGACAACGAGGCGCGCTACCTGTCCGTGATCCAGGGCGAGGTGGACATCTGCGCCGCCGACTGCGGTGACCTCAACAAGCACGCGGTGCTGAAGGACAACGAGTCCCGCGGCAATTACGACACCCTGATCTGGAAGGGCTCGCGGCAGACCTCGCAGATATCGTGGCGCTATCCCACCGGCCAGCAGCTCAAGGGCGCCGCACCCGGCACCCAGGACCCGAACTTCCAGGCCGCCGGGCTGCACAACCAGTTCCGCCAGGCGCTGTCGATCGGCATCGACCGAGAGGAGATCAACGAGAAGCTGTTCGCCGGACTGGCGGTCCCGTCGGTGACCGGCATCCCGCGCGACCATGCCCTCTACGACCCGATTCAGGACACCTACCTGGGACCGGACAGGGAGGCGGCGTGGAAGCTGTTCGCGGAGATCGGCATCACGGACAGCGACGGCGACGGCATGCTGGAGTACGAGGACGGCTCCGACGTGCACATCTTCGTGCCGGGGGCGACCAACGGCCTGCTCAACGTGGAGACCGTCGAGGCGCTGATCGACGAATGGACGAAGCTCGGCGTCTCCACCACGCTGGTGGCCGCCGACTGGTCCACCATCGCCTCCAAGATGCGCGCCGGGGAGATCGCGCTGCAGGTCAGTACCGGCGTGCCCGACTATTCCCCGTTCCACTACCTGGGCATCTGGCACAACCGCATCAGCTATTCCTGGGGCGATCCCATCGAGCAGCCCGAGAGCTACGACGAGGCGTTCGAGCTGGAGCTGGCGTACGCCTCCGCGACCACGGTCGAGGAGCAGCAGGCGGCGGCCAAGGCGTTCTTCAACCACATCGCCACGGAGTCATTGAGCTGGCCGGCATTCGTCACCGAGCGGCCGCAGCAGGTGATCCGGCACAAGTGCATGGGCAACGTGCCCGACGTGCGCGTGTTCCAGAAGTTCATGATGACGGCCAAGACCGACCAGTGGTTTGCCCATTCGGACTGCAGCTACCCGCGCGTCGGCGGATAGCCGCAGCGCGTTGCTGAGCGTGAGAGTCGGTGGAGCATCCGTTCCACCGGCTCTCCTTGTCATGGAGAGTGAAGAGCGGTGACCACGTTCGTCGTGCGGCGCCTGCTCGGCATGATCCCGACGTTCCTGATCGTCTCCTTCCTGGTGTTCGCGGTCATCCAGTTGCCGCCGAGCAACTGGGCGGAGCGCTTCGTGCTGGAATTCTACCAGGACCGGGGCGGCACCTTCGCCACCGAGCAGTACAAGCAGATGGTGGAGGAGCTCACCCTGCGCTATCAGCTCGACCAGCCCTACCTGGTGAAGTACGTCACCTGGTTCGCCAACTTCCTGCGCGGCGACATGGGCGAGTCGTTCGCCTACGACACCGAGGTCAACGAGGTGCTGTGGAAGCGCGTGCCGTACAGCATGGCGATCGCCCTGCTGTCATTGCTGTTCGTGTACGCCGTGGGCCTGCCGATCGGCATCTACTCGGCGTTGCACAAGAACAAGATCTCCGATCACATCGCCACCTTCGCCGGCTTCATCGGACTGTCGATTCCCAACTTCTTTCTGGCGCTGATCCTGATGGTGTTCGCGCTGCTCGTGCTCGACTTTCCGGTCGGCGGCCTGTTCTCGCCGCATCTCCAGAACGCGCCGTGGGGCTGGGCCAAGCTGGTGGATTTTCTCAAGCACGTGTGGATCGCCGTGATCGTGATCGGCACCGCGGGTACCGCGGGCATCATTCGCGTCGTGCGCGGCAACCTGCTGGACGTGATCGGCGAGCCCTACATCACCGCGCTGCGCGCCAAGGGACTGCCGGAGCGTACCGTGACGGTCAAGCACGCGGTGCGCATCGCCATCAACCCGGTGATCACGGGCCTGGGACTGTGGCTGCCCACCCTGATTTCGGGGGAGACGATCGTCTCCATCGTAATGAACATCCCCACTGCCGGACCGCTGCTGTACGCGGCGCTGCGCAGCGAGGACATCTATCTGTCGGGCAGCATCCTCATGGTGCTGGCCGTGTTTCTGCTGATCGGCAACCTGCTGGCGGACATCGCCCTGGCCTGGTTCGATCCGCGCATCCGCTACGAGTGACGCATGGCAACTGAAAGCGCGGTCGTCGCGGACGCTCCCCAGCACCTCACCGGACGGACCGTCGGCCAGCTCATCTGGCGCCGGTTCCGCAGGAACAAGCTGGCGCGCACTGCCGGCATCGTGATCGCGATCCTGCTGGTGACGGCGGTGCTGGCCCCGTTCCTCAGCACCATGAACTACAGCGAGCAGTCCTCCAAGCACCTGTTCGCGCCGCCGCAGCGCATCTACTTCCGCGACCATGACAGCGGCCGCCTCACGCGCCCGTACGTCTACAACCTGCTCAAGGCGCGCGACCGCGAAACGCTCAGGATCACCTACACGGAGGATCGCGAGCAGCGCTTCCCGATCCTGTTCTTCCGGCGCGGCGAGCCGTACCGGATCCTGTGGATCATCCCGGGCAGCGTGCGGCTCATGAGCGTCGGCGAAGGCGCGCGCTGGAATTTCTGGGGCACCGATTCGCTGGGCCGCGACCTCTACTCGCGCGTCCTGCGCGGCTCGCAGGTGAGCCTGTCGGTGCCGTTCGTCGGCACCTTCCTGACCATCCTGATCGGCTCCGTCATGGGCATGATCTCCGGCTATTTCGCCGGGCGCGTGGACCACTACATCCAACGCTTCATCGAGGTGCTGATCGCGCTGCCGTCGCTGCCGCTGTGGCTGGCGCTGGCCGCCGCCATGCCGCTGAGCATGCCCTCCGGGTACCGCTACCTGCTCATCGTCGTCATCCTGTCGATCATCGACTGGGGCGGGCTGGCGCGGGTGGTGCGCGGCAAGGTGCTGCAATATCGCGGCGAGGACTTCGTGGCCGCCGCGCAGATGTCGGGCGCCGGCCTGGGCCGCATCATCTTCCGACACCTGGTGCCGGGCACGCTGAGCCACCTGATCGTGGTCTCCAGCCTCTCCATCCCCGGGGTGATCCTGGGCGAGAGCGCGCTGAGCTTCCTGGGCGTGGGCATCACGCCGCCGCTGACGAGCTGGGGGGTGCTGCTGCAGGACGCGCAGAAGATCGAGGTGCTCATCCAGCACCGCTGGCTCGTCCTGCCGGGAATCTTCATCGTCGTCACCGTGCTGGCGTTCAACTTCTTCGGCGACGGCGTGCGCGACGCCGCGGATCGGTACTCGTGACCGCGGACAGGTCCGCGCAACGGCGGCCCGCGCCGCGCGGCGAGCGGCGGCTGCTCTACGTCAGCGATCCGTCGCTGATCGCCAGCCGCTATCTTCCGGATCCGGTCACCGAGGCGCACCTGCGCGACTGGATCGACGACGTCGCCGCGGCCGGCCCGGACCTGTTCATCCAGGAGGTGTACACGCAGGGCTGGACCACCTACTGGCGCAGCGACGGCTTCGACTACGACGCGCGCCTGCAGCACCGCCGCTTCCTGCCGCTCCTGGATCAGGGCACGCAGCCGTTCGCGGTTCTGCTCAGCCAGTGCCGGGCGCACAACATGGAGGTGATGGGCGGGTTCCGGATGAACGACAACCACACCGACTCGGTGCGGCAGGGTGTGGGCGCCGGCGCCGCCTTCATCGTCGACAACCCGCAGTTCCGGCTGCGGGACGCCCCGCCGGGCCCGACGTACCGCCTGAGCGAGCCGCTGGACTTCAGCTTTGCGGAGGTGCGCGCCTACGTGCTGAGCGTGATCACGCGCTTCCTGGAGACGTTCGCCGTGGACGGCGTCGAGCTCTGCTTTCGCGACAACCGCTACTTCCCGCCGGGCAGCGGCCCCGAGCGGGAGCACCTGATGACCGAGCTGGTGCGGCAGGTGCGTGCGCTGCTCGACCGCAGCGGAGCGGGGAAGCGGCTGCTGTTGGGGTGCCGCGTGCCATCCACCATCGACGAGTGCCACGTGATGGGGCTCGACCTTCCCACCTGGGTCGGTGACGGGCTCGTGGACCACGTGGCGCCGCAGGACACCATGTACGCGGAGGCCAACATCCCCTACGCCGAGTGGCGGGATCTGACCGAAGGGGGGGCGTGCCGTCTCTACCCGGCGCTGATGAACTGGGCCAGCCACCGGGCGCGCAGGCGCATGGGCCAGCAGCCGATCACCCAGGACCAGCGCCGCGCCCTGGCCACCAGCATGTACGCCCAGGGCGCCGACGGGATCTCCCTGTACAACCACTTCCTGGTCATGACCTGGTCGGGCGGCGACGAAGGCGACTGGACCTCCCGCGGCGCCGGCGCCCACGCGCCGTTCTACCCCCTTGCGCTGCATGACATGCATGACGTGCGCACGCCGGAGGCGGCGCTGCGGGGCCGCCGCCACTACGTGTTCGACCCTACCTTGGGCGGACTGCGCGGCTTCGGGCCGGACCGCGCCGCGAGCGGCAAGGTCAAGGCGCAGCGGGCGGTGCTGCGCCGCCCCGACGGCGCAGCGGCATACCGGTTCCGGCTGTACGAGGACCTGGACGACGTGGCCGCGGCCATGCTGCTGTTCCGCGCGCACCACCTTTCGCTTGCCGACACGCTTTCCGTGAGCCTGAACGGACGCCCGGTGCCCGATCGCGGACTGCGGCGCCGTGACGACGAGGTGCGCATCGACCTGCGGCCGAGCGAGGGGCCGCCGGGACCCGACGCTGAAGCGAGCCGCGCCGACACACGCCCTTTCGTGACCTACTGGTTCCCGCTCACCGCCGATCTGACCGTGCGCGGCGAGAACAGCCTGGATCTGCGGCTCGAGCGCAGCGACCCCGCGGCAGAAGAAGCCGCGGTCGTCGAGGAGGTGGAGGTCCATGTCATTCCCCGCGCTATCACCTAAGAGCTGTGACGGAGGGCCGCATGCCTCACATTGACTGGCAGAGGACGGTAGTCAGAGACGGCTGGCACAACATGGGCACCGATCTCTGTTTCTGGCGGGATTGCTACTGGCTGGTGTACTCGCGCAACGCCGCCCACGCCTCTCCGGAGGGAACGATCGTCGTCATGCGGTCGCTCGACCTGAAGCGGTGGCACCTCGTCACGATCATCGATTCAGGATTGGACGATCGTGATCCCAAGCTCCTGGCAACCGACGACAGGCTCTCCGTGTATTTCTTTTCCTGCCGGTTCAGTGCCGTGCATGGCGAGCTCCGGCAGGTCGGGCACACCTGCCTTTCTTCGAGCGAAAACGGCGTAAGCTGGACGACCCCGGTGCAGATCCACACGTCGAACTATTGGCTGTGGAGCATCAGGGAGTATCGAGGCGCCTTCTACTCGGCCGAGAAAGGCGGAGAGCTCCTGACCAGCTCCGACTGCCTGAGCTGGGAGACGGTGAGCCGCATCCCTCTCGCGGAGGACGATGTCGTGGACCCGTCCGATCCAGGATTCGATCCGCGAACGGTGACGCACAAGCCCTGCAACTCCATCTCCGAAACGGACTTCGTCTTTCGCCCGGACGGTGAGCTCTGGTGCGTGTCGCGGACGAACCGCGATCCGGACGACTCGATCTTCTACTGGTCCAAGCCACCCTATCGACAGTGGGACTGGGTGGATCTGAAGACGAGGATCCACTGTCCGAGGATCTGCGAATGTCGGGGAATATTGTACGTGGCCGGCAGGAGAAGCACGGATACGCCATGGAAGATTCAGCCGACACCGGCGGGCAACACCGCGATATTCGTGCTGGAGAAGGGGAAGGTGGAGCCGTTGCTCGCACTGGCAAGCGAGGGCGACGCGGCCTATCCGGGCCTGATCGCCACGGGACCCCGCACGCTGGCGATGAGCTACTACTCGCAGCATGCCTACCTGGGCGGGGTGGTGCCGGCAGACACGAACAGGTCGGCCTTCCTGCCGGAGCTGGACGACAGGTCGTTGCGCATGACCGGCCCCGCCGACATCTTCCTCGCCGAGATCGACACCGAGGCGGAGGGCCGCGAGGTCAGATTCTAGTGTCCACGCGCGGTGTCGCTGGTTGACACGCTCGACGGCGGAGGCAACCATTCATTATCGGCGCGATTCGCGCGCCGCTTGAGGATCGCCGCGACCGCCGGGCGGAACCGCGGTCGCGCACCAAGGAGAAACACGGTGGTGACACGAAGACTCTGGTCGCTCGCAACGCTCGCAACGGGGCTGATGCTCCTTGCCGCCACACACGGCGTGGCCCAGTATCAGGAAGCGCCGATGCTGGCGGAGATGGTAGCCAACGGAGAGCTGCCCCCGGTGGAGGAGCGCGTATCGAACAACCCGTTCGTGCGCGAGGTCCTGAACGAGATCGGGACCTACGGCGGCACGCTGCGCGGCGTCGATCAGGGCAAGCCCAGCATCGGCTGGCTCAACCTGGCCGGCTACAACACGGAGGGCGGCGGCATCGCCTTCGACATCCCGTTCGACGTCCATCAGTGGGTCGTCGACGGCATGCACCTGGGCGCGAACACGCTGAGTCCGTTCTACTTCGAGAGCTTCACGATCAACGACGATTTCACGGTGTTCGAAGGGACGATCCGTGAGAACGCGCGCTGGTCGGACGGCGAGCCGTTCACCGCCGAGGACATCGCCTGGGTCTACAACATGGTCCACATACATCCGGAGGTGAACCAGATCCCGCGGTGGTTCGCGCAGATCGGCGAGGACGTGGTCCAGGTGGAGGCGATCAGCGAGCGGACGGTGCGCTTCACGTCGCCGGTGCCGCATCCGCTCATGCACATGTGGATCCTGGCCGAGAGCACGCACGCCAAGCATTGGCTCGAGGACTACCACCCGGAGGCGAACTCCGAGCGAAGCTACGAGGACCTGCATCGCCGGATGAACCGTGAGGAGCACCCCGAGCAGCCGTGGCTCGGCCCGTGGGTGCTGGAGAGCTATGACCCGGCCACCAAGCTGGTCGCGGTGAGGAATCCCTACTATCCCGTGGTCGACACGGCGGGAAACCAGCTCCCCTACATCGATCGCATCGAGCGGCGCTCGGTGGCGAACAAGGAGGCGGCGATCCTGGCCATGGTGCAGGGCGAGGTCGACGCGCAGCAGGGACTCATCGCGCTTTCCGACCTGCAGGTTCTGCGCGAAGGCCAGTCACGCGGTGACTACACCATCGACATGTGGACGGGCGGCTCCCGTCAGGGCTGGGTCAACCTCATCGTCGAGCCGACGAACGAGAAGCTGGCCAAGTACATCCGCGAGATCGACTTCCGCCGGGCGCTGTCGCTGGCTCTGAACCGCGACGAGATGAACGACACCCTGTTCTTCGGGCTGGGTGCGACCGCGGGCACGGTCGTCTCGCCGAACTCCGTCTTCTACGACGCGCGGATGGACACGTACGCGGAGTACGATCCCGAGCGGGCGCGCAGCCTGCTTGAGGGGCTCGGGCTCACGGACAGCAACGGCGACGGCATGCTGGAGTATCCGGAAGGCGGCGACGTGACGATGGTGCTGGACGTGCACTCCGGCGTGCCGGACACGATTCCTCCCTCCGAGCTGATCGTCGGCTACTGGCGCGAGATCGGCATCGACGCCACCATGGATGTCCTTGCCGGCTCGGCTTGGGCCGCACGCTGCGGCGGCGATGGTGAGGCGATCATGTGGGTCGGCCCGTCATTCGAGCCGTACCTGCCGCACACCTTCCTGGGCCGCCAGTTCAGTCCGCTCTCGCACATGTGCGGGCACGGCCTGGTGGATCCGCCGCAGGAGTACCAGGACATCTGGGAGCTGGAGCAGGAGTTGACCTCCGAGCTCGACGCGCAGCGGTTCGTGGAGCTGGTCAAGGACTTCTACGTCATGATGGGCGAGGACGTGCTGTTTCAGATCGCCCACATCGCCGAGGTTCCGATTCCGGTGCTGCGCAGCAACAAGATCGGCAACATGCCGGAGACGGGCGTGAAGCTGAAGGGCATCATGTCCGCGCATCTGGATCAGTTCTACTTCAAGTAGGATCGCAAGAGGCTTACCTCAGGGACTGGCGGGTTTGCCCGTCAGTCCCTTTTTGATTCGCCCTTTGATTCGCCAAATTTGATCCCTCATGACGACGTTCATCATCCGCCGGGTGCTGACCATGATCGTGTCGTTCTTCCTGATCTCGATCGTGGTCTTCATCACCATCCAGTTGCCGCCCGGGGACTACGCGTCGAACCTGATCGCGCTCGCCGCCGGCACCGACGCACGGGTGATCAACGCTCAGGCGGCCGAGGAGCTTGCGCAGAACATCAGGGCGCGCTTCGGTCTGGACCAGCCGCAATGGCAGCAATACCTGTTCTGGATCGGCAACTTCATGCGCGGCGACTTCGGCCTGTCGCTGGAGACGTTTCTGCCGGTGCGGGAGATGTTGGAGGACCGGCTCCTGATCAGTTTCGGCCTGTCGCTCATCACGCTGCTGTTCACTTGGGCCATCGGCATTCCGATCGGCATCTACTCCGCCACGCACAAGAACAGCCTGGGCGACTACGGCGCGACCTTCGCGGGCTTCATCGGCCTGTCGATCCCGAACTTCTTCCTCGCCCTGGTCCTGATGGTGTTCGCGCTGTTCGTGCTCGACCTCCCGGTGGGCCGCCTGCTGTCCGCCGAATACGAGGACGCTCCGTGGAGCCTCGCGAAGCTGTGGGACCTGGCGAAGAACCTGTGGATTCCGATCATCGTCATCGGCACCGCCGGCACCGCCAGCACGATTCGCATCATGCGCGGCAACCTGCTGGAGGTGCTGGAGCAGCCGCACGTGACCACCGCCCGTTCCAAGGGCATGGCCGAGCCGGTGGTCATCAGGCGTCACAGCGTCCGCATCGCGTTCAACCCGTTCATCAGCGCCCTCGGCCTGTCGCTGCCGGCCATGCTGTCGGGAGAGACGATCACCTCGATCGTGCTGAACCTGCCCACCGCCGGCCCGTTGCTGTTCAGGGCGCTCCTGCAGGAGGACGTGTACCTGGCGGGGAGCATTCTGCAGTTCTTCGGGATCTTCCTGCTGCTGGGCAACCTCATCGCAGACATCGCGCTGGCGTGGCTCGACCCGCGGATCCGCTATGACTGACAGGGGCCTGTCGTGAGCGGCGACCAGCGACCGACATCACCGCGTGCGGATGATCCCTCGCGGGTGGCGCCTGCCGCCCGTGCGGTCGGGCTCGAGGACAGCGAGGCCCTGGAAACGGCGCTGCGAACTCCCCGGCAGCTTGCCTGGAGGAGGTTCCGCAAGAACCGGCTGGCGGGCGCGAGCGCGGTGGTGGTCGCGCTGTTCTACCTGATGGCGCTGTTCGCGGCGTTCCTGAGCCCCTATCACCACGACGAGAAGTTCACGAAGCTGCGCTTCGCCCCGCCGCAGCGGGTCCACTTCTTCGACGAGGATGGGCGCCTGAGCAGGCCGTACACGTACGCGCTCAAGCAGGAGCTGGACCTGGAGACGTTCGCGCTCACCTACCAGGAGCAGGAGGACACCAAGTACTACGTGCAGTTCTTCGTGCGGGGAGAGCCGTACCGCTGGCTCGGCATCATCCCGATGCAGCGCCACCTGTTCGGGGTCGAAGAGGGCGGCTCGATCTTCCTGTTCGGGACCGACACGCTGGGCCGGGACCTGCTGTCGCGCATCCTGATCGGATCGCAGGTGAGCCTGAGCGTACCGCTGGTCGGCACCCTGGTGACGATCATCATCGGCACCATCCTCGGCATCGCCTCCGGCTACTTCGGAAGGATGATCGACCACGCACTGCAGCGGTTCATCGAGGTGCTGATCTCGTTTCCCAGGGTGCCGCTGTGGCTGGCGTTCTCTGCCGCCATTCCCGCCACCTGGCCTTCCGGATGGGTGTACATGGGAATCGTCGTGGCGATATCGCTCATCGGCTGGGGCGGCCTGGCGCGGGTCGTGCGCGGCAAGGTGCTGGCGTATCGCAACGAGGAGTACGTCCTGGCAGCCGAGGGGGTCGGCGCCGGCACGTGGCGGATCATCACCAAGCACCTGCTGCCGGGCTCGCTGAGCCACATCATCGTCGTGGCGACGCTGTCGGTGCCGGAGCTGATCCTGGCGGAGAGCAGTCTCAGCTTCCTCGGCGTCGGCGTCACCCCGCCCATGACGAGCTGGGGCATCCTGCTGCAGGGGGCGCAGAGCGTGCAGGCGCTGTTGCATCAGCCCTGGCTCGGGCTGCCGGCGATCTACATCATCGTCATCGTGCTCGCCTTCAACTCCCTCGGCGACGGCGTCCGCGACGCCGCCGATCCGTTCGCCACATGAGCCCTGCCACATGAGCCCTGCCACGTGAGCGACGCGCTGCTCCGGGTGAGCGACCTCCGGACGTACTTCCACACGGACGACGGCGTCGTGCGGGCGGTGGACGGCGTGAGCTTCAGCGTAGCGCCCAACCAGACGCTGGGGGTGGTCGGTGAGAGCGGTTGCGGCAAGAGCGTTACGGCGCTGAGCGTGCTGCGGCTGGTCAAGAGTCCCCCCGGCAAGCTGGAGAGCGGCTCCATGATGCTTGCGACGGACGGGGGCTCGGTCGATCTGGCCAAGCTGCCGCAGCGCGGCAGACGGATCCGTGCCATCCGCGGCCGCGACGTGTCCATGATCTTTCAGGAGCCGATGCGGGCCCTGACCCCCGTCTACACCATCGGCTTCCAGATCAAGGAGGCCCTGCAGGAGCACACCGGCATGGGCGCCGACGAGGTGACCTCCACGGCGGTGGAGATGCTGCGCGCCGTGGGCATGCCCGATCCGGAGCAGCGCATGAACACCTACCCGCACCAGCTCTCGGGCGGCATGCGGCAGCGGGGCATGATCGCGATGGCCCTGGTCTGCAGGCCGAAGCTCCTGATCGCCGACGAGCCGACCACCGCCCTCGACGTCACCATCGAGGCGCAGATCCTGGCGCTGCTGAAGCGGCTGCAGGAGCAGTTCCACATGGCCATCCTGTTCATCACCCACGACCTGGGGGTGATCGCAAAGATGGCCGACGACGTGATGGTGATGTACCTGGGGCAGGTGATGGAACGCGCGCGGGTCCGGGACCTGTTCCACGATCCGCGGCATCCTTACACGCAGGCGCTGTTTCGCTCGATCCCCTCCATGGTCGAGGAACCGAAGCAGCGGCTGGCGGTCATCCAGGGCTCGGTGCCGCATCCGCTGACGCACAGCGCCGGCTGCCCCTTCGCACCCCGCTGCGATCACGCCAGCGACCGGTGTGCGCAGAAGCCGCCGGAGTTCGAGGTCGGACGGGATCACACGGTTGCGTGCTGGCTCCACGAGGGAAAGAGCGAGGAGTAGGCGTGCCCAATCCGCCCGAGCTGCTGACCGTCGAGAACCTGCGGAAGCACTTCCCGATCGAGAAGGGGTTGCTGCGGCGCACCGTCGGACAGGTCAGGGCCGTGGACGGCGTGAACTTCTCCGTTCGCAAGGGAGAGACGCTCGGGCTGGTGGGCGAGAGCGGCTGCGGCAAGACCACCGCCGGCAGGGTGGCCGCGGGGCTTGCCAGGCCGTCCGGCGGCACGGTGATCTTTCACTCCGACGGGGAGCGCATCGACGTGCACGCCCTGAGCCGACGGGAGCTGAAGGCGTTCCGCCGCCACGTGCAGGTCGTGTTCCAGGATCCGTATTCCTCGCTCAATCCCTACCTGCGCGTGATCGAGATCGTCGGCGAGCCGCTGGAGGTGCAGGAAGGCATCCGCGGTCCGGCGCTGCGCGCGGAGGTGGAGCCTCTCATGGAAGCGGTGGGCCTCCGGCCGGCGTATGCGGACCGGTTCCCGCACGAGTTCTCCGGCGGTCAGCGGCAGCGGATCAGCCTTGCCCGGGCGCTGGCGCTCAAGCCGCAACTGGTCGTCGCCGACGAGCCGGTGTCCGCCCTCGACGTGTCGGTGCAGGCGCAGATCCTCAATCTGATGATCGAGCTGCAGCGGCGGTTCGGCCTGAGCTACCTGTTCATCGCCCATGATCTGAGCGTGGTCCGCTACATCAGCGACCGCGTTGCCGTGATGTACCTGGGGCGCATCGTAGAGACCGGAGCCTCGGACGCGGTGTTCCGCAGTCCCCGGCACCCGTACACGGAGGCGCTGCTTTCGGCGTTCCCGGCCCCGGATCCGGACGATACCGACGAGCGCATCGTCCTGGAGGGCGACGTGCCCAGCGCGGCCAACCCGCCCGCCGGTTGCGCGTTCCATACCCGCTGTCCGTATGCGATCGACGCCTGCCGTCAGGACGTGCCGCAACTCGAGGAGGTTGCCATGGGACAGATGAGCGCGTGCATACGCGCCGAAGAGCTGCAGTTGCAGGGGCGGACGATCACCAAGCCGCCGTGGGCAAGTGCGAATGCCGGCGGGCAGTCCGCTTCCGAAACAAAGGAGGATCGAAGTGGCTAGCGAACCGCATCTCGTCTCCGTCGCCCGGATCTGGGACCGGGCGCCGCACAGCGCCTTCACCGACCTGCTGCGCCACCACGGCCGCTGGTGGTGCACGTTCCGGGAGGCCACGGATCACGGCAAGAGCATCGGCACGCTCCGGGTTCTGGTGTCCGACGACGGCGAAGCGTGGACCAGCGCCGCCGAGGTCGTGGAGGAGGGGATCGACCTGCGCGATCCCAAGCTGTCGGTCATGCCCGACGGGAGGATGCTGCTGCTGGCCGGCGGTACGGTATTCAGGGGAACAACGTATCTCAGCCGTTCCCCCCGTGTGTGCTTTTCCGAGGACGGCATCACGTGGAGCGCGCCCGCCCGCGTGCTCGCCGAGGACCACTGGCTGTGGCGCGTGACGTGGCACGACGGGGTCGGCTACTCCGTCTCGAAGCTCGGGGAAGCGGACAACCCGCGCCGCGGCTTCCTGTACACGACCCGTGACGGCCTGGAGTGGCAGTGGGTGACGGAGTTGCGTCCGCCGGACGGAAGCTGGACGGTCAGCGAGACCACCCTGCGCATCATGCCCGACGGCGAGATGATCGCGCTGATCCGGCCCGACTGGATCGGCAGCAGCCGGCCGCCCTACACCGAGTGGTCGTTCGCGCACCTGCCGCAGAGCCTGGGCGGCCCCAACTTCATCCGCGTCCCGAGCGGCGATCTCTGGGCCGGCGCCCGCTGCACCGATGCCACGGGCGCGCCGGTCACCACGCTGGCCAGGATGAGCCGCGATGGCTTCGACGTGGCGCTGGTGCTGCCCAGTGGCGGCGACAACTCCTATCCCGGTATGGTCTGGCACGAGGAGCGGCTGTGGATCAGCTACTACTCGTCACACGAAGGGAAGGCGAACATCTACATCGCCCAGGTCAGCCTGGGCTGAGGCGGCCGCGGAGCCGCCGCGAACGATGAGCAGCGTCACCGTCGCCAGCGTGCAGTTCGACGGGTTGCCGGGCCACGTCGACGCGAACCTTGGCCGCATGGTGAAGCTCATCGAGGACGCGGCAGCGCGGGGAGCGGGGCTCGTCGCGTTCCCGGAGGTCGCGGTCTCCGACTACTGCGGCGCCGACTTCGCGCCGCTGGCCAGCCCCGTGCCGGGTGAGCAGTTCGAGATCCTGGCGAAGGCGGCCGCGCGCTGCGGGGTGTTCGTTGCCGCCGGTCTGATCGAGGGATCGCCGCGCGGACTGCACAACACGGTGGTGCTCATCGACTCCACGGGTGCGCTGGCCGGCACGTCCCGGAAGACGCATCTCTCACTCGCCCACTACGACCCGTCGATCGCACGGGAGGTGGACGTACTGGTGCCGGGCGACGACATTCCCGTGTTCGATACGCCGTTCGCAAGGGTCGGCATCATGATCTGCAAGGACGGCGACTATCCGGAGGTGCCGCGCACGCTCGCCGTCAAGGGGGCGGAGATCATCCTGTGGCTCACCAACCGCCCCGGCGTGAAGCGCGGTTCGGCGGCCTACCACGCGGCCAGCAACTGCGCGGCAGTCGCTGTCGCCAATCGCGCCCAGGGTCACGCCCGCGGTGGACACAGCGCCATCTTCGACTGGAAAGGGGACACGGTCGCCGAGGCCGGAGCAGGGGAATCGATCCTCCGTGCCGAGCTGGACCTGGCCGCGATGCGCGAGGCGCGCGCCGTCCACTGGAACGAGCAGCGGGTACGCCGGCCGGAGCTTTATGCGGAGCTGTCCGCGCCGTGAGCCGGCCGGACCGTTCGCGCGCCGATCTCCTGGCCCTGTTCCAGGACCCGCCGGCCGAGTACGGCGACTTCGCCACCTGGTTCTGGGAAACCGGCACCCTGACCAGGGAGCGGATCACCTGGCAGCTTGAGCAGATGAAGGCCGCCGGGGTGAGCGGGACGTGGTACTACCCCCGCTTCGTCGGCACCGAACCCCTTGCCACCGACCCGCCTTACTGGAGCGACGGGTGGCGGGAGATCTTCAACCACTCGGTGGCCGAGCATCGCCGGCTCGGCATGAAGGCGGGGTTCTCCGACTGGACCGGCCGCGGCTACTGGCAGGAACTCCTGCGCGAGGAGGGCCGGACGCGGCCCGAGCTGGTCGGCCGGCGCCTGGTCTGCCACGAGGCGGCGGTGGCCGGCGGCGGACCTGCCCTCGAGATGGCCGTCCCCGGTCCCGAGTCCGTCGTCAGCGCGGCGGCCTACCGCGTCCCGGCAGGCGCCGGCGACCGCCTGGACGGGGACAGCCGCATCGACCTCACCGACCGCCTCACGGGAGGCACGCTGACCTGGAACGCGCCGGGCGGCACGTGGCGCGTCATGGTCGTCGCTTCCGAGCACCACGACCTCGACTACCTGAACCCCGCGGTCGCCGCGCGCTGGCTGGAGATCTACTCGGAGGTGCACGAGCGGGAGCTCGGCGATCTGTTCGGCGAGACGCTGGACGTGTTCCTGCACGACGAGCTGTGGGTCCTGCGCGGGAACATCATCTTCTCGCAGGCACTGGCGGATCGCATCAGGGCCGACCACGGCTACGATCCGCTGCCCGAGATCGCGGCACTGTTCCGGGACATCGGCCCGCGCACCGACAAGGTCCGCTGCGATTACTACGAGGCGGTGGCCATCCTGCTGGAGGAGCACTTCTACCGGCCCTTCAGCCGCTGGCACGAGGAGCGCGGCCTGCGCTTCGCGACCATTGCCACGTGGGGCCGGCAGAGCGTACTGGGCCAGACTTGGCACTACGTCGACTACTTCCGCTACCTCCGCCACTTCCACGTCACCGGCAACGAGGACCCGCTCGGCGCCGAGCCCGGCAACCGCTGCCTGATCGACGCCAAGATGTCCAGCTCCATCGAGCACATCTACCGGCGCGAGCGCTCGGCGGTGTGCGCCTACTGGCGCTCGGGCTGGGGCATGAGCCAGGACCGGAACCTCGCCTGGACCCACGAGAACCTCGCCTACGGCCTCAACCTGTACAACGGCCACGGCGGGCTCTACGGCAGCATGGGCGGCTGGTACGAGTGGGAGCCGCCGCTGATCTACTTCCGGCAGCCCTACGCTAGGCACTGGCCCGCCTTCGTCCGTCATGTCTCCCGGCTCTGCGCGGTCATGAGCCAGGGCACCCACTGCGCCGACGTGGCGCTGCTCTATCCGCTCACCACCGTGCACGCGCACTGGCTGCGCGGCGAGCACTTCACCAGCCTGGCGTACGAGGCGGGCAACGAGTGCTTCGCCCTGGCGCAGCACCTCTACCGGAACGGCATCGACTTCGACTTCGTCGACGATCACTCGCTGAACGGTGCGGAGATCGGCGACGGCGTGCTCGTCATCGCCGGCATCGAGTTCCGCTGCGTGGTCGTGCCGCCGATGACGACCATCAAGACCCGGACGCTGGAAGTCCTGAAGCGCTTCTACGACGCCGGCGGGACGGTGATCGGCTACCGGCGCCTGCCGACCGCATCGCAGGAGCGCGGCCGCGGCGACCCGCGGGTGCGCGAGCTGGTACAGGCGATCTTCCAGGTGGCTCCGGACCGGCCGTACGCCCACGCCGCCGGCAAGCGCGCCATGGATCAGCTTCCGCTCTACAGCCAGGCGCTCGACAGCGTGCACGTGAACGGCAACGAGCGTGGCGGCAGCGCGATTTACCTGCCGGTGATGCAAATGCACGGCACGCCGTACAACGAGGGGCCGCGCGTCGCCGCCATGATCGAGCGCTCGGTCGACCTGGATGTCCGTTGCAGCGCCGCCGACGTGTACCACACCCATCGGCGCACGCTGGCGGCGGGTCGGCGGACCGACGTCTACTTCCTGTTCAACCAGAGCAACGAGCGCCGCGACGTGGAGGTGACGTTCCGCTGTGTGGGAGAGCCTGCGCTCTGGGACGCGGCCACCGGATCGACCCGTCCGCTGCTGCGGTGGCGTCCGGCGCGGAGCGGCACCGCCGTGAGGCTCGACATGGAGCGCTACGCCGGCCTCATCGTCGTGTTCGACTCCGGGGACGATGCGGCGGGCTCACCGACGGGCACGTCGCTGCGGGTGGTCGATGACAACCTCGACGAGCTGGTTCGGCTCGACGACGCCGGAGGCGACGCGGTCGTCGAAGGGTTGGCGGACTCCGGGGGGCGGAAGCACGTGGCGGTCGCGGGTGGGGTCGCCCCGGCCGGGTTTCGTGGCGCCGTGAAGGTAGAGCCGCCCCCGGCGCCGCTGACGGTCGGCGGGCCGTGGCGGCTGACCCTGATCCCGACGCTCGACAACCGGTGGGGGGACTTCCGCGTGCCTGCCACCGGCCGGCTCATCGGGCCCGAGGCGCGCCGCTTCCGGTACCGCGAAGAGCAGGGCACGGCCGGAGCCGACCTGGGCTGGCACACCGCCGGACTCGATGACAGCCACTGGCAGGACTACCTCTACTCGGAGGGCCCCTTCGCGTACAGCCTGGGACCGTTCCGGCCCGGCTCGGAACCGGCGGAGGTCGACAACGGCGCGGTGCGGCTGGACGCCGACCACGTCGTCGATGGCCGGACCCATCGCTGGCAGCCGTTCGCCTTCTCGCCGCGCTACGGCCACCGGCACTCGACGCCCGGCGATCCCGACCGCCGCAGCTTCGAGGGCGTCCCGGAGGAGTACATCGTCTTCCCGCCGAGCGTGGACGACGGAAAAGCCGCCGGCGGGCACGTGCGCTACCTGCTGGCCCGGGTCGTCGCGCCCGCGGCGGGCGAGTGGGACCTGCTCATCGGCGGCGTCGACGGCGCGGCTGTCGGCGTGCGGCTGGGCGGCGCGGCGGTGGCCGGACTGTCGACCGCGGCCGGCGAACGGCGGAGAGCGACTGTAAACCTGGCTGCCGGGCCGAACGAGCTGCTGCTCAAGCTCGCCCACGTGGGCGAGCGCCCGATTCGCATGTACGCCGCATTCCTGAATCCGGGGGAGGCGGTGCCAGCCACCGCGGGCCATCCGCTGCCGTCGCTGCCGTGGTTCCAGCCGGGCGGCGAGCTGGTGTGGGACGTGCACACGGCGCAGCACCCGCGTGTCGGCTGGCTCCGCTTCGCGGCTCCTCCCGGCACCAGAGAGATGCACCTATCGGTGCAGGCCGCCGGCGCGCAGGTGTGGGTCGACGGCGCTGAAGTGGCCATCGACGCCGGACGGGTGACGCTGGCCGAGCCCACCACGGCGGTCGCTCAGGTGGCGGTGAGGCTCGATCAGCACCCGGGCCGCTACGCCGGCGCGGCGATGCCCGAGCCGGTGGCGTTCACCTGCGATCCGTCGGCGGTCGAGCTGGCCGACTGGAGCGCGCTGGCCCTCGGCAGCTACTCGGGCGGGGCGGAGTACCGCACCAGCTTCCGGCTGGAACGGCAGCACCTCGACACCGAGATCGAGCTCGACTTGGGTGTGGTCCACACTACGGCGGAAGTCACCCTCAACGGCGCAAGGATCGGGGTGGCGCTGCGGCCCCCGTACCGGCTGCGGATCACCGAGCAGGCCTGCATCGGTGACAACGACCTCACCGTCGAGGTGTACAACACGCTGGCCAACCACTTCAGCGTCGGGTTTCCCCCGTCCTCCCACGCTCCCAGGGAGCAGCAGGGCGGCGGCCTGGTCGGCCCAGTGACGGTCCGGTTCCGGCGACCGGTGAGCATCACCGCACGCCCGGTGATCAGGTTCTGAATGTGCGAGACCAGAGCGGTGTCGGATGAGCCTTCGCAGATCAGCAGAAACCGTGTCCTCATGTATTCTGCCAGAACTCCTCAGGCCAGAATTCGGCGGGGAGTCTGAGCTGAGCATCTTCGGGAGGAATCAGATAAGATTGCAGTTCGATCTTACCTGTACCATTTGAAGTGCTCGTATCATCTTCGGGGTCGGCAGTATCCCTCCACGAGCCCTGCAAGGGGTAACACTTCAACGCCCAGACTGCTCGTCCGGATGCCGACTTGACGGCGGTATTCTTTGCAAGAACGATTTCCTGCGGGCTCTGCAGTTGCACGAAATAGGGTGAGTGGGTCGCGACAACTACTTGCCGTAAGGGGTTGTCCTCTGCCACGGGTTCGTCGGCGTCGACCGCGATGTCGTGCAGCAGCCGATTCATGGCCGCCAGCCTCTCGGGATGGATCCCGTTCTCCGGCTCCTCCATGCAATACACCCCGGCGTCGGCAGCCTCCGCAATAGCGGTCAAGGCCAGGAATCGAAGGGTACCGTCGGAAATGGAGTTGGCCCGCAAACGTACTCCGTCGGGTTCTTCGAGCTCCAGGGAAAAGAGCTGCCGCACGTCGTCTCGCACCGCGCGGACCGTGTGTACCGGGACGAGGGCCGAAAGCGTACTCGCGATCCTGCTCAGGATGTCGTCCTCCGGGTCTTCCGAAGTCTCGGTGGTGGAAGCCTGACTCGCCAGATGGTGCAGGGTGGCTGGGATATGCCCTCCGTCGGGGGTAATGCCGGGTTCATCGGTGAACTTGTCGGGCCGTCGCATGGCCGAGGGCTCGAGGGCCAGTATTCTCCAGCGCTGCATTTCTCGACGAGCTGCCAGAATCGTGGGCGTCGCTGCGGTATTCTCGGTGCCGATTATCGTTCGGGGGGCACGTTCGGCAGGGGCCGCCGGGCGCGCGCGTCCGGAGGAACCGCCATCTTGATGAATGACGATGGTAGTGGGATCGGACGCTCCGTCACCGATCGTGGAGATGTACCCCGAGCCTCGCCGCTTGTTGTAAATAACGCTGTTCCGAAACTTCTGTTTGATATGAGGAAAGCGCAACTTTTCGGCGGCGAGTCCCGAGGAGATGTGTCGAAGGTCTTCGCGCTCCAGAACAAGACCGCCGAGAGGCCCGGCGGATTGGGATGGTGGATCGTGTCGGAACGCTACCTCGTACCGCAGGAAGGTCGATGAAGGGATTCCTGGGCGGCCAAAGTCGTCCACAACTCGCCTGTCTACGATCATCTCGGCCGCGAATCGGATGCGGTTCGCCGTGTTGCCGTTTGCGGAGAAAAACAGATCTGAGATTTCACCGGGATCCTGTTCCGAACTGCGAATCAGCAGCGCGGATTGATTGATGGTGTGGTGGGTCAGCAGTGACAGAAACCGGATAGCGTCGAAAATGTTGGACTTGCCTACTCCGTTGACTCCCGCGATACACGTATAGGGGCCGAGATCGAGGGAGAAATCGACCAGATTCTTGAAGCCATCTACTTCGATCCGGGTGAGCATGACGGTCTCCTGTGGCTGGGATCACCGGCGCGCGGGGTGCCCTGTAGGCGGATCATAGCAGATCGGTGGCGTTGACCGCCCGCGACGGCGGTGCATCCTTGGCCGTTGGAGCCCACGGAGCCGCGTGTAAGGCGCGGCTTGACAGATCCGCTGCGGCCCTCCACCTTGTGGCCGTGATCGGGAGCATTCGGCACAATGGGCTCCGCAACTACTGGGCCAGAGGCCAGACGAAGGGCTTGAATGCCGAGTGGAGAAGCAAGGTGCGCCGAATTCTCTCGGCGCTCGAAGCCGCCGATCGGCCCGGGCAAATGAACTATCCCGGATCGTACTTCCATCGCCTGAAAGGTGAATGGGCCGGTCGCTACGCCGTTCGCCTGACGGGCAACTTCCGCGTTACCTTCGGATGGAATGACGACGGTGCGGCGGATGTGGACATAGAGGACTATCACCGATGATCGAGAGACACTCTTCCATAGACCCGGTACATCCCGGGGAGATTCTACGCGAGGACATCCTTCCCGCGCTTTCCATGAGCAAGACGGCCGTGGCCGATGCGCTGGGCATATCTCGGCAGACGCTCTACGACATACTCAATGAGAAGCAGCCGGTCACCGCCGAGATGGCGGTTCGTTTCGGCAAGCTGTTCGGCAACGGCGCCGGCTTCTGGGCAAATCTGCAACGCATTCACGATCTGGCGCTCGCAGAGCGCACGGTGGACGTCTCCGGGATACCGACCCTCGAAGCGCGAGCCGGTTGAACGATCGGAGTGGGCGATGGCGTCTCCATGCTCGGTGGCGCTGTTATGGACGCATCGCCTCATGTCGTACTCTTTGCCCATATGCCGGTGAACCCTGCGAGCACTCGACGGCTCGGTGAGTCCGATGTCGAGGTCACCGTCCTGGGCTTCGGCGGGGCCACGATCGGCGGGATCAGCCGGGCGCTGACCGAAGCGCAGGCACAGGAGACGCTCGCCGCGGCATTCGACGCGGGAATCCGCTTGTTCGACACCGCGCCGTCGTACGGGAACGGCCAGAGCGAGCATCGAATCGGCGCTCAGCTCCGCGATCGCATCCTCAGCGGCTGCGACCGGGCGGATCTGGTGCTTGCCACCAAGGTGGGCAAGCTGCTGCGGCGCCCGCGGCCGCCGGACGCACCGGATGCGACCGAATGGCCCGGGGGACTGCCGTTCCGTATCCGGTGGGACTTCACCTACGGCGGCGTCATGCGCGCCTACGAGGACAGCCTGCAACGGCTGGGCGTCACGCGCGTGGACCTGTTGACGATTCATGACCTGGACTACAGCGAGCACGAATCTCCGGAGGTCGCCGATCGCCTCCTCGACCAACTGGTGAACCGCGGTGGCCGCCGGGCGCTTGCCGAGCTGCAGGCCGCCGGGGAGATTCGCGCGGTCGGCGCGGGCGTCAACGATGTCGGCAGCATCACCCGGTTCGCGGAGCGGTTCGAGGTCGACTACTACCTGCTGGCCATGCCCTACTCGCTGGTGGATCAGCGCCCGTTGGACGACGAGCTTGCCTGGTGCCTCGACCGCGGCATCGGCATTATCAAGGGTGCGCCCTATGCTTCCGGCATCCTGGCGGCCGGCGCGACGGCGACCTACGACTACCGCGCGCCGAGCGCCGAGGTTCGCTCTACCGTGTCGCGCATCGCTGCCGTATGCGCACGGCATGGTGTGCCGCTGCGCGCGGCGGCGCTGCAGTTCCTGCTCGCTCACCCGGCTGTCGCGGCGGTGATTCCCGGCGCTTCCACTCCCGAGGAGGTGGCGGACAACGCCAGCATGTTGACCGTCTCGATCCCGGCCGACCTGTGGCGGGAGTTGCAGCACGAGCGGTTGCTGCAAGACGGGGCGCCGACGCCCGCCTGACCGGGATCGGCCGCGTTGACCGGCGGGGCCGGGGGTGTAAGCTGGCGGCTCCCGAACCACCGCGCGAGGAGTCGAGGAATGCAGCAGCCGAAGGCCAGGCGTGACACGTTCTACCTGGAGAAGGACGCCGATCTCGAACACCTGAAGGGCAAGCTGATCGCGTCCCTGGGGTATGGCAGCCAGGGCCACGCGCAGGCGCAGAACCTGCGCGACTCCGGGCTGGACGTCATCGTCGGCAACGTCGAGGACCGCTACGCTGAGACCGCGCGCAACGACGGCTTCGAGGTGATGAGCATCGCCGATGCGGTCCGGCGCGCCGACGTCCTGCTGGTGCTGCTGCCCGACGAGCTGCAGCGCCAGATCTACCTGGACGACATCGCGCCCAACCTGCGCGAGGGCCACGTGCTCGACTTCGCATCCGGGTACGCCGTGCACTTCGGGCTGATCGAGCCGCCGCCGTTCGTGGACGTGGTGCTGTGCGTGCCCGCCTGCCTGGGCGAGATCGCCCGCCGCCGCTACGTCGACGGCAAGGGGACCTACGGCTCGTTCGGCGTCCACCAGGACGCCTCCGGCAACGCCCGCGACATCGTCATGGCGCTGGCGCTGGGCATGGGCTGGCTGCGCTTCGGCTGCGTCGAGTGCAGCTTCGGCGAGGAGGTGGCGGTGAACCTGTTCGCCGAGACCGCCGGGCTCAGCCTGATCCGGCCGCTGATGCTGATGGCCTACGAGGTGCTGGTCGAGGCGGGTTTCTCGGCGGAGAAGGCGTTCTCGGAGACCTTCTACGAGATGCAGTTCGAGGTCGAGGCGATCACCCGGGGGCGCGTCGGGGACACCTCGGGATCGCCGACCGCGGTCTACCTCGGACTCACGCAGAATCGCAGGATCCTGGACGAGGACGTGCGCGACAGGATGCGCGCCATGCTGCGGCGGGGGCAGAGCGGCGAGCTGGTGCGCGACTGGAACCTGGAGCAGCTTGCCGGGAAGCCGCACCTGACGCAGCTCAGGCGGGAGCGGGCCGAGCACGACATCCGGCACGTGGAGAAGCTGTTCCTGGAGCGCAAGGAGGAGACCGGCTGGTGATCGACATCCACAGCCACGTGAGCGATCCGGTCGGCGCGGGCGATCACCGCTACCGGCCCGACCCGGACTGGGGCGCGCTGCCGGCGGGCTGGAGCTACGTCGAGGTCGCCGGCGTCGCCGCCGACTCGCAGGACAACGTCTACGTCTTCAACCGCGGCGAGCACCCGGTCATCGTGTTCGACCGCGACGGCAGCTTCCTGGGCTCGTGGGGGGAGGGCACGATCGAGCGGGCGCACGGCATCTACATCACCGCCGCCGACCGCCTGTTTCTGACCGACGACAAGGACCACACGGTCACCGAGTACACGCTGGCAGGCGAGCGGGTGATGACGCTAGGCGTCAGCGGGCGCCCGTCCGCCACCGGCGCAGTCGGGATGGACTACCGCACCATCTCTCAGGTGGCCGGGCCGTTCAACCTGCCGACCAACCTGGTCGCCGCCGGCGATGGGCGCCTGTACGTCACCGACGGCTATGGCAACGCGCGCGTGCACGCGTTCTCGTCGACCGGCGAATTTCAGTTCTCCTGGGGAGCCCTCGGTTCCGGACCGGGCGAGTTCCACCTGCCGCACGGGATCGACGTGGACAGCCGGGGCCGCGTGTTCGTAGCCGACCGGGAGAACAGCCGCCTCCAGCTTTTCGACGCGGAGGGCGGCTTCCTGGAGGAGTGGCGGGACGTCGTGCGTCCTACCGACCTGTTCATCTGCGACGACGACACCGTCTTCGTCGCCGAGGAGGGGGCGCGCTGCGGGCTGTTCCCCTGGATGACGCCGGACCCGAACGCCATCGGCGGCCGGGTCGCCGTGTTCGCGCCCGATGGGGAGCTGCTCGCGCGCTGGGGCGGCGGGCTCGATCCCTGCTCGCCTGCCGACTTCTACGCCCCCCACGCCATCTGGCTGGACTCGAACCGAACCATCTACGTGGGCGAGGTGAACTGGTCGGCCGGCGGCAAGGACGGGGACATCCCGCCCGACTGCCCCTGCCTGCGACGCTACGTCAAGGTATAGGGAAGAGACCGACCGACAGGAGGAGGATAGATGAGAGAGATACTCGGCGAGGCACCCGGCAGGCCCTACAGCCGCGGCACGCGCAAGGGCAACATCGTGTTCGTTTCAGGCCAGCTCGGCTGGGATGCGAACGACGACCCCATACCGGGCGGCGTGGGGCCACAGACGCAACAGGCACTGGAGTACGTCAAGGAGGTCCTCGCCCTGGCCGGCGCGACGCTCGACGACGTGACGATGGTCAACATCTACCTGGACGACCTCGATCGCGACTACGCCGAGATGAACGCCGTGTACCGCGAGTACTTCGGCGACGACCGTCTGCCTGCGCGCGCCACCGTCGGCGTCGCCCGGCTGGCCAAGGGCCTGCTGGTCGAGATCTCCTGCATCGCCGTCGTGGACTGATCTGACGCCGGGCGCCTCAGGCGCGCTGGATGGTGCGGTAGCGGTGCACGGCCAGGGGGCCGAACACGGCGATGATGGCCGCCGCCCAGATCAGGGTGTAGAGCACCGGGTGCTGCAGCGGCCAGACAACCGGATCGGGCGTACCCGGAGGAATGTTCCCGAACAGCTCCCGCGTCGCCTGGGTGACCGCGGAGACCGGGTTCCACAGCGCGAAGGTGCGCAGCACCGGCGGCAGGTTCTCGGCGGGAACGAAGGTGTTGGCCACGAAGGTCAGCGGCATGGTCACCATGAACGACGCGTTGTTGATTACCTCCACGCTCGGCACCATCAGGCCGACGAGGGCCATGACCCAGGAGAAGGCGTAGGCGAACAGCAGCAGCAGGGCGAATCCCCCGATCGCCGGCAGCACGCCGGTATCGATCCGCCATCCGACCACGAGCCCGGTCAGGGCCATGATCGCCAGCGACGCCACGTTGTACACCACGTCGCTCATCGTGCGGCCCACCAGCAGCGCGCTGCGCGACATCGGCAGCGAGCGGAAGCGGTTCATGATCCCCTTCTGGATGTCCTCGGCCAGGCCGGCGCCGGTGAAGATCGAACCGAACACGACCGTCTGGGCGAAGATGCCGGCGATCAGAAACTCGCGGTAGGAGCCGCCGGGAATGGCGATCGAGTCGCCGAAGACGTACGCGAACAACAGCACGAACATGATCGGCGACAGCAGCACGAACACCAGCACCTCGGGCACTCGCTTGATCTTGATCACGTTGCGCTTGGCGATCGTGGCGGCGTCGCTCACCGCATTCAGCATGGCGCTCACGTGGCTTCCTCCTCCGGTTCCGTGGGTTCGGCAGCGTGGCCGGTCAGGGTGAGGAACACGTCATCCAACGTCGGCCGGCGCAACCCGACGTCCTCGACGGCGACCTGCCCCTGGTCCAGCGCGCGCAGCGCCTGCATCAGTGCGTCCGCGCCACCGCCGGCAATCGGCGTCACCACCGTGCGCGCTCGTTCGTCCACCTGCTGCTCCCCGACCGCAAAGCGGTCCAGCACCTCGCGGGCGTGGGTGACGGCCGCCCCGGCGGCCACCGTGACCTCGATGCGCTCCGCGCCGACCAGCCGCTTCAGCTCATCTGGCGTACCTTCCGCGATCGCCCTGCCGTGATCGATGACCAGCACGCGGTCGGCGAGCTGGTCCGCCTCCTCCATGTACTGGGTGGTGAGGAGCACCGTGGTGCCTGAGCCCACCATGCGGCGGATCACCTCCCAGAGCTGCCTGCGGCTGTGCGGGTCCAGGCCGGTGGTGGGCTCGTCCAGGAACAGCACCGGCGGGTCTGCCACCAGCGCGCCGGCCAGGTCGAGGCGGCGCCGCATGCCGCCGGAGTAGGTCTTGACCGGGCGGCCGCCGGCCTCGACCAGGTCGAACTGCTCCAGCAGCTCGGTGGCCCGGCTGCGCGCGCGGCGCCGGCCGAGGTGATAGAGCCGGCCGATCATGTCCAGGTTCTCGAACCCGGTCAGATGCTCGTCCACCGCCGCGAACTGTCCGGACAGCCCGATCTTGCGGCGCACGTCGCGCGGAGCCCGCACCACGTCGGCGCCGGCAACGACGGCGCTGCCGGCATCCGGGGAGATCAGGGTGGCCAGAATGGACACGGCGGTGGTCTTGCCCGCGCCGTTGGGGCCGAGCACACCGAGCACCGTGCCCTCCGACACGGCGAGGTCGAGACCTGCCAGGGCGGTGACTCGGCCGTACCGTTTGGCGAGCCCGGTGGCTTGAATGAGATCCGGCATTGTGTGCGTGGGCTCCGACGGGAAGGAGTGATGCTGTCAGCTCGCCGAAACGGTAAGCACGTTCGATCGATCGGTCAAAATCCGGGTCGCCTGACCCAAGTACCCAATCGGAGGCTCTTGACTTAGTCTATAAAGGTGATAGACTTAGTCCGATAAGGAGAGAACCGTGACCACCGTCAACATTCACCAGGCAAAGACGCATCTCTCACGTCTGCTCGCCGAGGTTGCCCGTGGTGAGGAGGTCATCATCTCGCGCGCAGGCACGCCGGTTGCGCGACTTATCCGGTACACGGCGGCCAAGCCACGGCGCAGGCTGGGGCGCGACCGCGGTCTGTTCGAGGTTCCCGACGACTTCGATGCGCCGCTTCCCGAGGACGTCATCGAGAGCTTCGAGCGATGAGGGTACTGCTGGATACTCACATCTGGCTCTGGAGCGTGGTGAGTCCCGACCGGATCACACGCTTGGCGAGGGAGGTGATTGAGGACCCGGAGAACACGCTCACATTGTCGGTGGCGAGTTCCTGGGAGATCGCGATCAAGTACCGCCTCGGAAAGCTGCCGCTTCCCGAGGCACCGGCGGTGTTCATTCCGCCTCGGCTGGTCCGTGACGGGATCGAATCGCTGCCGGTCGAGCATCACCACGCCTGCCGCGTGGCAGAGCTGCCGGACCATCATCGCGATCCGTTCGACCGGCTGCTCGTCGCGGTGGCGCAACTGGAATCGCTCACGCTGGTCACCGCCGACGGCGCGTTCGATGCATACGACGTCGAGATCCTTCATGCCTGAGCGCCGGAAGGTGATGTGATGAGCGGCGCGGAAGTGCCTCTCGTCGACTTCGGGCGCTCCTACCTCATCGGCAACGGCAGCAGCACCGCGGATTCCCCTGCGCCCATCGAGCAGAACGACGTGCGGCTGCAGGTGGAGTCGCTCGTACGGCTGCACGACGCTCACACCAGCCAGACCCGTACCATCTATCAGTGCGCGGCCTGCAAGGCGGAGAACACGTTCGACGCGACCGGACCGGGGGATCTGTTCAAACGGCCCAACTACGACTTCCTGCCGGTGGCATGCGGCAGCGAGCTGCTGATCTTTCGTCGTGGGCTGCTGGCCGGCGACGCCGGATACCGGCGCTACTACCCGTGCATGCCGGCCTTCGGCGACCTGCGCGCGCACATCGTCCCCGCGCGGGGTGTCGAGCGGCTGACCGACTTCCGGGCCGTCGCCGCGGCGTCGAGCGCCGGCCGGCCCATCATCGGCAGAACCGTGCTCGCCGACAGCGGCACCGGGCTGAGCGCGGAGCTGGAGTACCCGATCAAGACGATCAACCTGCGCTACCGCCCGGACGTGTACCAGTTCGATACCGGCCCGGTCCTGTTCCCGGATCTCGGCGAGCGCCGGGAGGTGTGGGCGGGCTACCTGTCGCTGGCGTTCCTGGCGTACGAGACCCGCACGGACGGCTACGCGGACTTCGTGATCGAAAACCCGGTGCCGGTCGGCCCCGATCCCGGCGCGCCGCGGGTCATGCACTACGACCGGCACGAGCATCGCCCGGCAACCAACACGATCTGGCAGGTCACGAGCTCGGGAGCCGGCGAGCGCTGAAGTCGTCGTCGGCGGACGGTGAGCTACGGCCGACAGTCCACGTAGCGCGCTCCGCGGGGGCCGGCCTCTCCCCGTACCAGGTAGACGGGGATCGGATGCGTCTTCACGTCGACCCACGCGCTGTCGGTGCTGCAGAAGCGGATGGTGTAGCCGGCCCGGCGTCGGGACGTGCGGTTGGCGCCGCTGCCGTGCAGCAGGAACGAGTCGTGAATGGACAGCGCGCCGGCCGGCATCTCCAGGGTGACGGCCGAGCGTTCCATCGCCTCGGTGACGACCACCTGCCGGGAGAGCATGTCGTCGCTGCCCGAGGCGACGGTCGCGTACTCCCGGTAGCCGGCGTGCGAGCCGGGAATCACCTGCATCGCGGAGTTGGCCGCGTCCGCGTCGTCGAACGCCAGCCACACCGTCGCCACGTCGGTGCCGTGCACGCTCGGCCAGTAGGTGTTGTCCTGGTGCCACGAGACCCGCTCGGACCCGTGGGGCGGTTTGATGAACACGCTCGAGAACACCAGGATCAGGTTCGGGCCGAGCACCGCCTGGACAGCGTCGAGCAGCGGCGGGTAACGGCAGACGTCCAGCCAGCGGTCGTCTCCGGCATGCGGCTCGCCGAGTGAGCTTGGCCGATCGAGCGTCCCCGCCTCGGTTGCCTCGTCGAGCAGGCGGCGGTTGGCCGCCACCCCGGCATCGTCGAAGACCCGCGGAAAGACGCAGTACCCTTCGCGCGCGTACCGTCGCGGGTCCCGGTTCAGCCCGCCGCCGGCCTCGGGCATCACTTCTCCCGCCAGGGGAGCTTCCACGTCCCCAAGGACATCATGACCACGGTGAAGCCGGCCAGCACGGCCAGCTCGAACCAGATATCGGCGTCCCCGGAGAGGGACTTGGTGATGGCGTCCGCCGCATAGCGCAGCGGCGAGACGTAGCCGAGCTGCTTCAGCACGGGCGGAGCCTGCTCCATGGTGTAGTACACGGGGGAGAATGCTGCCAGGAGGAGCGACAACAGGCCGGTCGCGAGACCGCCCACCTGCGCGTTGGGAGCGAAGCCGACCACGAACATCGTCAGGCCCGCCATCGTCAGCGCGGCCAGCAGGAGCGACGGAATCAGACCCCAGGTAAGATCCCACCCCACGTCGATCGCCGCTCCGAAACCGAGGAGCACGACAAGCGTCACGATGCCCGACAGCGACGCATGCAGCAGGGATCCGAGCACGAATGCGCCCTTCGACACCGGCATGGCGATGAGGAGCTTGAGGCTGCCCTGGAAGCGTTGTCCGTTGAGGTTCTGCCCGACGAACATGCCGATTGAGAAGGCGACGCCGAACACCATCGTACCGGCCAACAGCCTGAGCAGGACCTGCGGGTCGTCCGGGGCGATGGTGCGGGTCACGAAGAACCACGGCAGGGGGAACGCCGCGGCCAGCACTACCGTGACGTACCAGTACCGGAGCGACGGAATGAAGTTGATCTCGAAGATGCTGACGGCGTCGAGCAGCAACTTGCCGAATCCGCCGGTCCGGCACCGGTTTTCAGTCGGACGTATGGTGCTCATCATCCCCATCCTCTTCGGCGGCTGACTTCGGTCCTCCGCCGGTCAGCGCCAGATAGACGTCTTCCAGGGTGGTGCTTGTCAGGCGGTACCGATCGATGCCCATCGCCCGCATCCGTTCCACGAGCTGCCGGTCGTCGTTGCCGTGGAGGCTCCGCGTGCCCGCGGTGGTGGTGAAGGTGATCTTGTACCGGTAGCCGTACGCGGACTGCAGGTTGCCGACCGTGTCGAGCGCCAGCAGGGAACCGTCCTGGATGATGGCGACGCGGTCGCAGAGCTCCTCCGCCTCCTCCATGTAGTGGGTGGTCAAGAGGGCCGTCTTGCCTTCGTGCCGGTAGCGCCGGAGCAGATCCCACAGACCGTGGCGCGCTTCGGGGTCGAGTCCGACGCTGGGTTCGTCCAGGATCAACAGCGGCGGGTCGGCGATCGCGGCGATCCCGAGCAGGACGCGCCTGCGCAGTCCTCCGGAGAGCGTCTCCGTGCTCTTGCGCCGGTGTTCCTCCAGGTCGAGATCCGCGATCAACTCGTCACGCCGCCGGCGTGCGATCCGGGCCGGCAGGCCGCGGAGCTTGCCGAAGATCCGAAACTGGTGGTGGATGTTAAGACCCCAGTTGAGCGTTGCCTCCTGCGGCATGACCCCCATCAGACCCTTCACGTCGCGTGCCCGCGCGACCGCGTCGACGCCGAACACGCGCACCTCGCCCGACGTGGGGAGCAACTCCGTCGTGACTTGGCGGACCAGCGTGGTCTTGCCGGCGCCGTTGGGTCCCACGACGCCCAGAATCTCTCCCTGAACGGCCGAGAGGGTGATGTCGCGGTTGGCCCACGTGCCCCCCTTGTACTGCTTGTGGAGGTTCCGGACCTCAATCGGCGGGGAGCTCATGCTCGATCGCGGGCACGACGAAGACCTCGACCTCTTCGACGACGATGCTCTCGGTCGCTTCGGGGTCGCTCGCGGTGAGGGCGAGGCCGATCCGGTTCTCCCCGCGCACGCACAGGTCGGCGGTGAGCGGGAACCACTAGGTCACGCAGGGGCGGGTCTCGCGGGTCATCGCGCCGCGGGCGAAGTCGTACTCGGTGTCGTCGGGACGGAGGTCGGTGCGGATCTCGTCGTCGCGGCGCTTGAGACCCCGGTCAGGGACCGGCTGCCCGTTCAGGGTGATCGCAAGGCTGTCGGCCAGCGTCTGGTGATAGGCGCGGAACAGGAGCTGGGCGGCGGCGATCTCGCCGAAGTCCTCGTAGAGGCGGAAGGTGTACTGTGCTGCGCCGGCCGGCCGCTCGATGACCGCGCGCTGGACCTTGACCGCTCCGGTGGAGGTGCGGTCCTCGCCGAAGCCGCTGAAGCCGCCCCAGGTGGCGTCGAACACGTAGTGCCTGCGCCCGTCGAGGGCGCGATCGTCCGAGCGGACGTGGCGGGTGTCGTGCAGGGCCAGCGGATAGAACGGCGCGTGCGCTCCGCCGCCGCCGTGCATGATCTCGAAGTGGTTGTACAGCGACACGCCGTCGGCTCCCTGCGCGTACATGGTGTGCGCGAGCGCCCGCTGCTGGTCCTGGTCGAAGGGCTGCTGGCCGGAGCGGCGCCGGGCGATGATGCCCGTCCACGGCATGATCGACGGATAGAGCCGGCACGGCGTGTCCGCGGTCACCGCCGCCCACTCGTCGTAGGGCAGGTTGTACTCGGCGTACATGCAGTCCGCGGGGCTGACGTAGTCGACCAGCCCGTCCTGCACCCAGGCCGGCACGTCCAGGCCCAGGTCCGCGCACTCGTCGATGGTGGCGAACACGTGCGCGCCCAGGAAGGGCCGCTCGGCCGTCCCGCGGCGCTTGCCCGCGGCATCGAGCATCGAGCGGATGGCGGCGACCAGCTCGGTCATCCGGTCCGCGCGGTCGCGTCCGGTGCCCGGCGGGAAGTAGCGATGGTCGCGGTAGCAGATCTCGATGCCGTCCACGTCGAAGGTGTCCACCAGGCGCGTGATCGCGCTCAGGAGGTAGGCGCGCACCTCCTCGTGGCTGAAGTCGAGTGGGGTGGACTCCGCGTAGAGCACGCCGGGCGGTGCTTCCTGGAGTTGCAGGTGCGGGTTGTCGACGATGAAGCCGCCGCCGGCGCCCACGCCCTGGGCGGTGGAGACGGCGCCGTGGTTGTCGTTCATGCGGACTCCGGCGCCGAAGCGGATGCCGCGCCTGCGGCACTGGTCTGCCAGGATGCCCAGCGGCTGGCGGCCGTCGTCGAGCAGCGGCAGGAACCGGCGGTGCTGGGGCCTGGCGTCGTAGTCGAAGCCGTCGGTGCGCCAGTAGGTCGTCCACCCCTGGGTGTATGCCTCCTGGATGAACAGGTCGATGCCGGCCGCGGCCACGTCGTCGATCCACTCGCGAAGGGACTCCTCGGTGGCTGGATCGGGCAGGTAGCGGGTGGCGATGCTGGACGGGTCGCTGACATAGATGACCGGCATGGTGGCGACCACCGTAGACCTCTTGCCTCTCGGCGGCAATCGTAGGACGCTGGCCGCTCTGCGAAGGAGGCAGCGGATGGCCGATTTGCGCGAGGTGTCGTTGGTGGATCGGATCGAGGCCACCCCGGTCGTCGCCACCGGCCACCGGTGGCTGTGCGGGCGGGAGGATCATCCCGATGCCGTGGGGTCGTATTTCCTGTTGTACCCGGAGTGCCGGGACGACCCGGAACGCTCCTCCTACGGCTCGGTCACCGACCCGGTGCCGCCGTTCTCCCCTGGCGGCGGCATGATCCCCGTGCTGCTGAAGATGGACGACGAGGGCCTTGCCTGCCTGACGCGCACTGGCGCGCCGCACATCGGTACCGGCAGCGAGGTCAGCATCTCCTTCTCGGAGGACCGCGGCGCGACCTGGTCCGACTATCGGGTCGTGGCGCGCGGCGAGCCGGACGATCAGCTCGACTATCGCGACCACTCCCTGGGACAGGCGGCCGACGGCACCTTGGTGGTGGTCTACGGCATCCTGTTCGGCGAGGTGGAGGCATCGCGGCAGGACGACCCCGACCCCCGCGCGCGCCGCGAGGAGCACCTGGAGGTGGTGCGCTCCACGGACGGCGGCGCCACCTGGTCGGAGCCGACGCTGATCGACATGCCGGGACGGGGCATCTTCGTGCGCCCGCACGGGCAGATGGTGCGGCTCGCCGACGGCACGCTGGTGTTCATGGCGCGTGGCCACCAGAGCGACGAGATCCACGAGGCCGACCCCTCGGCCCACGAGCGGGTGAACTTCCTGTACCGGTCACAGGACGGCGGGCTCACCTGGGAAGAGCCGACCGAGATCAGGAGCGGCTGGAGCGAGACCGGCTTCCTGCCGCTGACCGACGACCGCTGGGTCGCCTACGTGCGCCACAACCACCAGCCGAACCGGCTCGCCTGGTCCGACGACGGCGGCAGGACCTGGCCGCGCTGGGAGGCGGGCTGCCTGAGCACAGGCACGCCGCCTGAGCGCCTGGCCAACCTGGGCAGGATCGGGCACTGGCGGATGGTCAACGGCAAGCCGCAGAAACCGTCACCCGGCAGCGTCGTGCGGCTGGCCAACGGCATCGTGCTGATCACCTACGGCTATCGTTCCTATCCGTTCGGGGTGCGCGCCATCGTCAGCCGCGACGGCGGCGAGCACTTCGACCTGGAGACGGAGTACGTGATCTCCGACCGCGCGTTCAGTTGGGACTGCGGCTACCCGAGCACGGTCTGCTATGGCGACGGGCTGGTGGTCACCACCGCATACTCGCTGCTCGACCTCGACCACCCGGAGTGGGGTACGTGCTGCCTCGCCTACCGCTATTCGCAGGATCTGTTCGCGGCGTAAGGGGCATTCCGGCATGAAGCTGAACTGGGTCAGGACCGTGTTCTCGAACGGCCGGCACAACCTGTGCGTCGGCAACTTCGTCCGCTGGCGCGACTCGTACCACATCTGCTTCGTCGACGCCCACCATCACGGCGCGCTCGACGGGCAGTTGCGCGTCATTTCGTCCGCCGACCTGGAGACCTGGGACACCTGCGTCGCCATGGCGGCCACCAGCTTCGATCCGCAGCTCCTTCCGCTCGGCGACCGGATGCTGATCTACGGGGTGCAGGGCGATTGGGAGGGGGACGACTTCGCCGGATACCCCTCGCGCGAGGTGGTGGCCGAGACGCGAGACCTGAAGACGTGGACGGAGCCGCGCCGCTGCTTCGTGGCCAACCACGACTTCTGGACGCCGATCGAGCTGGACGGCCGCTACTACCTCACCTGCGACGACTGCGGTCACGTGCCGGAGGGCATGAGCGGCACGGTCGACCTGTTGACCTCCACCGACGGCGAGCGCTGGCACTGGGTCTCCGAGGTGGTGCGCGGCTCACAGGAGTACTCGCGCATCCCCAGCGAGACGGCCCTGTGCCCGCTGCCCGACGGGCGGTTGCTGGCGGTGGTGCGGACCAAGCTGCCGCGCGCGGTGCTGGCGACGGCACCGCCGCCCTACGTCGAGTGGGAGCGCACGATCGTCCCGCACGCGCTGCAGGGCGCGGCCCCGGCGCGGTTAGGCGACCGCGTGGTCATCGCCGGCAGGGCGGCGGACGAGAGCGGCGAGCCCAGGACCGCGCTGTTCGAGTACCGCGACGGGGCGCTGGAGCTGGGCCTGTACCTCCCGAGCGGCCGCGACACCGGCTATTCCGGCCTGTATGCGGTCGGCGGGAACGAAGTCCTGATCGCCTACTACTCAGGACACGAGTATCCCGATTCGGACGAGCGGGTCACCCACGGCCCCTGCGACATCTACCTGGCGTCCGTGTCCCTCTGAGCCGCGGCTGACTACGCCTCTTCCAGGATCGCGCCCTCGATGCCGCGCAGGTCGTCGTCGAAGTGGTGCCAGTAGGTGACCAGGACGCGGCCGTCGTCGAGCTCCACCGACCAGGGATAGCCGCAGTCCGGGCTGATCGCATCGTCGCGGATGACGATCTCCGGTGCGGTGTCGAGGTTCTCTCCCTCGGGATCCAGGATGCGCGCCGAGCACCCCCGCTGGCCGGGCCAGCGCGTGCCGACGGTGAGGAAGATGCGGCCGTCGCGCAGCCCGAGCATGTGCCCGGGACTGCCGTGGATCATCGTCGGTCGCCACTTCGACCACGTGCGTCCGTCGTCATCGGAGTGGACCAGCACCAGCAGGCGGTCCTCGAAGCGGGGGTCGGTGACATGAGGCCCGGTGAAGCCCTGCCGGCGGACGATCTCCGGTCCCAGGGCGTTCGCGTGGCACCGGTACAGCACCAGTATGCGGCCGGAGGGGGTGCGATGGATCGTCGGCTCGCTGAAGTGGGCGATCGGGTCCTCGCAGATCCGGCCGCCGTACTCCCACGTCTCGCCCATGTCGTGGGAGATCCGCAGCATGCCGAAGTAGCGGAACTCGTGGCTGATGTCCGTGGCCTTGCTCGGCAGGAACAGCCGTCCGTCCGGCATGGCCAGCAGCCCGCTGCGGCTCACACCGGTGTGCTCGGACGGATGGCCGTTGATGGCGTCCGGGAGCGGCGGGAACCTGACCGGCTTGGTCCAGGTGTAGCCGTCGTCGGTGGACCGCACCCAGAACGGCATCCCGAAGCGCACGGTCCAGTCCAGGCCGTGCGCCTCCGACCCTTCGGCCGGCACCAGCTCCGAGCACGAGGAGTGCAGGAAGATGCTGCCGTCCGGCAGCGTGTGGCAGCTCCGGTCCATCACCCCGCCCAGCGGGTCGATGGTCACCAGGTACGCGTCGCTCCAGGTCCGCCCCTCGTCACCGGACCGGCACGCCTGGACGTTGAACAGCGGATGCTTGTGGTTGGCCAGGCTGACGTGGGGGGCGCGCTGGAAGGTCATCAGCAGGTCGCCGTTGGGGGTTCGGTTCACGCAGGGCGAGAGCGCGTAGAAGCCCGCTTCCCGGTAGATGGTCATCCGGTCGGTCACGTTCCAGCTCATGACTGCTCATCATAGGGAACGCGCGCTGACGCGGCCATTCAGCCAGCGCTTGGTATTACGGCCGGCGTTGATTCATACTGACGCGTATGCGTAGAACGAGCACGCACGTCGTAGGAACCAAGGGGCAAGTGGTGATAGCGAAGCCGATCAGGGACTCGCTCGGCCTCGCACCCGGATGGATCTCCATCCAACGCCTCGTCGACGACCATGTCGAGCTCTATTTCCTTCCGCCTGACCATCGCGAATCACTCAAGGGATGCCTGGCGCCCTACATCAAGGCCCGGATCCCTCCGGGCGACGACTGGCAGGAGGCGCGGGAGCGCGGTTGGAGCGATGCTGCGCGCCGAGCGGTCCCGTGAGCGCGCTGCTGGATACCTCGATGCTCGTCCGGTACCTCACCGGTGACCCCCCGGACCTGGCCGACGCGAGTGCGAAGGTGATCGACGCTGAGGCTGAGCTCCTGATCAGCGACGTCGCGCTGGTGGAGACCGCATACGTGCTTGGCTCGGTCTATGGCGTCCCTCGGGAGACCGTGGTCGATCACCTGATCGCCCTGCTCCGAAAGGCGAACATCGCTACCTTTCGGTTGCCCAAGGAATACGTACTGGAAGCGCTTCGCCTGTGTCGGCCTTCCGGTCGCGTGTCGTTCGCGGATGCGCTCATCTGGGCGGCGGCACGGACCGCGGATGCGACGATCTACACGCTCGACGAGCGCTTTCCCAGCGTGTCCGTCACTCTCCAAAGACCGGCGGCGGACCAGCCGTAGGCGAAGGGCTCGGCTATCCGACCGAGACCGTGGCGAGCTTGATGTCGCTGCGCTTGGGGACTCCGGGCTCGTAGGGCTCCCCATCGTAGTAGCACATCACCAGCGTGCGGTCGTCGAGCGCGAGCATGCCGGCGTAGGACTGATCGCCGCCCCACTCGGTCTGCAGGTTGGCATGCCACGTCAGCGACCAGTCGGATGGGTCGACCGTGAACAGCCCGGTTCGGCTGTGCCCCGGTTGGTCGTCGGGGTGGTGCCTGCTGCTTGTCCGGCACGAGAAGACCAGCGTGTCGCCGACCTTCACGGCGGCGGGTCCGGAATAGCCGGGCGGATGCTCCCGCGCCCGCTCGGCCGGAACCGCCCCTGCAACGGACCAGTTCGTGTAGGGCGGCCGCGCAATCGACACGTAGTGGGGGCGGGTAAAGGCGAGCAGCGAGCCGTCGGCGAGAAACAGCAGCTCCGTCTCCGTGCAGTGCGAGCTGCGGACGATGACCGACACCGGCTGCCACAGGTGGCCGTCGAGCGACGACAGCAGCTCGACCTGCTGGTCGAGCTCCTCGACGTTCGGCGGTGTGATGTCGACATCGGCCGCCACGTAGTGGACGCCGCCATGGGTCTGCGGCTTCCAGTACCCGTAGTTGTACCGATAGGCGGACACGGGGTGGCTCCACGTTCGCCCGTCCTCCGTGAACGACAGGTAGGTCTCCTGCGGCATCGTGAGCCGTGCCGGCCCGATGATGGTGGTGCCGAAGACGTAGAGCCGCTCTTCGGTGGCAAGCAGCTTCGGGTCACGGTCGTCGTACTCGCTGTCCAGGATCACCGACGGCGTCCACGTCCGGAGGTCGGCCGATTCCAGCAGCATGATCCGGCCGTACGTGGCCGGCGCGTCCCCCCAGCCGTCTTCCCACGTCGCCGCGTGGGCGCCGGCGGATCGGAAGGCGACGTAGTACCGGCCGCGCCACCGCGCCATGCTGGTGAAGGCGTTGTGTCTGCCGTCGGAATGGATGGTCTCCGTGCTTTCGATCGTCAGCATCCCGGCACCCGACTACATCTCTTCGAGGATCGCGCCTTCGATGCCGCGCAGATCATCGTCGAAGTGGTGCCAGTAGACGACCAGCACGCGGCCGTCGTCGAGCTCCACCGAGTAGGGGTAGCCGCAGTCCGGGCTGATCGCGTCGTCGCGGATGATGATCTCCGGCGCGGTGTCGATGTTCTCACCCTCCGGATCCAGGATGCGCGCCGAGCAGCCGCGCTGACCGGCCCAGCGCGTGCCGACGGTGAGGAAGATGCGCCCGTCGCGCAACCCGAGCATGTGGCCGGGGCTGCCGTGGACCATCGTCGGACGCCACTTCGACCATGTGCGCCCGTCGTCATCGGAGTACACCAGCACCAGCACGCGGCCCTCGAAGCTGGGATCGGTGACGTGCGGTCCGGTCAGACCCTGCCGGCGGACGATCTCCGGCCCCAGGGCCCCGGTGTGGCACCGGTACAGCACCAGGATGCGGCCGGAGGGGGTGCGATGGATAGTCGGCTCGCTGAAGTGAGCGACGTCGTCCTCGCAGATGCGGCCGCCGTACTCCCAGGTCTCGCCCATGTCGTGGGAGATGCGCAACATCCCGTGGTAGCGGAACTCGTCGGTGACGTCGGTGGCCTTGCTCGGCAGGAACAGGCGTCCGTCCGGCATCACCAGCAGCCCGCTGCGGCTCACGCCGGTGTGCTGGGCCGGATGGCCGTTGATGGCGTCCGGGAGCGGCGGGAAGCGGACCGGGTTGGTCCAGGTGTAGCCGTCGTCGGTGGACCGGACCCAGAACGGCATCCCGTAGCGCACGGTCCAGTGCAGGCCGTGCGCCTCCGACCCCTCGGCCGGCACCAGCTCCGTGCACGAGCAGTGCAGGAAGATGCTGCCGTCCGGCAGCGTGTGGCAGCCCCGGTCCATCACGCCGCCCAGCGGGTCGATGGTGACCAGGTACGCGTCGCTCCAGGTATGGCCCTCGTCGCTGGAACGGCACGCCTGCACGTTGAACAGCGGATGGTGGTGATTGGCCATGCCGATGTGGGTGGCGCGCTGGAAGGTCATCAGCAGGTCGCCGTTGGGCGTCCGGTTCACGGTGGGCGAGAGGGCGTAGAAGCCCTCTTCGTGGTAGATCGTCATCCGCTCGGTCACTCTCCAACTCATGACCGACCATCATAGGAGACACGCGTGTCGGGCGCATCCATACACGCCGGGTACGCTTTGGAGCACCGTAGAGAGTGCGGCATACTCTTCTCGATGCGTACAACGGAACCGATCAGAGACTCGCTCGGCCTTCCAGGAATCATGGAGTTGATACGCCGCGCCCCGTGGCGTGAGGCGGTTACCTATCGGGATACTTGGCCGCACGAGTACGTGATGGTCAAGAGAGACCGTCAAGAGAAACTATTGGCGGCGTTCTGCGTCCGTATCGCGCAGGGAGAGGGCGTCGAGTGCTGGTTCTTCCACCAGAAGCGGAAGTACCTGTTCCTGGGCGGCCACAAGTATTGGACGATGACGGACTGCCCGGAGATCGATCTTGAGGCGGACGACTATGTGCTCAATCGTGCGCTGCTGTACCACGACCGCCGCGACTTCGTGCTCGAGCGCGGAGACACCGGCAGACGGGAGGAGAAGCCCGCATGACCACACCGGAAGAAGGCACAGATTATCTGGACGTACGCAGCAGATGGCAGAACGAGGCTTGGCATTTCACTCCATGGCTGGCCCGGAACCTGGGTATGCTGAGCGCGGCGCTGGAAGTGAAGCTGCAACTGGTCCAGGTTGAAAAACCGGTCGGTCCCTTCTTCTGCGACATTCTTGCCGAAGAGGTCGACACCGGCGAAAGAGTGGCGATCGAGAACCAGTTGGAGTGGACGGACCACACGCACCTGACCCAACTGCTCACCTACGCGGCCGGGCTGGACGCGCGACTCGCGGTGTGGGTTGCGCCCGAGTTTCGCTACGAACACGCCGAAGCCCTGCACTGGCTCAACAGGTGGACGCACGAAGGGCTCCGGTTCTACGGCGTCAAGGTGATGCTCCAGAGAACCGGCAGCGGGTCGCCGGAGCCGCGTCTCCTGCCAGTGGTGACTCCACACTGCTGGAACACGGCCATCACGCAGCCACCCGGGGCTACCATTTCCCCGCGCAGCCAGCAGTTCCATGCGTTCTTTCAACCACTCATCGCTGAACTGTGTGGCGCCGGATTTGCCGACAAGGCAATCAACCACTTCGCCAGCAGCGGCCGTCGATTTCCCTCCCGTCGCAATCCGGGCACAGGGTATGCAGTGGCCCTCGAAGGCGAAAATGATGCCTGGGTAACCCTGCACATAGGTGCGGAAGAACACGATCTGACCAAGCGGATATTCGACGAGTTGGAGCGGGACAAAGAAGCGATCGAAGCGAGCATCCCGCTCGGACTTGCCCAGAAATGGCGCTGGTACAGGCACCCCAACCATTCGTTCTCCAGCATCAACGTAACGAGAGATGGATCGATCGATGATCCGCCGGAGAAACTGGACGAGACCAGAGCCTGGATGCTCGACCTGCTTCCCAAGTTCAAGGAAGTCTTCGACCCGCGCGTGGCAGACGTGCTGAAGGAGTTGCGAACCAAGAGGGACGGATAGCGTGGCGAGGCGCGGAGCGCGCACCCACTGAGGCCAGGAAGCCTGGGGCTACTCGGGCGGGGCTGCCGATCCGAGCGCGGCGAGGGAGCGGCTGACGATCGAGGCGCTGGCCGTCGCTTCCGCGGTGACGATCACGGTCGCGCCGGCGTGGTGCAGCGAGGCCCGGTCCAGCTCGTACGGGGCGCGCGCGATGATGGCGACGTCGGGAGCGATCGCCCGGATCCGCCGGACCGCGAGCTCGGTGGCGCGGGCGTCGTTGACGGTCAGCACCACCAGCCGCGCGTCCTTGCAGCCGAGCTCGTCCAGCACCTCCCGCTGCGTCACGTCGCCGAGCACGGCCCGGTCGCCGACGGCCCGTGCCGCGCGCACGTTGTCCGGGTTCGTGTCCACGGCCAGGTAATCGAAGCCGGAGGCCCTGACGGCGCGGCAGACCTCGCGTCCCGCGAGTCCGTAGCCGGCGACGATCACGTGGTCGGCGTGCGGCTCGTCCTCCTCGATGCCGGGAGGCTCCGCGCGCAGGAGCCGGTTCAGCCACGGGATGCGCGCCGCGCCGCCGGCCAGGTGGGGGCCGAAGGCCATGACCAGCGGGGTCAGCAGCATCGACAGGATGATCGCCATCATCAGGTGCAGGGACAGCGGATGGCCCAGCAGCCCGGTCCCCGCCGCGACGTTCAACAGCACGAACGAGAATTCCCCGACCTGGCACAGCGCGGCTGCCGACAGGATGCCCACCCGCAGCGGGAGGCGGAGGACGAGCGCGGTCCCGAGGATGATCGCGAACTTGCCGAACAGGATCGCGCCGAGCAGCCCTGCCGTCCTCAGGAGCTCCGCGGCCATGCTGGAGACGTCCAGCAGCATGCCGACGGACACGAAGAACAGGCTGGCCAGGATGTCGCGCGCAGGGATCAGGTCCGCCATCGCCTGGTGACGGAACTCGCTGCCGGCGACGATCAGTCCGGCCAGGAACGCGCCGAGCGCCAGCGAGATGCCGGCCAGCGACAGCGCCCACGTCGTGCCGAAGCACACCAGGAAGACGGTGAGGATGAACAGCTCGCGCTCCCGCGTCTTGGCGACGAACGCCAGCAGCCGCGGCACCAGGAAGCTGGCCGCCACCAGCACGCCGACGAGGACGGCGACCGCGGTCCCGAGCGCGAGCAGGATCTCCCGCGGGGAGCTGTCGCCTCCGGCCAGCAGGGGGATGGCCAGGATCATCGGCACCACGCATAGGTCCTGGAACACCAGTATCCCGACCGCAAGGCGGCCGTGCGGGGCATCCAGCTCACCGCGCGCCGACAGCGCACGCAGGACTACGGCCGTGCTGGAGACGGCGATCACGCACCCCAGGAACACGGCCGTCCCGGGCGCCAGCCCGAACGCCCGGGCCAGGACGGCCGTGCACGCCAGCGTCACCGCCACCTGAATGCCGCCGCCCAGGAGCACCGCCTTCCACAGGCGGCGAAGGCGGTCGACCGCCAGCTCCAGGCCGATGCCGAACAGCAGCAGGACGACGCCGACCTCGGCCAGCAGCTCGACCTGATGGGTGTCGTCCACCAGGCCCAGTCCGGTCGGCCCGGCCAGCACGCCGGTCAGGATGAACCCGGCGATCGACGGAACGCCGATGCGGCGCAACAGTGCCACCACCACCACGGCGGCCCCGAGCACGATGACCAGATCCTTGAGGAAGCCCAGCTCAGGCACGTGACGGTCTCCTCACGGCACGGAAAGGCTACCGAGGATGGTATCTCGGCTCGCGGGGGGTTACCTCGCGCTGCAGGCGCAGCTCGCTGCCCGCCAGCGGCAGCGGCGTGCGGGCTCCGTCGCGCAGGTGGGACTGCAGGCAGGCGAAGATCAGCTCGGTGTTCCGCTGCGCGATGCGTACCCCGCCGCGGGTCGGGGCGCCGGTGTCCAGCGCCTGCACCAGGTCCATGACCAGGTGGACGGCGGGGCTGCCGGGCTCGAACGGCGGGTAGGTGCCGGGCCCCAGCACCGGCCGGCCGCGCAGGTCGGCGCCGCTCTCTTCGCGCCCCTGCCACTCGCTGCCGACGGTGGTGACGATGCCGCGCTCGCACACGACCTCGGCTTCGAATGGGCGGCCGCTGTCGAGCAGGAACGCCGGCACGCCGTCGGCGAACTGCAGGCGGCCGCCGCCGCCGGGATCGGCGCGCAGCGTGTCGCCCTCGATCCCGTCCGCTCCCTCCGACAGGTGGAACTGCACCCAGCTCACCGGCGCGTCGCCGTTCAGCATCAGCACCAGGTCGATCGCGTGACTGCCCATGTTGAAGATCCCGTGGCCGCAGTGGACGGTGAGCGAGCGCAGCGCGCCGTAGCGCTCCTCGGCGATCAGCGATCGCAGGACCCGGAAGCCGGGGTGCCAGCGCCGGTTGCTGCCCATGTTGAAGGCGACGCCGTTGCCCTCCACCGCCTGCACCATCGCGTCGGCCTCCGCCAGCGAGGCGGCCATCGCCTTCTCCGCGTAGATGGCGCGTGCGCCGTGCCCGGCGGCGTGGATGACGATCTCCGCGCGCTGCTCGGGCTGAGTGGCCACGCTGACGATGTCGGGCCGGCAGGCGGCGAGCATCTCCCGGTAGTCCGTGTACTGGTGCGCGGCCGGCACGCCGTAGCGCTCGCCGGCGCGGGCCATCACGTCGGCGCGCTGATCGGCCATGGCCACCAGGGTGGTGCGCTCGCACGCCTCGTACGCCGCGGCGTGCGAGTAGGGGTACGGGTCTGCGACCTCGTTGTCGATGAAGGCGCCGATGCGCCCGCAGCCGATCAGGGCCGCTCGATAGGTCGTCATGGTACAGGCTCCAAACGGTAGATCGAGGCGTTGCGCGCGTCCTCCAGCAGCCACAGCATCCCGTCCGGTCCCTGCTTGACGTCGCGAACGCGCCCCACGCGGCGTTGCAGCAGCACCTCCTCGGCGACCGCCCGCTCTCCGTCAAGCTGCACGCGGCGCAGGTGCTGGCCGGCCAGGGCGCCGGCGAACAGGTCGCCACGCCAGCCGGGGAACCGGTCGCCGTCATAGAAGGTCATGCCGGACGGGGCGATCGAAGGGGTCCAGTGCAGCACGGGTTGCGCCATGCCCGGCGCCGCCGTGCCGGTCCCGATCGGCGCGCCGCTGCGGTACTCCCTGCCGTAGGTGATGACCGGCCAGCCGTAATTCACGCCGGCCTCGATCACGTTGATCTCGTCGCCGCCCTGCGGCCCGTGCTCGTGCGACCAGACGCGGCCGGTCACCGGGGGGGCGGCCATCCCCTGCGGGTTGCGGTGCCCGAAGGAGTACACCTCCGGGGCGCCGCCGCCGGAGACAAACGGGTTGTCGTCCGGCACCGAGCCGTCGTCGCGAAGGCGGATGATGGTGCCGGCGTGGTCGGCCGGATCCTGCGCGCGGTGACGGTCTCCCCGCTCGCCGAAGGTCGCGTACAGCATGCCGTCGGCGCCGAACGACAGGCGCGAGCCGAAATGCAGGCGGGCACCCGACGGACGGTTCATCGTGAACAGCACCTCGACGTCTTCCAGCCCGGAGTCGGTGAGGCGTCCGCGGGCGATGCTGGTCGCGTAGCTTCCGCTTCGTCCGGCGGCGTAGGAGAGATAGACGAGGCGGTTGTCCGCGAACCGGGGATGCAACTCCACGTCCAGCAGGCCGCCCTGGCCGACCGCGGCGACCCGCGGCACGCCGTCCAGGTTCCGCACGGCGCCGGTCTCGACATCCAGGCGCAGCAGCGCGCCCGGCCGCTCGCTGACCAGCGCGCCGCCGTCCGGCAGGAAGGCGATCGACCAGGGATTGGCCAGGCCGGTGGCGACACGCACCACGCGGAACGTCGCCTGCTCCGACTCGACGCGCTCCGCGACCACGGCCGGCTCGGCGACGGCGGCGGGCGCAACCAGAGCTGCAAGCAGCGCGGTGAATGCCACGGCGCGCATCAGCCGGCCTCCGCGAACGGGAAGACCTCGCCACCGGCCAGGGCGCGGTAGTCGGCGGTCGGCATGATGATGGAGTCGGTCAGCGCTCCGGCGTTGAAGGCGATGCGGTCGTTGGCCAGCACCGAAGGGTCCACGTTCAGCGGCAGCGGCAGGATCGGCTCCCCGAACGGCGGCACGCTGCCGGGAACCAGCCCGGTGAGCTCCAACAGTTCCGGCGCGCTGGCGAAGCGGATGCGGCGCGTGCCGAACCGGGCGCGCACGGCGGTCGAGTCCAGCCGGAGTGACGCGCTCAGCACGAACAGCCGGAACCCGTCGCCGATCTTGACCACCAGCGCCTTGCCGCCGATCGACAGCGGCTCGCCGCGCACCTGTGCCGCCTGCTCGGAGGTACGCACCGGCTCGTGGTGGACGTGACGGTACTCGACCCCGGCCTCGTCCAGCATCGCCCGTATCCGTGCCAGGACGCTCATTCCAGGCTCGTTCAGAGCAGCTCGAAGACGAAGGTCCCCACGAGGGGTTCGCCGTCGGTGCCCGCGTCGTAGAGGCGGAGTTGCACCTCCACCCGCTCCAGCCAAGCTCCGTTCTCCATCAGCGGCAGCGCCGACACGCCGACGAACCAGTCGGGGCTGGGCGCCAGCATGCTGACCAGCGTCACGAACGGGTGTGTGGATACGGCGTCGAACACCAGGCTCACCGCCGCCGGGGAGGTCGACAGCCCGTTGCCGGAGAGCTCGGCGTACGCCTCTCCGTCCTCGATGAGATGCTCGATCTCATGCAGAAGTTCGCTCTTTCCGCCGGTCTCCGCCATCAGCTCGATACCGTCGGAGGCGACTTCGCCTGTCTCCCAGATGCGCACGTCGCCGTGGTGTGTCGCGCCCACCAGGCCGGAGAAATGGGGATTGCCTGGGAAATTGGTCGGATGGGTCTCCGCGCTCCAGGTGGCGTTGAATGTCACCCGGTAACGGACCCCGGTCTCCATGTCTCCCATGGCGCACGTCGCACAGAGCAGCAGAACGGCAATCGATGCTGACGCAATGAACGCCTTGCTCATGCCGGCCAGCATAGCGGAACACCGGATCGTTGTGGACGCCGCGGGTCCGGCCGCCGCAGAATCGGGCAGGCAGGATCACATGGCGTCCGATCTTCAGCGCGTTCCCGACAGCTACCGCCGCGAGCTGGACCGGCTGGCCGAGATCGAGGAGCGTCTCGATGCCGAGGTGCGGTTCGACGACCAGCGGTTCGCCGGTCTGCGCGACTACCGGACCGTGCTCGAGCTCGCCACGGTGCGCCTGAGTCTGGCCACCCTCGCGGTCGAGGACGGGCGCGACGCGGAGCTGGCCCGCGCCAAGGCGCTGGCGGCGCTGCAGGCGCTGGACGACCTGCGCGGGCTGTCGCTGTCCGACGACCAGTCCGAGTTGATCCGCGGCTCGGACGCGTACGACGCGGCGCAGGAGCAGCTCGAGCGCTTCCTGGTGGCCGGCGGCGGAGTCCTCCTGGAGGACCGCGTCGCCGACGCCGAGCGCTGCCGCAAGCTGGCGCGCATCGTGGCGTCGGCGGTCGGCAAGCACGCGCACCGCGACGATACCTATCGTCCGCTGTTCCGGACCGAGAAGCTGCCGGAGCCGCTGCGCTCCCTGGTCAACATGCTGCTGCCGGCGCTGGCGCGGGAGAACCAGGCGGAGCCGCCCTACGGCCTGGAGGAAGGCGAGGAGGAGGTCCGGCGAGCGCCGCGCATGACCGTGCCGCTGCCGCAGGCCGTCCACTACCTTGCGGAGGAGGTGCTGCCGGCGTACCGGGATGCGCTCGACTCGAGCCCGGGAGACGCCGGCCTGCAGGCTTCGATCGCCACCCTGGAGCAGCGCATCGAGCGCCTGCAGTCGCTGCGCGTGCATCCTCGCTCCACGCCGCTGCCGATCGAGCCGGGCATCCAGACCGATACGCTGTCAGGATTCACCGCGGACGGCGTGCCGCTGGTGACGCTGGGCATCGGCGTGGACGTGCGATCCGGCACCAACCTGGACCGCATGCGCGATCTGATCCAGTCGGAGGTGGTGCGGCGCTGTGCCGGCGGCGGCTTCGTTGCCGAGCTCGACCGGGAGTACCGGCGGCTGGCGCCCGCCGGCGGAGACCACCGCACCGGCACCCGCGCTCCCAGTCTGCGACTGAACGCCAATCGGCTGTTTCCGGCGTTGCGCCGCTCGTATCCGGTGCTGCGCCACCTGGAGGACCGCGTGCAGCTCGCCCGTCTGCTGGAGCACTGCCGCTTGTATGGCGAGGCGGCGACGCGGCGGCTGATCGAACTGGAGCTGGCGGCGCTGTCGGGCGGGGGACCGGGCATCGCGGATACCGCGGTCCGCGATCCGCGGTGAGCGCAGACGGCCCGTTCCGCATCGCCTTCCTCGACGGCGAACCGCCGGACGCGGCGCGCCGCGCCGCGGCGCAGGGGACGGTGGAGCTGGTCGATCGGCCGCACGCGGCCGATCCGGCACGGGTCGACGGCGTTGTGCTCGGCGGTCCGCTCGAGGGCCGGGCGGAGCGGGTGAGCGGCTACCTGCGCGCCGGGATGGCGGTGCTGGCCGCCGCGCCGTTGGCAGCCGAAACCGCCGCGCACGATGCGCTGATGCGCGACGCGGAGGACGGCGCGGGCCGGCTCCTGCTGGCCTACCGGCAGCGGTGGCGCCCGGAGGTGGCCGCGGTCTGCGCCGCGGCGGAGGCGGGCGAGCTGGGCCGGACCGGGCTGATCCGGCTGCACGCCTGGCGCGTGGGCGAACCGGGAGACAGGGACGTGGACGCCGCCGTGCGCGATCCCGTCGACACCGTGCTGCGGATCGCCGTAAGCGGAGCGGAGCTGGTCCATGCCATGGGCGACGAAGCGTGCCTGCTGGCGCACCTGGGCTTCGCCGGCGGCGGCATGGCGCTGCTCGACCTGGCCACCTCTCCCGGCGGGCCGTACGAGTCGCTCACCGTCATCGGCGCCGACGGCGCCGCGCACGCCGACGACCACCGCAACGTCCAGCTCCTCTACGACCGGAGCGGGCTGCGGGGCATGCCGCTGCGCGGCGACGCGGAGCTCGGCATGTTGCGCGCCTTCGCCGGCGGGGCACACAGCGGCGCGGATCACGAGCATGCGGTGAGCAGGGTGACCGAGGCGATCGCTGCGTCGCGCCGCACCGGCGCGGCGGTCCCGGTGGCGGCGCCGTGACTCCGGTCATCGCCCTGGGAGGCGCCCG
>JAPOQV010000005.1 GCA_026710565.1 Spirochaetaceae bacterium | reverse complement strand
TCGAAGGCGCAGACGAGCGAAGGCGAGTCGATCGACGTGAGCAGGTCCAGCACCCGGTCGCCGGTCTCGCCGTAGATGTTCCGTTCGTTTTCGTGCGCCAGCCGAATGGGCGTCGCCGCCGCCACCTCGACCAGGCGCGCGAGCCAGTCGAGCACCTGGGTGCGGTGCGCCGTCGCGCCGGAGCCTGCGGGCGGATAGAAGGAGAAGACACGGATGTAGGGCGCTTCCAGGATCTGCGCGTACTCCAGGGCGCGGCGCAGGCCGTCGAGCTGCTCCTGGAAGTCGCCGGTGAGCGGGAACTTGCCGAGCGGCGAGCCGACCGCGGAGAAGCCGATCCCGTGGTCGGTCGCCCGCCGCTTGATGTCGCGGACCTCGCCGGCGCGGAGCGCCAGCACGTTCCTGCCCCAGGCGCCGCGGAGCTCGATGTTGCCCACGCCGTTCCGTTCGAGCTCCCGGATCTGGACGTCCGGATCGTCGTCGATCTCGTCCGCGAAGGCGCTGATCAGGTTCATGGAGGGCGCCGGGAGTGTGGCGGATCGGCCGCGTGGGCCGCAAGTCGGACGCGGTTGACCGACGGCCGGCCCACGGGACAGGCTCATCTCTTACCACTCGGTACAGGGAGTCGCGCTGGATGCTGCGCACGGCCGAACAGTCGCCCGCGAAGCCGACGTTCGCAGAGCGGGGCACGTCCCTGGCGAAACGGTTCCGGCGCGACCGCGTCTACCTGCTCATGCTGGTCCCGGTGGTCGCCTTCTTCGTCATCTTCCACTACGTGCCGATGTACGGTGCGCTGATCGCCTTCAAGGAGGTGGCGCCCGGCAAGGGATATCTGGCCGGCAAGTGGATCTGGTTCGCCAACTTCGAGCTGTTCTTCCGCTCGATATTCTTCTGGCGGCTGCTCCGAAACACGTTCGTGCTGAGCTTCTATTCCATCCTGTTCGGCTTCCCGATTCCGATCCTGTTCGCGCTCGCGCTGAACGGCATTCGGCGGCCGTACTACAAGCGGTTCGTGCAGTCGGCGTCGTACCTGCCGCACTTCATATCGACCGTGATCGTGGTCGGCATGATGGTCAACTTCCTGTCGCCCGTGAACGGCGTGGTCAATCGATTCATCGAGGCGTTCGGGGGCTCGCCGATCCATTTCTTCAACAGCGCGCGCTGGTTCCGGCCGCTGTTCGTGGGCTCGGAGATCTGGCAGAGCTTCGGCTGGGGGTCGATCATCTACCTGGCGGCGCTGACCGGCATCAACCCGGAGCTGTACGAATCGGCCACCGTCGACGGCGCCTCGCGCCTGCAGCGGATGTGGCACATCGACCTGCCGGGCATCCTGCCGACGATCATGATCCTGCTCATCCTGAGGATGGGCAGCATCCTGGCCGTGGGGTTCGAGCGGATCATCCTCATGTACAACCCGGCCACCTACGAGGTCGCGGACGTCATCCAGACCTACGTGTACCGCCGGGGCGTGCTGCAGGCCGACGTGAGCTTCGCGACCGCGGTCGGCCTGTTCAACTCGACGATCAACCTCGTCTTCCTGGTCGTCTTCAACCGCGTCAGCAGGCGCATCACGGAGATTTCGCTGTGGTAGCCTCCCGGCGCGGCTCCGACCTGGCGTTCGACGGTGTCATCCTCCTGATCTGCCTGGTCGCCGTGGCGGTGGCGCTGTATCCGTTTCTCTACGTGCTGTCGGTCTCCATCAGCGACGCGGAGGAGGCATTCAGGGGGAAGGTGTGGATCGTGCCGGCCGGCCTGTCGGTCAAGGCCTACGAGATCGTCCTGGACAACCCCGGCATGTGGCGTTCCTACTACAACACGTTCTGGTACGTCGTGGTCGGCACCGCCGTCAACATCACCCTGACGATCCTGGCCGCGTACCCGCTGTCCCGCCGCGAGCTGCTCGGCAAGAACTTCCTCATCACCATGATGGTGCTGACCGTCTATGTGTCGGGCGGCCTGATCCCGTTCTACCGGCTGGTGAAGGAGATCGGCCTGTTCAACAGCCGCTGGGCGCTGGTGCTGCCGACCGCGGTCTCGTTCCTGTACATCATCATCCTGCGCACCTTCTTCCGGTCTCTGCCCGACGAGCTGGAAGACGCCGCGATCGTCGACGGCGCAGGGCCGGCAACCGTGCTGGTCCGCATCGCCCTGCCGCTGTCGAAGGCGGCGCTGGCGACGCTGGTGCTGTTCTACGCCGTCGGTCACTGGCAGGCGTTCTTCAACGCCATCCTGTTCATCACCAAGCAGGACCTGCATCCGCTGCAGGTGTATCTGCGGCGGGTGGTGATCATGAACGACCCGGCGCTTATCGACTCCGTGGACGAGTGGGTGCGGCACGTCAACACGTCGGCGATCTACGAGCAGCTCAAGTACGCCTTGATCATCGTGTCCATCCTGCCCATCATCTGCCTTTATCCGTTCCTGCAGAAGTACTTCGTCAAGGGCGCGATGATCGGCGCCCTGAAGGCGTGATCGACACCGCCATCATGTGAAGAAGGAGGTACGGAGCCGATCGAATCCGCAATTTCAGCAACACGTCGACAGTGCGAATAGCACGAGGAGCGATCCATGAAAACGCGTTGGATCTGTGCGCTGCTGGTCATCTTGGCAGCGTTTGGCCATGCCGCCGGCACCGAGGATCAGGCGGCGATGCCCGACCCGGTCGAGGTCTCCATCATGACGGTGGAGAACTACTACGCGCCGGCGCCGTACTCGAACGGCCTGGCGATCATCGAGGCGTACCGCGAGATGGCCGAGCACCGGTTGGGGTACCCGATCGTCTTCGATTTCATCACCTACACCTGGGCGAACTACGACGAGCAGAAGGAGATCGTGCTGGCCTCCGGCTCCGATCTGCCCTGGTTCATCTGGAACGTGCAGGATCACCAGAAGTGGGGCGAGGCCGGCGTCCTGGTAGACCTGCTGCCGCTGATCGAGGAGCACGCGCCGAACATGCGGGCGGAGATGGCGCAGCGTCCGATCCTCAAGGCGGTCCCGATGACGCCCGACGGCAAGATGTACGGCTACGCCATGGTCAGCCCGCCGCAGTACATCAACGGCGGCGGCGTGAACATCCGCAAGGACTGGCTGGACAAGCTCGGCCTGGAGCCCCCCACCACGTCGATGGACCTGCTGGAGGCGGTGCGCGCCTTCCGCGCCAACGACGTCAACGGCGACGGGGAGCAGAACGAGCTGCTGATCAGCGTGAACCGCTCGCAGCACCTGACCATGGGCGCCTGGTACGGCCTGCAGCTCTGGCGGTCCGGCGGCTTCCAGGCCGACAGCGACGGCGTGGTCTCCTACGCCTGGATCTCGCCGCGGGCCAAGGAGTACCTGCAGATGATGCAGGACCTCTATACCGAGGGCGTCCTGGACCCGGACTTCATGCAGATGAATACGGAGAAGTTCGTCGCGCGCATGAACAGCAACCTGGCCGGCGCCACCATCGGCTACATGGGCACCGCCGCGTCCTACAATGAGACGTACGACCCGGCTCCGGGCGCGGAGCTGATCAGCCTGCCGGTCCTGATCGGGCCGCATGGGGATCAGTTCATGGAGCTGGCACCCGGCGTGGACATCCCGACCTCGATCTCGCGCGACGCCGACCCGGTGGCCGCGATCATCATCTACGACACGGCGCGCAGCCCCGAGGGCGGCGTCAACAACCTGTGGGGAATCGAGGGCGAGACCTGGGTGTGGGGCGAAGACGGAAAGCGGACCTGGGCCGACAAGCTCATCAACAATCCCGACGGCCTCAGCACCGGGCAGGCGTTCAGCGCCATGGGCGGCCGCCGCAACTTCCTGCGCGGTCACTCCTACGACAGTTGGGAGGCGCAGTGGTCGTCCGACCGCTTCGCGCCGATGCGCGCGGCGCGGCCGTTCCACCGCGTGGACATTCCGTTCACCGAGGGGCTGCAGACGGACCTGGAGGACATCTCCGTGGTCTCCCGCTACATGCCCGACATCCAGACCTACGTCGATGAGAACGTCGCCAAGTTCATGATCGGCGAGCAGAGCATGGACAAGTGGGACGAGTTCGTGGCGACCGTGAAGGAGCTCGGCATCGACCACATCATCGCCGTACGCCAGAAGCAGGCCGACCGCTTCATCGACATCGTCGGCGACCGGTATCCGTGGCGGTAGAGGCGGCCACGGCTACGCGTTGACCTCGGGCGATGGTCCGCTGCGCAGGGGACCATCGCCCATTTTGCATGCGACGACTTGCACACGCCCCCGGCGCCATGCGCATCGGCCACTGGCGGCATGCCGCGGACGGGTTCCGGACGCTCGCCTACCCGTTTCGATGCGAGGAGGGCTCGTACGACGTCTACCTGCGGCAGACCGGGTACTGGCCGTCGATCTACTCGCTGGTCCGGGTGCGCGTCGATGACGGACCGTGGGTCGAGTACCAGACGTACCGGACGCTCTCCGAGGGGGATCCCAACAGCCCCGCCATCCTCACCGGCCGGCGGTCCCCGGCCGGCACCGCGGCCGCGCGGGCGCAATCAGGCCACTGGTGCATGGTGATGCGCGCCGAGCTGGCGGCCAGCGAGCACACGGTATGGGTCCACCAGCCCATGGAGCCGGGGTACTGCCCGCTGTTCCTGTTCGACCACGTGGAGCTGCGCCCGACCGCGACCACAGCGACCGACTGGCGGTGGGGCATAAGCGAGGGGTACCGGTCCGGGCTGGCCGCGAACCGGCAGATTCGCGCTGCGCTGCGCTCCGCCGACGACGCGCGGCGCTACCAGGAGCGGGTGCGCGCCAATTTCGAGCGGACCGTCGGACCGATGCCGGAACGGGGCGAGCTCCTGAGCCGGACGACCCGCGTCACGCGGCATGCGGGCTTCGCCATCGAACGCCTCTGGTTCCAGAGCCGGCCGGGACTCTACGTGACGGCCAACCTGTATCTGCCGGACCAGGCCGCCGCGCCGCTGCCGGCCGTCCTCTACGTGCCCGGTCACTCGCCGAACGGCAAGGCGAACGAGCCGTACCAGGTCATCTGCCAGTGCCTGGCGCGCAAGGGCTATGCGGTGCTCAACATCGACCCGGTCGGTCAGGGGGAGCGCGGGCCGTACTACGCGCCCGGCAACAACCACGAGTGCCAGGGCATCCAGGGCTTCCTGCCGCGCGACCTCAATCCCGGGTACTTCATCCACGACGGGATGCGGGCCATCGACTACCTGCAGGCTCGTCCCGAGGTGGACGGCACCCGCATCGCGGTGACCGGCATCTCCGGCGGCGGCGTGCAGACCATGCTGCTCGCGGCCTGCGACCGGCGCGTCACGGGGGCGGTGGCCATGGGCTCGGTGGTGCAGATGGAGTGCCTGCTGTGGAGCAGCTACGATCCGGACGGCACCTTCGACGACGGCATCCGGGAGCACGGATGCACCACCGCGGACCTGGTCGCGTGCATCGCGCCGCGCGGATTCGTGATCCAGAACGGCGCGCACGACCCGGGGTTCCCGGTTGGCAGCGGGCAGCGCGTCTACCGGGACGTGAAGGGCGTGTGGGAGGCGTTCGGCGCGGAGGACCGGATCGCCTGCGACGCGCCGGACGCCGGCCACGAGGTCAACCGCGCGATGCGGCGCAACGTGTACCGGTGGTTGAACCGATGGCTCGACAACGAGGCGGCCGGCCTGGACGATCCGCCGGTCGAGGTCCTGGACGAGCGGGACCTGCAGGTGACGGCGTCGGGGCTGGTGGACACCGACTTCGCGGATGCGGAGTCGGTGTGGAGCCTGCGCACGGCCATCGTCGAGCGGCAGGCCGGCGCGCTGGAGCGGCGCCGCCGGGACGCGCTGGCGTCTTCCGACCGGGCGCGGAGCTACGCCGCGGCGGTGCGCGACGCGCTGCGCGGCGTCCTGAAGATCGGGTCCCCGAGCCGCGACTGTGCCGACGTGGTGTGCGTCGCGAGCGACCCTGCTCCCGGCGACCGTGCCGCCGGCGACGCTGTTTTCGGATCGGCCGCGGAGCGCTTGTGGTTCGACACGGAGCCGCCGATGCGGATCTCGGCGGATCTCCGGCTGCCCGCGGCCGGTGAGGCATCAGCCGCGCCCGCGCCGGCCCTCGTGTACCTCAACCAGCGGTCCACCGGTCCGGACGCGGCGTGGCTGGAGCCGGTGCTGGGGAGCGGGTGGGCGGTGCTGGCCGTGCACGCGCGCTGCAACCGCGTCGAGCGCGGCACCTCGGCCGTCTACGCCGGACGGTATCCGCTGGCGATGAAGGCGGCCGACCTGCTGCGCGCCGCCGAGGTGCTGCGGGCCTGCGACGGCATCGACCCCGACCGGCTGTTCTACGTGGGCACGGACGGCCATGCCGGCATCGCCGCCCTGTTCGCGGCGCTGCTCGACGAGCGCGCCGGCGGCGCCGCGGCCTGCACGCTGCTGGCGTCGTTCCGGGAGTTCCTGGACGACAAGGCGTGCCGCGTACCGGACTGCGCGGAGATCGCGTTCCTGCCCGGGGCGCTTTCAGGATTCGACATCCCCGACCTGGCGGCGGCCCTGGCGCCGCGGCCGCTGCTGCTCATGGGCGCCCGCCGCGGCGGCCTGGGCTTCGCGGGGCGCCTGTACGGAACCATGCAGGCGGGCGACCGCCACACCCCCGGGCCGGACGTGTCCGAGCTGTCGGCCGATGTTCTGTGCCGGTGGCTGGATCGGCTGGACCGTTGAGGACGCCGGGGAGGCAGGATGAGCCGGAGCTGTTCGCGATTCTCGTGTTGTACGTACCGAAGGAGGCAGTGAACATGTATGGAGATAGAGAGCGGCTGGACATCAAGCCGGAGTGCCCGCAGCTCTTCGTGGACGATCACCTGATCGACACCATGAGCGGCATCACGCCGGTGCTGCATCAGCCGGAGAAGGTGCCGCCGGAGCAGGCCGCAGAGGTGCGTTCGACGCCGGCCGAGCCCGGAGGCGTGGTCACCCCGCGGGAGCTCGGCCACTACTCCTTCCCGGCGCTGCAGCACACCGACGAGTCGGGCCGCGCGAGCGATCCGCCGGCCTGGACCTTCTCCCCCGAGGACATCCCCGGCCTGTACGACCCGCGCACCCCGACCCGCCGGCCGATCCACGTGCGCTTCTGCTGGGAGGCCAAGGGCGAAGGAGGCTACGGCTTGCACCGGGCGGTGAGCTACGACGGCGCCGACTGGGGCCCCTGGCAGCTCGTCTGGCCGCGGCTGAACGACGGCCCCGGCGAGTGCCACTCGCTGTTCTGGGACTACCGCAAGGGGTGCCTGGTGGACATGGTGCGGATGGGCAGCAACTACCCGCACGGCCGCACGATGGGGCGCGGCGAGAGCCCGGACTTCGGCCTGCACTGGACGCCGCCGGTACGAGTGCTGACCGAGGACGCGGACGATCCGGAGGACACGCAGGTCTACAACGTCGAGGCCGGCATCTACGCCGGCATCTACGTGGCGGTCGTGCACCTCTACCGCACCGAGTCCGGCCTCTGCTTCCCGCAGCTCGCCACCAGCCGCGACGGCTACCGGTTCTTCCGTTCGTTCCGCGAGCCGTTCCTGCCGCTGGGCCCCGAGGGCGGGCCGGAGGGCGGCATGATCTGGTGCGGGTTCCCGGTATTCGACGGCGAGCGGCTCCGCCTCGCCTATTCCGCCACTCGCGAGACCCACAACATGCAGATCGTCTCCCCCCGGGTGGACGGAGCGGCCTACCTGCGCAAGGACGGCTTCGTGTCGCTCGACGCCGGCGATCACCGGGGAACGGTGGTCACCAAGCCGTTCCGCTGCCCGGCGCGGGACACCTTTCCGCTGGACGGCACGCTGTCGCTGTTCGTGAACGCGGCAGTGCGGAAGGGAGGCGAGCTGCGCGTCAGCATCCTCGACCAGCACGGCGCGTGCATCGTCGCGCGCGAGAAGCTGCCGCTGGACGCCGCGCACGCCGACGTCATCACCGGCGACCATCTGCACGCGCGGGTGAGTTGGAAGGGCGTGAGCGACGTCGCGGTACTTAACGTCTACTCGCGGCCGATCAGAGTCCGGTTCGACATGACCGGCGCGTCCCTCTACTCGTTCGGGCTCTACGAGTACCACGGCACCGCGGACAAGCCGGTGCTGCGCGTGCAGGACACGACGATCCAGGAGGAGTGAGGGAGCCGTGGGCGGCGTGAGGGCGCCGTGAACGCCGCGGTGGCGGCCGTATTCGACGGCGTCGACTCCGCGATCCGCCGGACGGCCGGCGGGTACCTGCGCGAGTGCCTGCGCGAGATCGGCTGCACGCTCAGGACGGGACGCGGCGCCGCGGCGCAGGCCGTCATCCACTGCCGGGTGTCCGGCGACGGCGACGGCGACGGGGCGCGTGCGCGCCAGCTCGTGCCGGACCCGGCGCGGGAGGGATACGAGGTCGCCGCATCGGATGCCGCGACCGGGTCCACGATCGAGGTCAACTCGCCCACCTCCCGCGGCGTGCTGTACGGGGTCTGCCGCCTCGTGGAGGAGATCCGCAGGCGCCGCGCCCTGCCGGACGCGTTGCGGGTGCGGACGGCGCCGCAGCTCGCCATCCGCGAGTGGAGCACGCTGATGCTGCAGGGCGGGTTCAACCTGCCGGCCGGCGGTGCGTTCGACCGGCCGCTGTCGGAGCTGGAAGCGGCCGTCAACCGGGTGATCGACCGGGCGCCGTTCTACGGCATCAACCGGTTGCAGCTTCCGGGGCGGCCGGGGGAGGGCATGGACATCGACTGGCTGATCCCCTATCGCTTCCTCCCCCGTCTGGGCAGGACCGACACGCCGGCGTTGCGCGAGCGCCGCGACATGCTGCGGCGCATCGCCGCGCGGGCGCACGCGCACGGACTGGAGCTGCTCGTCTGGGACCACGAGCTGGTGTTCCCGGATGACATCGAGGCGAGCTATCCCGAGTGCGGCGGCACGGGGTTCCCGGTGTGCTTCTCCCAGCCGTTCTGGGACGACTTCATCGCCTGCAAGCTGGAGGAGTTCTTCCGGCTGGTGCCGGAGGTGGACGGCGTCAACCTGACGTTCGAGGAGACGCTGCGCGGGTACAACATCCTGCGCGACGAGGGCTGCCGCTGCAGCGCGTGCCGGACGGCGTCGGTGGCCGACAAGCTGAGCCGGGTGTTCGACGCCTTCCAGCGGGTGTGCGCGCGGCTGGGCAGGGTGTTCGAGGCCAGGACCTACGCCCTGGAACGGGAGCGGCAGGGCGACATGATCGCCGCCGCCGGACGCCTCACGGACGCCGTGGTGATGACCAAGTACACGCCGGCGGACTTTCGCGGCGTGGACTACCCGCACAACCCGCTGATCGGGATGTTTCCGGCCGTCCCGCAGATCGTGGAGTTCACCCTGACGCCGGAGTGCAACGGCTTCGGCTACGTGCCGGCGCTGCTCGGCGACTTCTACCGCGACCGTATCGCGTATGCGCGCAGCCAGGGCGCGGCCGGCTGTGTCGGCCGGGTGGACTACCACCTGCAGAACTCGCACGCGGCGTTCTTCACCGCCGGCGCGCCGGTGCTCACCTTCGACACCGAGAACGACTTCAACGTGCACCTGTTCAGCCGGCTGCTGTGGGATCCCGCGGCCGATACGGATGCCCTGTGGGGCGAGTGGGCGGGAGCGCGGTACGGGGAGCGGGCGCCCGATCTGCTGGCGGCGCCCCTCTTGAGCACCCGCACCATCACGCAGGGCATCTACTACGTGAAGGGGCTGCACGCGCTCAGCCAGCTTGACCAGGTCGCGGAACTGGAGCAGATCACGTGGGAGATCGACGACAACTTCCTGCGCCGCTTCAATCCGGGGGAGCCCGCGATCGAGTGGCTCACCGCCGAGCTGCTCGACCCCGCGGAGAAGACGATCCGGGAGGTGCTCGAGGAGAAGGACCGCGCCGTGGACCTGGCGGCCGCCGCGTGCCGGGAGGTCGAGCGCGCGGCGGACGTGCTGCCGGGGCCGCGCATGCGGCAGCTCCGGCGACGGTTCGCGCTGCTGCACGACACGGCACGGCTGTGGCGATGGATCGCCGAATGCTACTTCCGCCTGCGGGCGGCGGCGCGCGGCACGATCCCGCCGGAGCGCAATGAGCCGGCCCTGGACCGCGCGCTGCTGGGCATGATCGAGCAGGCGGTCGGCATGGAGGACCGCCACGGCAAGGTGTATCCGGTGTACAACGCCTGCCGTGGCATCACCGGCTACCGGTTCGTGCTGGAGGTCGTGCACGCGCGCGCCGGCTGGTCGGCGGACGGCGCGGACGACCTGTGGTACGAGCTGGTCGAGGCGGCGAAGCGCCGGCCCGATGCCCGGGCAGGCAGGGTCGCCGCCGATTCCGCCGTCGTCGCGATCGAGCTCTCCGGACGGTGGCTGTGCGTGAGCGGCCGCGAGGGCCCGCCCGTCCGCTATCCGCTGCCGGTGGAAGCGGCGCCCGTTCGCCTCGACGAGCCGGGCGCGTGCGCGCTGGGCGTGCGCAGGCGCAGGCGGGCGCTGCACCTGGAAGTCGTGGAGGGGCACCGATGAGTTCCACCGGTTCGCCGCGGGGACTGCGCGGCGCGCTCCGGGTCGTACGGCGGGACGGCGAGCTCGCCGTGGACGGCGGCAGCTTCGAGATCCGGTTCCGTGACGGATTGCCGGCCGCGGCGGCAGTCGACGACGGCCGCGAGCCGGTCGCCGTGGGACCCGCGGACGGCGCCCTGGTGGCATACGAGCTGGTGGACGAACGGCGCGGCGCCACGCTGCCGCGGCTGGACGGAGCCGAGACCGCCGTGTCGAAGGAGGAGCCGGACGAGGTGTGCTTCACCGTGCGCGGCCGGCTCGTTTTCGAGGACGGCTCGACGCCGGTCGACGTCGAGCAGTCGATCCGGGTGTTCGATTGCGGCGTGCTGTTCTGCGACCTGCACCTCTGGGTCAGGCCCGGCGAGTCGCTGCTGATCACCAGGGCCTCGCTGGCGCTGCGCCTCGCGGGAGCGCTCGCCACCCTGGGCAAGTACCGCTGGGGTTACGACCGCCCGGTCCCGGACCCGGGCGTGGAGGTGGAGCGTCCGGTCCTCTACCTGCCGGCCGACCGGACCGCGGACGAGGCAGGGACCTTCCATCCGTACCTGGACGTGGCGTGGTCGGTGCGGGAGCACGCGGCGTTCACCAACCGGGCCGGCTTCGTGTTGGAGGAGGGCAGGCCGTTCGGGACCGGGCATCCCGCGGCGTTCGCGCACACGTTCGGCGGGCGCGAGGGTGACTCGCTCGCCTATCGCTGGCACCTCTACCGCGGCAAGCCGCTGCAGGTCGCGGCGCCGTACGCCTACGCCAACCGGTGGGGACTGTCGCTCGCCGGACCGCGCAACAACGAGCGCGGGCGGCGGGAGGCGCAGAACAGCCTGATCGGCGCGCGGGTCTATACGTGGCAGAACGACGGGGTCGGGCACGGCCGCATGGGCGAGAAGGCGTGGTATCCGCGCGACCGGGACATCGACGCCATGGCGGCCAAGGGCGCTGACGTGCTGCTCCTGCACACCGGCTGGATGGATGCCGGCGGCGAGGGCGCGGGCTGGGAAGGGAACTACGTGGTGGCCGACCGCATGGAGATGCGGCGGGTGGTCGCGCGGGCGCATGGCGCCGGCATCCGGGTGGGCTTGTACCTGCGCGGCCTGGAGTATTACGCGCTCGACCGGGACACGCGATGGTTCACGGACTTCCTGACCCGCGACTTCGACGGCGTGTACGTGGACTGGTCTTCGTTTCTCTACCAGCCGCACCGCTATCTGCCTGCCTCGGTCCCCGTGTACGGGGAGAAGCTCCAGCACCGGCAGAACAGCACGCGCCGCGCGCATGCCTTCACGCACTTCCTGTACACGCGCAAGCTCCGCCAGCTTGTCGGCCGGGACGGCTTCCTGATCGGCCACCCGGGCTGCCAGCACAAGGAGTACTCCGGGTTCGCGCTCGGCTACTTCGACGCGATGCTGACCGGCGAGAGCGCGGGCACCACCTTCCTGCAAAGCCCCGAGCAGCACGTCTACTACGGCGCGCACTCGGCCTGCGGGGCGCTGGCATGGACGAACACGCACCCGGTGACGCGGGGCCCGAAGGCGACCGCCTACGAGGCCGCGTTCGGAACCGGCCCGCAGATCGTCCTTGGCAGCCGCTATCCGCTCGACCCCGAGGACGAGCGCAACCAGTTCATGGTGCCGCTCTGGCAGCTCCTGTCGAGCGCCGACCTGGCTGCCGCCACGCTGTACGTCCCGCTGGCGTATGGCAGGAAGATCCTGGACTCCCCGCCGGGTCTGCACTTCGCGCTCTACCACCTGGCGGACGGCACCCTGCTGCTCACCGGCGCCAACCTGAGCGAGCGCCCGCTCGCCGGGGAGCTCCGCATCGACCTCGATGAGCTGGGCGTGACGGCGACCGGGCAGGTGACCGAGCTGCGCCAGGACCTTGCCGGGGACGGCATGATGCGGCCGGTGCCGGCGGGGGCGAGCACGGGAACGATCGCTGTCGCGCAGATGCAGCCGCTGGAGATTCGCGGCTACCGCTGGTTGCCGGTGTGATCCTGCATCGCAGTCTGCCGGTGGTCGCGCGGCCGGAGGTGCTGGTGGTCGGCGGCGGCTGCGCCGGCACCGCGGCGGCCATCGCCGCCGCGCGCTCGGGAGCCAGCACGCTGCTGGTCGAACGTGCCGGCTACTGCGGCGGGTACGTGACCAACGTGGTCGGACCTTCGCTGGACGGCTTCGTCGACCTGCGCTCCGGCCTGCCGATCGTGGGCGGGGTCGTGCTCGACCTGGTGCGGGCGGCGGCGCGCGCGGACGTGCCGCTCGACGATCCGAGGCAGGTGGCCGCCACGCGGTTCCGCTTCAACACCGAGCTTGGCCACAATCGGACGGTCGCCGACCGGCACGCGATCCGCTTCGACCTGGAGCGCTTCAAGCTGGCGGCCGACCGGCTGCTCACGGAGGCCGGCGCGCGCGTGCTGTACCACACCACGGTGGCCGACGTGGTCCGGGACGGGGCGCGGGTCACCGGCGTGGTGATCGCCAACAAGGCGGGGCTGCAGGTAGTGCGCCCGCGCGCGGTGGTGGACACCTCCGGCGACGCCGACGTGGTGGCGTTCGCCCGCGCGCCGTTCGAACTGGATGCGTCGGCGCCGCAGCCCATGAGCCTGCACTTCCGCGTGGGTCGGCTGCGGGCCGACGCCGAGTTGCGCGACGCGTGCGGAACGGTGCTGGCCGAGGCGCACGCTGCCGGCCGCATCGGCCTCTACGGCGGCCCGTGGATGGGCCGCGTCGAAGACGACGACATCTACTTCAACGCCACCCGCCTGGCGGGCAATCCGGTCGACCCCGACGACCTGACCGCGGCGGAGATGCAGGGGCGCCGCGACGTGCGGACGATGTTCGAGCTGTTCAAGGAACGGTTGCCGGCGTTTCGCGACGCCTACCTGGTGAGCACCGGACCGGCGGTGGGGGTGCGCGAGTCGCGCCGCATCCGCTGCGACGATCCACTGCGCGCGGACGCGATCGCCGCGGCCGAGCCGCGCGACGACGCGGTCTGCCTGGGCGGCTGGTGGCTGGACCGCCATCCGGCCGGCTCCTCCGGCTACCACCCGCACCTGCCGGTGCGCCCCTATGACATCGGCTACGCCACGCTGGTCCCGCAGGAGCTCGACAACGTCTGGGTGGCCGGGCGCTGCCACGGCGCCGAGCAGGCCGCGCTCGCCTCCAGCCGAGTCACCGTCACCTGCATGGCGATGGGACAGGCAGCCGGCACCGCCGCGGCTCTGGCGGCGCGACAGGACGTTGCCGCGCGAGAGCTGGACGTGCGGGGGCTGCAGCGCCGGCTGGCCGGCGACGGCGCCGTCATCCTGGACCGCGCCGATGCCGCACGGGAGGCAGGCGACGCGATGGGCGAGGTGACCGTCGACGCCAGCCACTGAAGAGCCCCTATCGGGAACGCGGCTGCTCGGTGTGGTCCGTCGGCTCAGGATCGCCTGCGGGCTCGAACGGATTCAGACATAGCGCTCCGGTTCGGAAGATATGGTGCACGTTGCGCGTCACAACGGTCATTCCGTGCACGAGCGCGGTGGCGCCGAGAAGGCCGTCGATGTCCGGGACAGGATCGGGTATGCCGAGCCGTCCCCACCGATCGGCTACCTCGGCATCCACGTCGACGATGCGATCCCTGAACCGAGTGCGGGTGCTATCGAGCCATGAGCGCAGGGCGACGGCCGAAGCCGGGTCGCGACGCGCGATGCGTTCGGTGCCGCGTCGCAGTTCTCCCAACGTCAGAACGCTCAGGAAGAGTTCCTGAGGCGTGCGCTCCTTGAACCAGGCGCGGACCTGCGGGCTCGCACGATGGCGCTTGCGGAGCTCGGAGATCACATTGGTATCGACGAGGTACTTCACCATTCCACGACGCGCGGTTCGGAGCGCGGCTGGTCGAAGTCGGTATCGTCTCCTGCCTCGGGCATCGTCAGGAGATGATCGATGAAATTCCCCGTCCGCCGTCGATCGGGTTCTGCCGTGATCGCGGCCGCAGAGGACGACGGACTGACGTCCGCGGCGTCCAGAGCCTTGCTCAGGGCCGAGTCCGCTGTATCGGTTAGCGGCTCCGCCCACTTCTTGAGCCGCTCCATCGTGTGCTCTGAAATGCGTATGACCGGCATGTCTCCATCCCTCGCCGTAGCTTTGTTACAGTGTAACGAGACGTGCTCTCAAGATCAACGGAAACAAGCGTGGGAAGCGTGCCCGTCCGAGCCCCGAGAGCTGACTACGAGGTCGGGGCGGAAAAGAAGGGGTTCGCATCGCCCGCTTGCTGCAGCGCGGCCGCCAACCACAGGTATTTGTTCATTTCGCTCAGACGCGAGCGCCAGCTATCGGCATAGACGTCGACATAGCGGTGGAAAAACGCCTCCGTCCCCGGCCTGACGCCGTCCAGATAGCCCGGGAGCAGGAACCACGGCTGGTCGGTGTACTGGTGCAGGCCGCGCCGGGAGAGGTCCTCACGAGCCGTTCGGGTCTTGCGGTACACGACCATGAAGGTGCGCCGCAGCTTGTCGGCGTGATAGCGCCCGCGATGCACGACGAGGGCGTTGAACAACACCGCGTCTCCCGGGGAGAGCACCATTTTCGCCGCGTTCGGCATCTCGTTGGAGCGGTTGTGGGCGCGGTCGTCATCCACGCAGATACGGCGCTCGGCGTCAGTGTAATCGCGGCCGTGCGACCCCGGCACGAGCTCGAAGTCGTCACTGGGAACGAGCGCGATCTGGACCGACACGCCGATGCCGGTCTTCTTGTCGCGCGGATCCGGCCACTCGCCGAGGCTGTCCTTGTGCCAGAAGCCGTCTTCGCTCACTCCCGTCGGGTTGAAGTACAGACTCGTCGCGGAGAACAGGAACTCCTCTCCGAGCGCAGCCTCGACGGCTTCGATCAACCTCGGCTCGGCAACGGAGTCAAGCAGGTACGCCAGATCGCCGGGGGACTCCCGGTGGTACTCGGGATGGTTGAGGTGGCGCATGTAGTTCGAAAGCGGCCCGACCGGCGGGTTGTCGGTCTGAGGAGCACGCCGCCACTGCTCCAGCACGCGATTGCAGATGGCGAGTAGTCGTGCGACTCGCTCCTGGTCGTAGACGCCCCGGACGATGGCATACCCGTGCGTCCGGTAGTGACGGCTGATCTCTTCGTTCATCTGTATTCTCCCTTCATCGCAGCGTACTGGAGTCTCGTGCTCCACGAAACCGACGTAGCTCGGGCTCACCGACGGATCAGGACGATCTGCTCGGGAGTGCGGCTCACCGTGTAGGTGGCGCCGGACGGAACGGCCGCGAAGCGGGAGACCAGGCCGTCCGCCACTCCAACTCGCCGGCGCCGTTCGCCTCGTTCCTGGTGTTCACGCCGGCAGGTCTCGGGGCACTTCCACGCGCTGTCCGGTTCGCGCGGACGCATAGCAGGCATCGATGACCTGCAGCACGCGCAGGGCGTCCTCGACCGTGATCTGCGGCTCCGTTCCGATTTGCACACCGCGAATGAAGTCCTGGATCCAGTTGAACATCCACAGGCCGCCGCGGGTATATCCCGGTGGGCTGGGGGCCAGCGCGTACTCGAACGTCCTGTCTGGAGCGTCGCTCCATTCTGCAGAGGAACTCCTGACCTCCAGTCGGGGTGAGCCTATGGGTGTCCAGGTGGCCTCACCGTCCAGTCCGCGAAACACCATGCTGCTGTCATAGGGTCGGGTCGTGCTCTGCAGGTAGCCCGCGTGGATGGTGCCCATCGCGCCGTTGTGAAACTCGAGCGCGGCGGTTATCACGTCTTCGAGGGGCTCTTCGATGTGCCCGACCGGTCGTCCCACCATCGCCTGCACGGCCTTCACCTCGTCTCCCATGAGGAAGCGCATCACATCGATGTAGTGCCCGCCCAGCATGTGCAGCACGCCGCCACCTTCAGCTTCTCTGCTATACAGGAAACTCGACGGGTCGCGGACCCCGGACCGTACCTGTCCGGTGATCAGACGGACTTCCAGATCGAGCGGCCTTCCCAGGACTCCCCGCTCGATGAGCCGCCTCAGGTCGCGGGCAACCGGGTTGAAGCGGTGCGGCTGCAGGGTGTGGAGGTACCCCGGATTCTGTAGGCCAAAGCTGCCGACGTGATCGTGGCGAAGTCCGACGATCGCGGTTCTCACGATCCTGTCGCGATCCATCGATCGTTCTCGAAACCGCCCGTCCGCGAGTCTGGCAGGGAAGCGCTATTCAGCGAGCTTTGGCTCGCGCCACCGGTGCCCACTCTGCCAGGCATCCCGGCTGATTCGATGCAGGCGCACGGAGCTGTCCTCGAGGGGCAGCTCGATCCGTTTGCCCCCGTGGAGATGTGACTCCAGGATCGCCACCGCGATCTCGACGCCGTGACGCGCCGTCTCCACCCCGCCGAGGGGCGGATCGCCGCTGTCGAGCGCTCGCACGAGGTCGAGTATCAGGTTCGACGTGGGGCTCTGGCGCGGCGACGAGGGAAACTGCCGGGGCTGCCGGTCGCGAGCCTTGCCTGTACGCATGACCCAAGCTCCCGTGTCGTTGTAGGTACCCATCATGCCGCCTTCGCAGTGGGCCTGATACTCGTAGCCGTTGGTGTTCAACAGATAGAGGGTGACGCCGTTTGCGAAGAAAACGATACCGCTACCGCCGGGGTCCTCCCGATAGACGTCGCCCTCGCGAGGCGGCACCGACCGCTGATCGCTGCCCTGAACCCACAGCGCCGGCGCGTCGCCGTTCAGATATTGGGCCAAGTCTATCGTATGGCAGCCGTGGTCGAACAAGCCGGAAGCGTAGGTCATCACCAGGTTCTGGAGAGCCCCCAGCTCGCCGCCGCCGATGATCTCCCGCATCCTCCAGAAGCCGGGGTGGAAGCGACGCTGCGCGCCCAAGTTGAACACCACACCGTTGAGCCGGCAGGCACGAGCCATGGCGTTGGCTTCGCCCAGGGAAGCGGCCATGCCTTTCTCGCAATAGATCGCCTTCACCCCGTTCTCGGCGGCGTGGATCACGATGTCGGCGTGGTGCTCGACGTGGGTGGCGACACTTACCATGTCGAGCTCTTCTCGGGCGATCATCTCCTTGTAGTCGGTGTACTGTCGCTTCCGATCCACCGAATACCTGGTCCCGAACGCTTCCATGAGGTCACGACGGAAGTCCGAGCACGCTACCAGATCGGTCCGGTCGCACGCCAGAAAACCGCCACCGTGGGAATACGGAGGCACGAATCCGGGAGTCCCGGCGACTTCACTGTCGATGAATCCACCCATTCGCCCGCATCCGATGACGGCCGCCCGGTAGGTCGTCACGGCTGGTTGGCGGGGCCGATTCGGTCGGCGGTGAAATCGGGGATCACGTTGGCATCAGAGTTAACCGGGGGAGGTGTCCCGATGGCAAGGGACATGCCGGACCGTCCGGATTCAGCGCCGGAGCAACCGGATCTGCGCAGCGGTACGCTGTACCGTGTAGGTGGCGCCGGACGGGACCTGCGGGAACCGCGACACCAGGCCGTCCGGCCACTCGACGCGGAGCTCGTCGACGGGAGCACCGGCGGCGTGGCCGGCGCCCAGGCCGAAGTGCGCGGAGCGCTCCGAGCTGGTCAGGTAGCCGGCGCCGCCGAACATGGCACGCACCTGCTCGACATCTCCGCTGGTGACGACGACCCGTGCCCCGAAGCCGTCCGGCGCCACGGCGGGATCGCCCGTGGTGTCCAGGAACACGCGGAGCCAGCCGCCGGCGGCCGGATGGCCGGGGTGAATGGCGTCGTTGCGCAGCAGCGCCGGCCGGCCCTCGTTGTTGAAGATGACGATGTCCTGGTCGCCGTCGTCGTCATAGTCCACGTGCACCATGCCGCGGCCCTGGCCGCGGTGCGCGAAGCCGGCCGGCCCGGTGCGGTCGGCGAACAGCGGCAGGTCGGGATCGAGCCGTCGCTCCATGTTCCCGAACAGCACGCTGCGCTGGTCCGCCCACTCCGGAAAGCCCTCACCGTTCGCCTCGTTCCAGCCGCCGGTGGCGGCGATGTCCAGCCGGCCGTCCAGGTCATGGTCGATCGCGACCGCCCCCCAGCCCCAGCCGCCGCGCTTGACCTTGGCGTCGGTGGCGATCTCCGCGAACGAGCCGTCGCCCCGGTTGAGGTAGAGCTTGTTCCCGGTCCCGCCCGACTTGGCCGGCGGGTGCGCCGTGTGGATGGAGGTGACGTACCAGTCCAGGCTGCCGTCGCCGTCGAAGTCGCCGGCGGTGGCGCCCATTCCGTTCTCGTCCAGTCCGGCGCCGGGCGGCGCGGTCCGCTCCACGAAGGTGCCGTCGCCGCGGTTCACGTAGTAGCGGCTGGTGCCGAAGTCGGCGGCCAGCAGCAGCTCCGGGTAACGGTCGCCGTTCGCGTCCACGAAGATCGGCGTGAACGCGCGCACCCCCGGGCCGGCGACGCCCGCAGCATGCGTCACGTCGGTGAAGCGCGGCACGCCGTCGACGACGCCGTCGTTGCGGAACAGCGTGTTGCCGTCCACCTCGCCCGACCAGGCGGCCACGAACAGGTCCAGGTCGCCGTCCAGGTCGTAGTCGCCGAACGAACCGCCCATGCCCGACTCGACTCCGGCCGAGGTGACGGCGACGCCGGCCGGGCGGCCGATCTCCGTGAAGCGGACCACTCCCCCTCTACCGGTCGGGCCGTCGTTGCGGTACAGCAGGTGGAATCCGGGCCGCGGCTCACCCGCCGGCCCGCGGCTGGTCACGAACAGGTCGGGATCGCCGTCTCCGTCGACGTCGGCGGCCGCCGCGCCCTGGCCGCGATGTACGCGCGCCACGCCCGCGGCCCTGGCCACGTCGGTGAAGGTGCCGTCCCCGTCGTTGCGGTACAGCCGGTCGGGGGCGCCGCCGCTGGTGACCATGAACAGGTCCTGGTCACCGTCTCCGTCGAAGTCGAGGACGGCGCCGCCGCCGGACATGGCCGTGCGGCTCCAGGACAGCGGCGCGTGCAGATGAATCAGTCCGGTGGCCTCCGGGCACAGGCTCCGGTCTCTCGGACAGGTCGCGAAGGGGGGCGGCTCGCCGGTGGCGGACGTGGTGACCAGCAGCAGCGCCAGCGCCGCCCCGGTCGCGCGCCGCCTCACCGCTGGAATCGAATGCGTGGGTCCAGCATGGCCAGCAGCAGGTCGGAGATCAGGGTACCGACCACCGTCAGGGCGGCCAGGATCATCACCACCGAGCCGGCCAGGAACATGTCCTGCTTGAGCAGCCCTTCCAGCATCAGCGGACCGATGGTCGGGATGCCCACCACCTGCGCCACCAGGACCTCGCCCGAGAAGACCGCCGGCAGCCGCCAGCTTATGCCGGCGATCCACGGGTTGGCTGCCATGCGGATCGGATACTTGACCAGCAGGCGCGTCTCCGGGACGCCCTTGGCGCGGGCGGTGGTCACGAACGGCATGCGGAGCTGGTCCAGCACGTTGGCGCGGATCACCCTGATCTCGCCTCCCAGCGCCTCGGCGCCCAGCACCACCAGCGGCACCCAGATGTGCGCCAGGAAGTCCAGGAACTTGGCGAAGCTGAACGGCTGATCCAGGTATTCCATGGAGAACAGCCCACCGGGCACGAACGCGAACCACCGGAACGCGAGGAAGATCAGGACGAGCGCGAACAGGAAGTTGGGCACCGCCATCAGGAAGAAGGCGACGAAGCTGAACAGGTTGTCGAACAGCGAGTACTGCCGGATCGCCGCGCCCACGCCCACCGGCCAGGAGAGGCTCGAGGCCAACAGAATGGTCAGCACCGAGATCAGCGCCGTGATGGGGATGCGGTCGTCTATGAGTTGGCGCACCGGCTTGCGGTAGGTGAGGGAGAAGCCGAAGTCGCCGCGGACGAAACGGCTGATCCAGCGCCCGTAGCGGACCGGCAGCGGCTCTCCGTATCCGTAGGACACGCGCAGGTTCTCGGTCATCGCCCTGATCTCGTCGCCGGACAGCTCCTCTCCGGCCGCCTGCATGCGGCCGACGATGGTGGTGGCGATGTCACCCGGCGGCAGCTCGATGATGATGAACGACACGACCGACACCAGCCACAGGGTCGGGATCATGATCAGCAGGCGCCGCGCGATGAAGGAGAGCATGTCGGCCTGCTACCGGTAGGGGTCGGCGGCGTCCCTCAGGCCGTCGCCCAGGAACTGGAAGGCCACCACGATCACGATCACCAGGAGCACCGGCAGCAGCAGCCACGGGCGGGTGCCGATCGACTGCACGTTCTGAGCCCCCTGCAGGAGCACCCCCCAGCTTATTGCGGGCTCGCGCAGGCCCAGGCCCAGGAAGCTGAGCGCCGTCTCCCCCAGGATCATGCCGGGGATGCGGTTCGAGCCCTCCACGATCAGGTGGCTGTAGAAGGACGGCAGCATGTGCCGGAACAGCAGCCGGCGCGTCGGGGCGCCGTCCAGCTTGGCGGCCAGGGTGAACTCCTCCTCGCGCAGCGCCAGGAAGCGGCTGCGGACCAGGCGCGCCAGGCCGGTCCAGCCGAGGATCGAGACGATCAGCGTGATCGCGAAGTAGACCTGGACGATGGACCAGTGCAGCGGCAGGGAAGCGGACAAAGCCATCCACAGCGGGATGGTAGGAAATGCCAGCAGCACCTCGATGATGCGCTGAATCACCGTGTCGACCGCCCCGCCAAAGTAGCCGGAGACGCCGCCGATGGCGATGCCCAGCACCCAGGTGATGATCAGTGCCAGGATGCCGATCGACAGCGACAGCGTGGCGCCGTGCACCATGCGCGAGTACAGGCAGCGTCCCGAGCCGTCGGTGCCGAGCGGAAACCAGCGCGTTTCGTCGCTGCCGGTGCCGAGCAGGTGAATGTCGGTCTCGATCAGGAACAGCAGCTTGTACGGGTCGCCCCGCGCGAACAGCAGCAGCGGCGCCTCGCTCTCCGGCACCGGGAAGAAATCGCGCTCGAAGGTCTGGAAGTTGAGCTTGCTGGTCACGCGGTAGACGACCGGCCGGAACCGACCCTCCGTGTCGAACAGCCGGAACGCGCCCAGCTTGCCGCCCAACTCGGGCGGCAGGTACTGCATGTCGGGACGGCGATCGACCGGGTCGTTCAGGGCGAAGAAGCCGGCGAAGATGGCGACGAAGTAGAACCAGCCGATGACCAGCATCCCCCAGACCGCCCACCGGTGGCTGCGGAACTTCAGCCATATCAGCCGCCACTGGGTGGCGGTGTAGTAGTCCTGTTCCCGCTGGCGGGCGCCCTCTACCGGTCGATCGTCAGCCATGGGACGGCCCGTCCGGGCCGCTGAGTCCTCGCCTTGAAAGCTGCAGAGACGAGAAGACCCGCCCTGGGGGCGGGTCTTCTCCGGGTCGCGTCAAGCGGAGTCCTCTATTCGAACCACATGCCCAGCCAGGGACGGTCGCCGGTGGCCGGATTGATGCCGTGCGCTCCGGGCTGCAGGATCCACAGCTCGGGCGGCCACGCGTGGTGGCCGACCACCCACAGGTCGTAGGCGCCGTTCTCCTGCCACGCCCGGTACAGCGCCGCCAGCTCGTCGCCGGTGGCGCTCTTGAGACCCTGCCAGATCGCGTAGTTCTCCTTGATGCGGTCGGGCGGCTCCTCGCCCTTGGCGCCGTCGGAGGCCAGCCAGTCGTGCCAGCCGATCGCCCAGGTCGGCTGCTGTCCGGGGAACGAGCCCCCTTCGTGGGTCGGCGCCGCGCACTGCATCGACTCCGGCCAGCGGTGGATCTGCACGTCGCACGACTGCGCCACCCAGATCTCCCAGGAGCCTTCCTTCTGGATCTGCGGCGCGCCGCCCCAGTCGACGGTGCGCACGTTGCCCTTCAGACCGATCAGGTGCAGCTCTTCCAGGATGATGTTGGCCGTCGGGATCCATTGGGCCTCCTCCGGGTGCACGGTCATGGCGAAGGTGATCGCCTTGCCGTCCGGGCCGAGCCGGAAGCCGTCGGCGTCACGATTGGTCAGGCCCAATTCGTCGAGCAGGGCGTTGGCCTTGTCCAGGTCGCGGTCCAGCCAGTCATGCTCGTGGATTACCGGCGTGTACCAGCGATGCTCCGCGTTGACGATGCCGCCGCCGGTGGCCAGCGGCACCACCTGCCCCTGGTAGACGATGTCGCCGATTTTCTGGCGCGGCACGAAGTAGGACCAGGCCAGCCGGAAGCGGCGGTCGCGGAACAGGGTGCGCTTGAACTCGTCCTCGGCGCTCATGTTGAAGGCGGTGATGCCGGAGGACAGGCCGTCGTTGCGTACGATCTTGATGACGTGCATCTGGATCCTGCCGCGGTCAGCCTCCGCCTTGGCCAGCTCGATCGCGTCGAGCGGCAGGGGCATCATCGTGACCTCGCCGGCCAGGGCGCGAAGCTTGCGCGCCTCGGCATCGGGCACCAGCAGGCTGCGCCGGCCCCGCGTGTACGGGAGCTGCTTGTCCTCCGCGTCGACCACGAAGAAGTACGGGTTCGGGGTCCAGGTGGCGGGGTTGGCCGGGACGCCGTTCTCGACCACGAAGGGCATCAGCACCGGGACGTCCGGGTTGATCGAGCCGTAGTGGTCCTTGCGGTCATAGAGCAGGTTCAACCAGCTCTCCACGCCGGCGGCGGAAACCCTGGCGGCCAGCTCGCTGGCGTCGGCATGCGCCTCGTGGAACTGCCCGAGGTAGTGCTTGGGATAGCCGCCGATCCAGCGCTCGGACGACTGGCCGAGCAGGTCGCCGTCGTAGCTTCGGTTGCCCTCCGGCAGCGTGATGGTGAAGGTGTAGTCGTCCAGGTAATCGATCTGCATGCCGTCGACGATGCCGTTCAGGCGTGACCAGCCGGTCGCGGCGAAATACTCGGCCCGCTGCTGGATGTCCTCCAGGAAGAACTGCATGTCCTCCGTGTCATAGGGAACGCCGTCGGACCACTTGAGCCCTTCGCGCATGTAGAAGGTCCAGACGGTGTTGTCGGCGTTGGCCTCCCAGCCCTTGAAGCTCCATGGCGAGATGTTGCCGACGTCATCTTCGCGCCCCGCGCGCGCCTCGCCGGTGAGGCCCTGCGTCTCCTCGACGGATCCGGCGACGACGTCCACCCAGCGGTCGGAGTACCGGCCGGTTTCGTAGGTAGTGAACTCGTCGTCCGGGCCGATGCGGCGCGGTTCGAGCGGCAGCCGTTCGGCGACCGGCGGCAACTCGCCGCGCGCCACCATCTCCGCGAACCACGGCGCTTCCTGGTATTGCTGGCCGATCGCTAGGCCTCCGACGAGGGTCAGGAGTCCTGCCGCCAGCAGTGCTGTGACGTTTCTCAAGGTTCCACTCCTCCTTACTGGTTGGTGTGGGCTGGGGTCATTCAATCACCGGCGAAGCCTGCCCGCAAGCCGTCAGCGCCCGCGCGGCACATCCGACCGGACCGCTATTGCGGCCGGATCGTGACCATGCGGGACTGGTTCAGGAAGCACGGACCGGTGACGTACTGGACGGCGTCTTCGTGGATCCGGTAGGCGCCGGCCACGTGGATGTGCCCGCACAGCACGGCGATCAGGTTGCGCGCGGCCAGCAGCCGGCCGATGAACTCGTCCGTGGCTGACTCCGCCTCCGGATCCCCGCACAGGGGTATGGGATCGCCGCTCGATGGCGGCGGCGCGCAGTGCGCGGCGGTATCGCCGGGCAGGCGGAACGGGATGTGGGTGAGCAGGACCACGGGCAGACCGCCGGCGAGAGCTTGGTCGAAGAAGGCGAGTTGCTCCGCATCCACCTGGCGCGTGCTGTTGTCGATCGCGACGAAGCGCACGCCGCCCAGATCGAGCGAATTCGCGTGCGGGGACCGGCCGCGATAGAGCGGCAGCAGCGATCGTTCGCGCCACTCACGGCGCAGATCTTCGTCGCTCCCGGGCAGCCCGGCGTAGCGCCAGTCGTGGTTGCCGGACGTGAACATGCTGTCGCGGCCGGTCGTGACGACCAACCGCTCGACGGCGGCGACCGCGGTGGGCGACGGATAGTTCACGTGGTCGCCGGTGAGTGCGATCAGGTCGGGCGTCTCGGCTCGTGCCCGCTCCATCTGCGCCGCGAACGTCTGCAGCGTGGGATAGTCGGCGAACAGCCCGTCCATCCGCGCCCCGTAGCGGACGTAGGGCTGATCGACTTCCTCGTCAGGAACGCTGATGTGGGAGTCGGTCACGTGCAGCACGCGCAGCGGCCGCTCGATGCCCGCCACGCCGATCGTCGCCGTGTCGTCGGTCCAGGAGTGGGTGCAGCGTGTCACGGCATTGAGCCCTCAATCCTTGGGTAAATCGCGATCATTGGCATACTATGCCATGCGTAGACTCGATGCCGGCGACTATCGGACCTTCGAGGCGCTTGAATCGCTGCGTGAGCACCTGGACGGGTTGGCGCGTGAGCTTCGCGTGCTCCACGACCGCATGGACCTGCCGTCAGCCGCAGTTCAGTGAGAGTCTTGGCCGTCGCGTTGGTTCATCCGCCGGAAGGCGTCGCTGGGGACGCTCCGTGGAGCGGGACCATGGGGAGGTCCGTCTTCGTGAAGTCGCCGCCCTTCGCCAGCAGCCGCTCGCCCCGCACGTGGGCGAGGGCATAGGAGAAACAGTCGCCGTAGTTGAGTCCCGCCGGATGCCGACCGCGACCGAAGTCACGGAACGCTCGCCGTGCGACGTTCGCCTGCTGCCTGTCGACCGCAACGATCTCGATACGGGCGGTCTCGATGAGCAGTTCCAGATCCTGGATCCCGACCGCACCGTAGCGCGACTCCATCACCATCGACGCCTCCACGAGCGTCGCCGCCGAAGCGCAGCAAGATGGAGCCGACGCGATGGCTTCTGCGCAGGCTTCCCGTTCCGGTTCGTCCTGCAGGATGGCGAGGAGCGCCGACGTATCGACGACCATTATCGCGGCGAGGGCAGGCCGGTTTCGTCGTAGCCGAGGATTTCGTCAGGCGACCGACTGTCCAGGAGCGGTTGGCGCGCGCAGTGCAGGCCGATCGCATTGAGCTCGGCAGCCAGGGTCCGCCCGGACCGCTCCCTTCGCAGCCGCTCCAGGCGGTCGCGGAGCGCGTCGCGGACGGCCGTGGTCTTGGTCTCACCGGTTATCTCCGCCAGTTCGCTCGCCAGTCGCTCGGTCTCGGCGTGCCTGATGTTGAGTGCCACCTGTTACTCCTGTAGCTTGCCGTCTACATAGTAACACAGGCGGGTTTGATATAGTGCCTGCAATCGGAGGAAGCATGTACGAGTTCAAGGGCACACGGGAGTCGACCCACCTGTACGAGACGGCCGTGAAGCTGGTGCCCGGCGGCACGCATCTGTATGGCAAGCGGAGCGAGTTTCACGCCTCCGGCTTCTGGCCGGCCTATGTCGAACGGGCGGAAGGCGGGCACTTCTGGGACGTCGACGGGAACGAGTCCATCGACTACAACCTGGGCGCCGGCCCGGTGATGCTCGGGCACGCCTTCCCGCCGGTCATCGAGGCCGTGCAGCGCCAACTGCCGCTCGGGCAGCTCTACGCGACCAGCTCCCCGCTGGAGCTGGATCTCGCGCGCCTGATCATCGACCTGGTGCCGTGCGCGGAGATGGTGCGCTATGCCCGCGGCGGGGGCGAGGCGTGCGCCGTCGCCATCCGCATCGCGCGCAGCTACAGCCGCAGGGACAAGGTGCTGTTCTGCGGATACCACGGCTGGCACGACTGGTACATCTCCGCCAACCTGTCCGACAGTGAAACCCTGAACGACCACCTGCGGCCGGGCATCGATCCGCTGGGGGTGCCGGCCGCGCTCGCCGGCACCAGCATCCCGTTCGAGTACAACGACATCGATTCGTTGAGGGCGGCGCTGGACGCCAATCGGGACGAGGTGGCGTGCATCATCCTGGAGCCGGCTCGTACGTACCAGCCCGAGAACGGCTACCTGCACAAGGTGCGGGACATCGCGGACGAGTACGGCGTGGTCTTGATCTTCGACGAGACCGTGACCGGGTTCCGGTACAGCCGGGGCGGCGCACAGGAGTACTTCGGCGTCACGCCGGACATGGGCGTCTTCGGAAAGGCGATGGGCAACGGGTTCCCGCTGACGTGCGTGGCCGGCAGGGCCGATGTGATGATGGCCTGCAAGGACAGCTTCATCAGCAGTTGCTTCTGGGGGGACACCACCAGCCTTGCCGCCGGCGTCGCGGCGCTGACCTTCATCCGCGACCATCCCGTGACCGAGCACCTCTGGTCGATCGGGCAGGCGATCGTGGATGGCGTCGGCGCAGCAGCCCGGGAGATCGGCGTACCGATCAGGTTCCCGGGCAAGCCGTGCCACCCATTCTGCGGATTCGACATCGACGATCCGGTGTTCGCGAAGGCCATCTCCACGCTCTGGGAACAGGAATTGCTGCGGCGCGGCATCTGCGCCGACGGCATGTTCTACATCTGCTATTCGCACACCACCGAAGACGTGGAGCGTACGGTGGCGGCGGCAACCGAAGCGCTGCCGGTCGTGAAACGGGCGCTCGATGACGGGGACGCCTCCGGATACCTGCAGTCCGCGGAGAGCGAAGCCGGCTTCAAGCGAATGGTCTGAGGCGGGACGATGGAGACAATCGACCAACGGCGGCTCGGCGCGTACGACGTGGCGGTGCGCGACATCCGGCACGTCCGCATCTTTCACGACCCGAACCGCTACGCCGCGCACGTCAACCGCGGCGGGATCTGGAACTTCGGCGACGGCGAGCTGGCCGTCGCCCACCGGGTGAAGACGGTCGACTACCGGAACGCGGAGTGGCTTGCGGCCGGCGCGCACGACTTCTCCCATCTGCCCGCCGGGGCCACGTCGGGCATCATGCTCAACCGGTCCCTCGACGGCGGCCAGACGTGGCCGGAGAGCGAGAAGGCGTGGATCTGGAACAACGAGCGGTCGACGGACGAGCTCCTGGAGTGGCTGCGCCCCCGCGAGCCGGATCAGCGTGAGCGGATCGACCTCTCCCAGGCCGATGCGGTCATGCACTTCTCACCCGCCGGGGAGCACCTCCGCTGGCCGTTGGGCGGAGCCATGCGCCCGCAACTGGCTCCTGAGGGCAACTTCCATCTCGGCAAGAGACCCTTTTTCAACATGCCCAGCTTCAGCCTGCGCAGCGGGGATCGGGGCCGCACGTGGGAGCGGCATCCGACGCTCATCGAGGGGCCGTCGATCTCGCCCGACACGGGATTTCTGGCCGCCAACCTCGGTCACGTCGCGTTCGACAACGGGGTCCTCGGCATCGTCGGTACGACCAACCACCGCAACATCTCCTGCTTCTACGTCAGCTACGACAACGGAATCTCATGGGAGTACGTCAGCGTGGTGGCGCGGGGCGTCGACCCCGACTCGGATTGCGGCTTCACGTACATGGGCGTCCACCGGCTGCCGGACGGACGCCTGATGACCTGCATGCACCGCATGCCGGAGAACTGGCCGTGCGTGGCGTTCTCGGCAGACGACGGCATGAGCTGGACGGAGCCGCGCTACGTCGTGAGCCCCGCCACGCATTGCCCCCTGGACGGCGGTGACGATCCGCCGCACGCGCCACAGGATCGGGGCGATCCACGGTATCGATCCCCGTGTGCGCTGGTGACCCGCGGCGGACGGATCGTGGTCACGTTCGCCAGGCGGTCGATCGGCGGCCCGCGCGGCATCCTGGGCGTGCTGAGCGACGACCTGGGGCAGACGTGGAGCCGGGAGTTCGTGATCCGGGGCGACGCCTATACCTGGGACTGCGGCTATCAACTCCTGACGGAACTGAACGACGGGCGGCTGTTCACCGCCTACTACATCACCACGCACGACGGCGGCGAGCCCGTGCCGGAGTACGCCGTCGTCCGGCAGGTCGACGGCACGTTCTTCAGACTCGACTGACCGGGCCGGGAGTCAGCTCCCGAATCACGTCGTCCGTGGAGCGAACGCGTCCCCACACCTGATCGAAGAAGCGCAGCACCACCAGGTGAGCCTCGCGGCTCGCGGGAGCCGCGCTGGCGTCCTCGGTCACCGTCACCGCGTATCCCCAGTGGGCCGCCTCGTTGCCGATTCTGAGCAGGCTGTCGTACGTGCGCTGACCGCAGAGGATCAGGTCCCGCACGCCCATCGTGTGGAGGAGGCCGGCAAGGCCCGTGGTGGCAAAGGCGCCTCCTGCCGCCGGCTGCAACACGGTCTCTCCGGTGGCGGGAGCAAGACCGGGAAGCACCGGTCCTGCACCCGGCTGCCCGCCGGTTTCCGGATCGCGGCTGTGGACGTGGAACACGGGAAGGCCGGCCGTGCGGGCTGCCTCCAGCAGGCGGCGGCAGTTTCTCAGAACGGAGGCGAACGGCTCGCACTCCCACGGCTCCGGCGGCCCCTGCATGTCGACGACGAGCAGGCAGGTCGCATCGGGCGCGGGCCGGTGGTCCCAGACCTCGTGCTTGTTGCCCGTGATGTCGGCCAGGCTGATGGTCGGGGTCAGGTCGGCCTTCGGCGCCGGAGCAGGCGCATCCGCGGTCGGGTTTCCGTTCAACCGGCGGATCACGTCGTCGGATGACCACACCCTGCCCACGAACTGCTGGAAGAGCCTGAGAAAGGCGAGGTGTCCCGGCTGGTCACCGGGAGCGGCGCTGGCGTCGTCGGCCATGGTCACGACGTAGCCCCAGCCCGCCGCTTCGATGGCCGTCCCCCCGGCGCATCCGTGGCTGATCTGGCCGCACACCACCAGATCGCGCACGTCCATGTTGTGCAGCAGGCCCGCCAGGCCCGTGGTCGCGAACGCCCCGGCCGACGTCTTCTGCTGGACGATCTCGCCGTGATTCGGCTCCAGCCCCGGCAGCACCGGATGGTCGGCGATGTGGCGCAGGCTCCTTCTGCCTCGGTCTCGGACCAGCGCCGTCCAGCGCTTCTTCTCGCGCGACAGCTCGCGGGCGTGGCGGGTCCAGCAGCCCAGCACCACGTGGATGACCGGGATCGAACGGGGGGGGCAGGCCGAAAGCAGGCCCCGGCAGTTCGCCGCGGTGTTGCGGAGCGGCTCCTGCCGCCACTCCTCCGGTCTCCCCTGCATGTCGACGATGACCAGCGCGGTCCTGGCGGGATCAAGAGGATCGGCGTACCGGGCCGGAGCGCTGCCGTTGATCTTCGCCAGCGAGACGGCCGCGGTGAGGTCGGCCCGGCCGTCTTTCATCGCGCGCGGCCTGAGCGGGGGCCGATCCTGGCTTGGTCGATGCCGACGATGCTCAGCGCGTGCGCGGGCGAGTCCGGAAGCAGCGAGTAGTCGGCCCGTTGCGGCTTCGCGAAGTCCGGATCGCCGGTCACCGAGTGCCGGTCGAAGCCGCGTTGCTGCCACTCCGCCAGCGCCCGGTGCTTTGCGGCGGTGCGGCCGTCCGTCAGCTCGTCGTGGACGGCCCAGCGGCCGCCTGCGACGCAGTACAGGTTCTGGTCGGAATCGGTGATCGGGTCGTCGGCCCTGACGCCGAGCACCAGGAGCAGGGAAGCTTCCGAGGCGGAGAAGACGATGTTCCCGTGCACGAAGCAGTTGCTGGTGAAGTCGTCCAGGTACACGCCCCTGGTCTTGGTCACGCTGCCGGCCGACAGGTTGCCGCGCTCATCCTGGGCAAGCCCCAGGTTGATCGCGTGGTGCGGGACGTCGTGGATGGCGTTGTGCTGCACCGGGGTGCCGTCGCTCAGCCCCAGGAACACGCCGGCCACGAACTTGTTGATCACGCCGCAGTGGTGGATGTCGTTGTCGGCCACCCGATTGTCCACGGGGTGACGGTCCGCGGTACCGATCAGCGTGATGCCGTTGGCGCCGCAGTCGGCCGCGTGCGCACGTCCCAGACATCGTGGGCGAGCCGGATGGTCCGGCTCTCTTCGTCGATCCAGGCCACCGGCACGATAGCGTCGCGAAGGGGCCGTCCGTCCCGTCCGCGGCCGGCTGCGGGTGCCGGCCCGACCACGCATCGTTGCCGTTCGTGGCCACGTAGAGGCGAGCCTGCAACGACTCGGTCATCGGTCTACCACCGGTCATCTACCATAGCAGCATGGGGCTCGGGCGATCCGTGGCCGTCGCGGTGCTGCTGCTGGCAGCCCGGCTCGCCGCCGGCGGCGGGCTCCTGGAGGGCGCCCCGGTCGAGCGGCGCATCGAGCTCTCCGGAGTCGAGGCGATCGACATCGACGCCGCCCACTTCACGGTCGAGGTGCTCGGCGCTCCGGAGCTGGACGCGGTCACCGTGGTCAGCCGCATGTCCACGCGCTTCCACCGGTTCCATGGCGGACACGTCGCCGTGGAGCGGAGCGACGGCGATACCTCCATCTCGGTCCGATACGATGGCCGTCCGCTGTCACGGTCCGCGGTGACGTGGGGACCGCTGCTGCTCCTGCAGGTGCCCGAACGCACCGCGCTGGCGGTCACCACCACGGCCGGCGACGTGCGGGTCCACGACGTGACGCCGCCACACGTGACGATCACGACGACTGCTGGCGATCTCTATCTCAGCGACGTCGCCGCTACCGTCGACATCACGGCCCGCGCGGGCTTTATCGTGCTGGAGCGCGTGCACGGCCCGAAACGCATCACCGCCGACTCCGGCTCCATTGAGGTGTCAGATTCACGCGGACCGCTCTTCACCGACACCGGCGGCGAGCAACGCCTGCGCCGCATCGACGGCGACGTCAGCGTCGCTTCCGCGGAGGACCTCACCTTGAGCGACCACAGCGGCACCCTCACCGTGCGCAACCGGCAGACGCCGAAGTGACGGTGGAGCAATCCGATACCAGGTAGGAACGCATGAGGAACACGTATCACGACGGGGCGGCTCCGTCTAACCTGAATGCTCGCTCGGGCGCCGGTCACCGATCGGTGTGTGCAAGCGCGGCAAGGAAGCCCTCCTGGTCCGTGCAGGCAAGCGCCGCCGAAAGGAGTGCGGCCTCGGACGCCGTCGCGAATGCCCCACCCGCGCCGGCGGGGAACTCTTCAGAGACCTCGATGCCTCGCGACAACAGTATCTGGCGGACCATCTGCGCGCGGCCGCGCTCGAACCCCGCTCGCCGTTGGGAGCGCAGCAGCGGGTCGTCGTCCGGTCCGGTTCCTTCCCGCGCCCCCAGCGCTCCACCCACACGCTCCAGCACCGCGCTCGTCCGCGCCGACGGCGCAGGCTCGTTCAGCGCCGCGTGAATCTCGACCGCCGTCCAGCCGGGGAACGCGTGGCTCTCGTCCGCCACCCGGTAGCGGCCGTCCTCCAACAGATGGATCGTCAGCCCCGGCCGCAACCCTCGCGGCCGGTTCGGCGACGGCGCGTCCGGCACGTCGACCCATACTTCGGGGAACCCCCACGACTCGTACAGCGACAGCTTGCCGCGACGGGCGTCGGTGGTGTGGTCCACTTCCAGCACCACGTCGGGAACGTCGTCCTT
>JAPOQV010000004.1 GCA_026710565.1 Spirochaetaceae bacterium | reverse complement strand
GGCCTGCTGCGCCACGTCCGCCACCTGTTTCCGCGCAACTCGCCGCTGGCGCCGCTGCGCTCGCCGCTGGGCAGCCCGGACACGGCACTCTATTTCGTGGCGATGGTCGATATCTGGCACTACTGGGGGTTCCTGACGGTCGTCTACCTGGCGGCCCTGCGCCAGACGCCGCAGGAGCTGATCGAGGCCTCCACCGTGGAAGGGGCGGGCGTGCTGCAGCTCTTCCGGTTCCTCTACCTGCCGACGATCCTGCCCACCATGCTGCTGATGTTCGTGATCATCACCATCTTCTCGTTCCTGACCTTCGAGTACGTCTACATCATGACCGGCGGCGGGCCGGCGCACGGCTCGGAGATGCTCAGCACCTACGCCTACACGCTGGCGTTCAACGCGCTGCAGTACGGCAAGGCCGCGGCGACGGGGCTGGTGATGAGCTTCTTCGGCCTGGCTGCGTCCGTGTTCTACGTGTGGATGAGCCGTCGCGAGGGGGGTTCATGAGCGAGCGGTCGGTGGCGGCGCCCGGCCTGAAGACGGCGGTGTCCTCCTGGCGCTCGCCCCGTTCCCGGCGGCTGATCGGGTCGGCGGGGTCCCACCTGGTGCTGATCCTGTTCGCGTTCACGGCCCTGGCGCCGCTGGCGCTGGTGGCGATCAACAGCCTCAAGACCCACCGCGAGGTGGTGCGCAGCCCACTCGCCATGCCCACCACCCTGCACTGGGAGAACTTCGAGCAGGCGTGGCGCTACGGGCAGTTCTCGCGCGGGTTCGTCAACAGCATCCTGCTGAGCGGCACCGCGGTCGCCACGGTCCTCACCTGCGCGACGCTGGCCGGCTACGTGCTGGCCCGGCGGCGGATCCGGCAGTGGCGGATGGTGACCGTCTACTTCATGGTGGCGATGACCGTCCCCATCCAGTTGTTCCTGTTCCCGCTCTACTACATCTTCGCGCGCGTGCTGGGGCTGCTCGGCAGCCTGTACGGGGTCGGCGTGGTGCTGGCGGCGCTGAACATGCCGCTGGCCGTGTTCCTGATGCGCTCCTTCTTCCTGGCGGTGCCCGAGCAGCTCGAGGAGGCGGCGCGCATCGACGGCGCCAACACCGCGCGCGTGCTGTGGTCGGTGCTGATTCCGCCGGTGCGCCCCGGCCTTATCACGGTGGCCGTGATCGTCGGCCTGCAGGCGTGGAACGAGTTCCTGATCACGCGCACCTTCCTGGGCCAGGAGAGCATCACCGCCACGCTGGGGCTGCTGTCCATGAACGGCACCTTCACCGACAACATGAGCGTGATGATGGCCGGCACCCTGCTGATGATCGGCCCGCCCCTGGTGTTCTTCGTGCTGGTGCAGCGCTACTTCATCGAAGGGCTGATCTCGGGCGCCCTCAAGGGGTAGGGCATTCGGTCATGGCTGGGTTGAGCGAGGAGGTCCGCGAACGCGTCTACGCCGGCGTGCTGGGCAAGCTGATCGGCGTCTACCTGGGACGGGCCGTGGAGGGCTGGAGCTACCCGGCGATCCGGGAACGTTTCGGCGAGATCGCAAATTTCGTCCACCACGAGGTGGGCATGCCGCTGATCGTGCCCGACGACGACCTGTCCGGCACGTTCGTGTTCTTCCGGGCCCTGGAGGACCACGGCTACGATCCTGCCTTGAGCCCGCGGCAGGTCGGCGAGACCTGGCTCAACTACATCATCGAGGACAAGACCATCCTCTGGTGGGGCGGCATGAGCCGCTCCACCGAGCACACCGCCTGGCTGCGGCTGCGGCAGGGGCACGCGGCGCCGGCGAGCGGCTCGGTCGCCCCGGAAGGGCGCGCGATGGGCGGGCAGATCGGCGCGGAGGTCTTCGCCGCCGGGGGGGGGCTGGGCGCTACCCGGCGGC
>JAPOQV010000003.1 GCA_026710565.1 Spirochaetaceae bacterium | reverse complement strand
CCTTCGCCAAGATCAAGCACTGGATGCGAAACGCGCAGAGGCGCGACTTCGAGGACACCTGGCGCCATCTCGGGCACCTCATCGGCACCATCGAGCCCAGCGAGTGCCAAAACTACATCCGAAACGTCGGATATGGTTCCGTCTAAAACGGATACGCTCTAGGTCCGTCGTCCTGTGGCATCCCCTTAGACCTGGAATTGTAAGTGGGGATGACGACGCGTGCGCCCCCGGGTGCCCGTGCCGCACAGCACAGAAGGAGAGAATTAAGACATGGGAACGGCGAGCGAACGCCGACGAACGCGGCTCGCTAGTCTGCGTGGACGACGGGAGCGCGAGCGGCGACGGCGCGCAAGCGCCAAGCTGCGATGCGGGACACGGGGACACGGCGAAGAACGATGAGCCGTTCCCGGCTGCAACGGGGACCGGCTCCCAGGGTCGAGGCAAGCGCTGCCTCACCGGGTGGCGTCGTGCGGCATCATGCGGCACCAATCCCCGCCGGTGGATACCAACCCGGTCGGGCGAGAACGCGCACTTGCGTGCTCCACGCACCGGCGACAGCTCCTGCCCGCCCGCGGAGTTCTGAATGAAATCGGGCCTACCGCCGTCGCCGCACCAAGGGCTCGGCGCTATAGTCCCCCAGACAGTTCAAACCGACTGAGAGGGACAGCCTCGTGAAGGAGATCTACACTTGGGCACCCTATTTCAGAGAACTCGCCGCGAAAATTGCCGGCCGCGGCGAGCACGGTCTGATTGACGACGCCAAGCGGGTAGCATGGAAAGAGGACGAAACGGAATCGCCATTGCTCAACTATGGTGATAGGAACATCGACCCGTTCTCGTTCTTCTACACCGTCGCCGCCAACAGCACCGCCGCAGTGAGCAGAAAGCGGATATACGACAGCATCCGCAGCATTTTCGAGATGGAGTCGGAGCTTCCGCTCGACTCAGACGACGCGTTCGTGTTTCCCACTCCTCCGAGGGTCAATACGCTCTTTCACGCAGGCGGCAAGGGCAATCCAGAACTCCTCTGGCGATTGTTTCGAAGCGCCGTATCCGGACTCGACCGCGTCGATGCCGAAGATTTCCAAGGTGCATTCGCAATCGGCAATGTTGCCCTGCAAAAACTCACGCAGGCGCTCTTCCTGGTCAACGCCGAACAGTTCCTACCCATCGACCAGCATACGACTTCACTCGGCCTATTCCCGTTCCGGAAAGCGCCGAACAGCATAACCCTCGCAGAATATGCTGCCTTGATCGAGCGATTGCGACAGGCGTTGCCGGGATGCGATCTCTTCGAGATGAACCTCTTCGCATATCTGCACTCAAGCAGCCACCTCACCGTCCATCCGGAACGGTGCTTTCAAATCAGCACGAACGTCCATAACGACAGCGAGGACCATTGGCCCCAGTTCCGGGACGGCAATCATGTCTATACGGGCGGTCCCGGACAGACCAAACGGTATCCTCTTAACAGACCTGAACGGGGCGATGTCGTCCTTGTCCGATACGGCCGCAGACAGGGGCGCGGCGTCGGGGTCGTGTATCGGAACGACTACCGCGACGGAGGTTGGACGGAAGACGCAACACTGCACGTGCTGTGGATGAATAAGGCATCCGTCAACCTTGAGAAGAACGCGCCGGTCATCGGCTTCTCGGAAGCAGGATATGCTACACGAGCCGCCTTTCGAAACGCCGATGCCTACGCCCCGACGTTCGACTTGCTGGACCGGCTCTTTCGGACCGAAAACGAAGAGCCCCAGGCAAATGCGAGCGTGGAACATCCCCGCAACCGGATTCTGTACGGACCGCCGGGAACCGGTAAGACCTGGCATGCAGTCAACCACGCACTGGCCATTATTGACGGCACCGAGAACGATTCGAAAATCGAACGGAACCGGTTTGGTGACCTGCGATTCGATCCGAAAACCGGTACCGGACAAGTCGCAATGGTCACTTTCCACCAGAGCTTCGCATACGAGGACTTCATCGAAGGCATCCGGCCGATGCTTAGCGGGATGGACGTCGCCTATGAACTCCGCGACGGCGTCTTCAAGCGGATTGCCGCCGCGGCCGCGAGACAGCCGGATCGGCGTTTCGTACTCATCATCGACGAGATCAACCGTGGCAACATCGCCAAGATCTTCGGTGAGCTCATCACGCTGATTGAAGATTCCCGCCGTAAAGGCCGGGACGATCAAACATTCGTCACCCTCCCCTACTCGGGAGAATCATTCTCGGTGCCAGACAACCTGTATCTCGTGGGTACGATGAACACCGCCGACCGATCCATCCAGCTGCTCGACGCCGCTTTGCGCCGCCGCTTCACGTTCCTGGAAATGATGCCCGATCCTGGAGCCGACGGGATCGCGAGGGACATCGATGGGGTCGACTGCGCGAGAATGCTTGCCGCGATGAATCGGTGCATCAGCCTGTTGCTGGATCGCGAACATCAGATCGGCCACACCTACCTGCTCGGCGTTGCTGACATGGACCGGCTGGCGGAGGCATTTCAGAACCGGATATTCCCCCTGTTGCAGGAGTACTTCTTTGACGACTG
>JAPOQV010000002.1 GCA_026710565.1 Spirochaetaceae bacterium | reverse complement strand
GAACCTCGTAGCCGGAGATGGCGGGATCGCCGGGGTCGGACCAGTGCAGCAGGATGACGCGGTCGCCCGGTCCGGCATCCAGGCCGGTCGGCGCGGCCGGTACGCCCCCCAGGGTGAGTGGCGAGCCGCTCACCGCGGCGCGCAGGTCAGGGAACGCCGGCGGGACCGTGATGGTGCCGTGCAGGCTGACGGTCGGCGGAGTCGCCGGTACGCTGCGCGAGACCGCCACGTCGAGGCTCTCGTCGGCGCCGGCGGGCACCCAGATGGTGCCGGATGACGGCGTGCCGCCGGCCACCGTGTAGCTCTGCAGGATCTCGAACGGCGTGCCGGCGGCGGTGCGCACGCGGAATGACTCCCCGCTCTGTTCCAGCGTCGCCGTCAGCGTGAACGGCGCGCCCGGGTTGCCGGTGAGCCCCAATGCATCGAGCGCGGCCAGTCCGAAGAACGTGCCCGCCGGCAGGGTCGTGAACAGGTTGTCGTCCAGCCGCAGGGTCCGCAACGCGCCGAGCGACGCGAACGCCGCCGGCGGCAGGTCGTTCAGGAGGTTGCCGCTGAGGTCCAGCGTGGTCAGAGCGCCCAGCGCGTCGAACAGGCCCGCCGGCAGCGCCGCCAATCGGTTGCCGCTCACGTCGAGCGCGGTCAGCCCGCCGAGCCCGTCGAAGTCGCCCGTCAGCAGGGCGGCGAGCCCATGGCCCGAAACGACCAGGCTGCCGGTGACGGCGGCCAGATGCGCGGCGGTGACCGCGCCGCACTCGCTCACCCCGGCGATCATGGCGACGATGGCGTCGCGTACCGCCGGCGTGCGTGAGCAGAAGCCGCCGCGCGGCGTTGCCGTGACCGCGGCGCCTGCCGGGCCGGGACCGGCGCCGGTGCGGGCGCGCAATTCCACCCCGTAGGCGGTGCCGTTGGCAAGGCCTGTCAGCGTATGGCTGGTGGTGTGCGGGCCGCTGTCGGCTATCTGTTCCCAGTCGCCGGTGACGCCGCCGGTCGTGGTGCGCACCTCGTAGCCGCCGATCGTGACGTCGACCGGATCGGACCAGCTCAGCGTGATGCTCCGGTCACCGGCCCGCGCACTGATGCCGGTGGGCGCCGCCGGACGCCGGGCGAACGCCAGGGCCGGCGGCGTGGTAATGCCGATCCCGCGAACGCGGAACGAGAATTGGTCGATCGACGTGCGCGGATTGCTGAGCGCTACCGTCGGCGCGCCCGCGCCGCTGGGCGCGACCGGGACGTGTGCGCTGGTTGTGGCGCCCGCCGCGACCGTCACCGTCCCGTCCGACGGGGTGCCGCCGTCGACCAGGTAGTCGACGGTGATTGCGAACGGCGCGCCGGCAGCGAGGGCGACCCGGAACGCATCGCCGTCCTGTTGCAGCGTCAGCGGCAGGGTGAACGGAGCGCCGGGATTGCCGCGCAGGTCCAGCCACTCCAGCGAGGCGCCCGCGAACATCGCTTCCGGCAGGGTGCCGAGGGCATTGTTCTCGAGGCTGAGCTGGTTCAACGCACCGAGGTTGGCGAGCGCGCCGGCGGGCAGGCGCTGCAGGCGGTTGTCGTCGAGGTGCAGCCAGGTCAGTGCACTCAGCTCGTCGAAGACGCCGTCCGGCAGCGATTCCAGCTCATTGGATTCGAGATTCAACCCGGTCAGCGTGTCGAGCCCCCGAAACTGGTCCGGCCGGAGCGCACGCAGGCGGTTCGGCCCCAGGCGCAGTGTCGTCAGCGCGTCCAGTTCGTCGAACAGCCCCGCCGGCAGGGACTCCAGGCGGTTGTCGTACAAGCGCAACCCGGTCAGCGCCCGCAGGCCGGCGAAGTCGCCCGCGCGCAGAGCCTCCAGGTCCTTGCCGGTCAGGTCCAGGTCGCCGCTGACGGAGGACAGGTGCTGTGCGGTGACCAGGGCGCAGTCGGTGACGTCGGGTATCAGCGCGAGGATCGCGTCGCGCACCGCCGGCGTGCGGGTACAGATGCCGGCCGTCGGGGTCGCGCTGGCGATCGCGGTCGGAACGCTCACGCCGGCGCCGTAGCGCACCCGCACGCGGACCTCGTAGGGCTGGCCATTGTCGAGTCCGGTGAGCCGATGGGAGGTGGTGCGCGCGCCGCTGCCCGCGATGTCCGTCCAGGCGGCGGGCCCTTCGCTCCCCTGGCGCCGGTGCTGCACCTGGTACGCGGTGATCGCGGCGTTGCCCGGGTCGTCCCACTGCAGGAAGATGGACTGGTCGCCGGCGACCGCGGTGAACCCGGTGACGGCGGTCGGCGCCGCACTCCGCTCATCGCTCGCCGCGCCGGCGCCGACCGCATTCACCGCCCGCACGCGAAAGTGATAGGTCTCGGCGTTGCGCAGCCCGGTCACCCGGTACCTCGCCGCGTGCGCGCCGCCCCGGCCGCTGTCCGGCACCGGCAGCCAGGCCGGGGCGGCGTTCGCAGTGTCGCTTTGATGGTACTCCCAGCGCACCCCCCCGGCGCCGCCGTCGCTGCTCACGGTCCAGCTCAGCGCCACCCCGCCGTCGTCAGGCGCCACGGTCAGCGCCGGCTTGGCCGGCACCGTCGAGGTCCGGGTACCGTCCACCTGGTGGTGCACGTCGTGGCCCACGTGAGCATGGGACAGCACCGCGTCGGCCTGCGTTCGCACCGACCGGATCGTCCCGCCGTGCAGCTCGAGCGTATCGCCCAGGAGGGCGACGCCGCCGTAGGGATCCGGGAGGTGGCCGAGGCCGGAACGGTCGGCCTCCACCACGGTATAGGTGAAGTCGAGCGCCGCGGTCCCGCTGCCGCTCGCGTAGGCCGCGGACCGGTCGGTGGCGCCGGGCCGGAAGCGCACGCGCAGCGCCGGCGTCCCGGACGTGGTCAGCACCGCCACCGGCTCGCCGAACGTCAGCCGTACCCGGATCTCGTCGTCGCGGCCGTAGGTAGCGTCGGCGCCCGGGTCCGACACCAGGGCGACGCTGCGCACCGTCGGTCCGGTGTGGTTGGCCACGACGCGGTTCACGAAGTCGGCTACCGGGTTGCCGCTCGGGTCGCGCAGGTAGCCGCCGGTAGCCGCCGGTAGCCGGACGGGTGTAGCTCACGGTGATGGCGGTGTCGTCGTGGGCGACCGCGGCGGCGAGCGTCAGGCTGACCGTGGATTCGCTGATCCCGAATGCGGTCACGCTGCGGGGGCTGCCGCCCACCGTCACCCGGAATGCAGCGCCGGATTCCCTCGTCTCCTGCTCCAGTACCTCGTCGAAGGTGAGCGTGAGCGTGTCGCCGACGATCACGGCGTCGCGCAGCGTCGGCGCCGCGTTGTCGACCGCCGTCAGCACGGCCTTCCACGTCGACATCCCGTGGGTCGCCGAGTGCACACGCACGAAGTGCCGCTTGTTCTTGGAAAGCGGCCCGGTCTCGCGCCCGAACGTGAGCATGCGCGCGCCGATGAAGCCGGTGGTGTGCGCGATTCCTGGTCCGTCGACGCACAGTTGGAACGCGTGCCGCTGGCTGGGATGGCCTTCCTTCAGCCGCACGGTGACGGAGTCCGCCGTTGCGGTAAGCGTGAAGTCCTCCTGTGTGATGCCGGTGCGGGGGATCGCGTTCGTGTCCCGGACGCACGGCGCGCCCACGTTCGTCGGCGGCCCCGCGGCCACGACGATCCCGGCGTACTGCGCCGGGACCGTCGTGGCGGTGGACACGGTGACCTCCATCAACGGCATGGACGGATCGTCGCGTGTGAGACTCACCACACCGCTGACCGAAGCTCCTTTTGCCACCGTCCTGGTGCCGGAGGCGGGTGTACCGCCGACCACCGAGAATGCGGCGGTTATCGGGAACGGGGCTCCTTCGCGCACGCGCACGCGGAACGAGTGCGTGCTCACCGGCTCTACGGCCGCCGCGAGCGTGAAGGGGCTGCCGGGATTGTCATCGAGGTCCAGCGATGTCAGCGCTTGCAGGTCCGTAAAGAGAGCGGCCGGCAGCGATGTCAGAGCGTTGTTCGAGAGGTCCAGCGAGGTCAGCGCTCGCAGGTCCGTGAAGAGAGCGGCCGGCAGCGACGTCAGTGCGTTGTTCGAGAGGTCCAGCGAGGTGAGTGCCCGCAGGATGTCGAAATCGTCCGCTCTCAGTGTCACCAGGTCTTGATCGGACAGGTCCAGGGAACCGGTGACGGCGGCGAGGTGCGCTCCGGTGACGAGCGCGCAATCGGTGACGGGCACCAGCGCGAGGATCGCGTCGCGGACCGCGGGCGTGCGCTCGCAGAACCCGGCTGTCTGCGCGAACGCCGGCAGCACCCCGAACAACGCCAGCACTGCCGCCAACGCGGCGATCACGGTCCGGCGCCGAGGGTGGTACAGGTCGATCACGCAGACGTCGGCGGCGCAGGTGCGCCGGGCAGCACCTGGCGGCCGCGCTGACGCGCCAGAGCGCGCGGCTCACGCGGGCTCGGTTTCTGGCAGACGGTCAGGCCACCCGATGCCCGTGGCCCTTTCCTTTCGACCATTGCCCGATCATACCCGAAAAAGGCATAATTAGTTCGTATTATATGGTTCTAAATAGTAGTTTCTCAATAATCAAAGCAGCAGAAACGCCCGTTCTACGGATACCTGGCCGGAGACGGTGACCGATCAGCTCCCGGGCCTCCGGCGTGTACCGGTTCAATGACCGGTTCTCGTTGCAGGCGCTGGGCGGCGCCGGGCTCGGCGAAGTGCGGCATGCGCCCGGCCGCCGCGCCGCGGCAGAACCCTTGACGCGTGGCGTCCGTGCCGGTAGCTTGAAACCGATGGCGAGGCGCACTCCGATCGGGATTATCGAGGGCCTTCGAGGGTCCCATGTGCGCTAGCTGATCGCGACGACGTGATCGATGCAGGCCGTGGGCTCCCGGAGGCTCACGGCCTTTCTCGTATGGAAGCGCCGGTGCCTCGCGGAGCGTGAAGGTGGGAGACGACGCGAAGATGATCGAGGTGATGGACACCACGCTGCGTGACGGCGAACAGATGCGTGACGTCAGCTATACGCCGGACGAGAAGCTCTCCATCGCCCAGTTCGTGCTGGACGAGGTAGGCGTGGACCGCATCGAGATCGCCAGCGCTCAGGTGAGCGCCGGCGAGCGGGAGGGAGCGGAGACGGTACT
>JAPOQV010000001.1 GCA_026710565.1 Spirochaetaceae bacterium | reverse complement strand
GACCAGCGGAACCCCCTCGCCCCCGCGGTGCTGGCGCACGACCGCTCGGGGCCCCTGCGCTTGTGGTACGCCCCGCTCCCGCCGCGGGGGGGGCGGCCGGGCAAGTTCGTCATCCCGCCGTACCTGATGCTCTACGCCGAGAGCGATGATGGCGTGACGTGGCGCAAACCGCTCTTCGACCTGGTCCCGGACGGCGAGCACCCGCGCACCAACATCCTCTACCGCGGGGCCAACGACAACTGCAGCGCGTTCTCGGTCGTGATCGACCGCGACGACCCCGATGCGTCGCGGCGCTACAAGATGCTGCACAAGGGCGGCAAGGATCCGTCCGGCAGATCGGGCGAGGAGCTCGCGCTGTCCGCCGACGGGCTGCGCTGGCGGCCCTACGAAGGCAATCCGGTGATGCCGCAGCGGCACGACTGCAACCTCAACCTGCTCTACGACACCAGCCGCAGCATGTGGACGGCCTACCTGCGGCCGTACGCCTTCGGGTCCGGCATCTGGCCGGGCCAGGCGGGCGGGGGGCACGTCCATCACCGCCGCCGCGTGGCGATCGCCGAGAGCCGCGACCTCTACGAGTGGTCGAAGGTGCGCACCGCGCTGGGCCCGGGCGAGGGGGACCGCAACGAGTTCGACAGCATCGCCGTCTTCCCGCACGGCAGCGCCCTGGTGGGAATCGTCGCCACCTTCGAGGAGAACGACCTGCACGACCAGCGCATGCAGCTCGAGGTCGCCTTCTCCACCGACGGCCACCGCTGGGAGCGGGCGCCGGGAAGCGAGCCGTTCCTGGAGCCCACCGGCCGCGACGGTGACTTCGACCGCGACAGCGTGGGCGTGGCGACCGCCGGGCTCGATCCGGTCTCCGCGACGGCCGGCGATGAGGCCGCGCAGGACCGCCTGCTGTTCTACACCGGCTCCCGCTGGACGCCGGGCGAGCTCGACGGCCGCACCGCTATCGGCGCGCTGCGCATCCGGCGCGATCGCTTCGTCGAGCAGCACGCCGCCGGCGCGGGCTGGCTGCTGACCCGCGAGCTGGTGCTGGACGGCTCCGAGCTGCAGGTGAACTGCCGCGCGGACGGCGAGCTGCGCGTCGAGCTTGCCGAGTATCCCGGCCAGGCGCTGCCCGGCTACGCGCTGGCCGACTGCGACCCGATCGCCGGCGACCACGTGGAGCGCACCGTCACCTGGGGCGGCAGCCCGGACCTGAGGCCCCTGCGGGGCCGGCCGGTCTATATTCGCTTCCACCTGCGCGCGGCCGGCATCTGGTCGTTCCGCGTCGCGTAAGAGGAGGACGACATGCGTTCAGCGAATGAGATGAGGATCGCCCTGGGGCAGTTCAGCGACCTCACCGACGAGAAGCTCGCCTTCATCAAGCAGGTCGGCGCCGACGACTTCCTGATGAACACCCCCAACCTGCCACGCACGGGCCGGTGGGAGCTGGCCGACCTGGTGGCGCTGCGCGAGCGCGCCGACGCCGCCGAGCTGCGGCTGATGTGCCTGGAGAACGTGCCGGTGAGCTTCTACGACAAGGCGATGCTCGGCCTGCCCGGACGCGACGAGCAGATCGGGAACATGCAGGCGACCATCCGCAACATGGGGCGCGCCGGCATCCCGATCCTGGGCTACCACTGGATGCCGAACCAGGTATGGCGCTCGCCGGAGCGCGCGCGGCTGCGCGGCGGCGCGCTGGCCACCCGTTTCGACCTGGCCGAGCATGGCGATGCGCCCCTCTCCCACCGCCGCGTCTTCGGCGAAGACGAGATGTGGGCCAACTACGAGTACTACCTGAGCGCGGTCCTGCCGGTCGCCGAGGAGGCGGGCGTCACCCTGGCGCTGCATCCCGACGACCCGCCGGTGCCGTCGCTGGGCGGCGTCGCGCGCATCTTCCGCAACTTCGCGGGCTTCAAGCGCGCCATCGACACCTTCGACAGCCCCAACCACGGGCTGGACTTCTGCATGGGCTGCTGGTCGGAGATGGGGCCTGCCGGAGTGATCGACGCGGTGCGCCACTTCGGCGGCCGCGGCCGGATCGTCTACGTGCACTTCCGCGACGTGCAGGGCGAGGTGCCGTGCTTCAACGAGTGCTTCATCGACGAGGGCAACCAGGACACCTTCGCGGTGGTGCAGGCGCTGCACGAGGTGGGCTTCACCGGCTTCATGATCACCGACCACGTGCCGGCGATGGTGGAGGACACCACCGGGGGCCACCGCGGCCGCGCCTACGCGATCGGCTACATCCGCGCCCTCATCGACGTCGCGCGCCGCGCCGCCTGACCGTCCCGCCGGGTGCGCTCAGATGCGTGCCTGGTACTCGTACAGCGTGCGGTAGCGGCCGTCAGCGGCGATGAGCTGGTCGTGGGTGCCGCGCTCGGCGATGCGCCCCTCCTCCACCACCAGGATCTGATCGGCGCGCCGGATCGTGCTCAGCCGGTGGGCGATCACCAGCGTGGTGCGCCCGACCATCAGCTCGGCCAGGCTCTGCTGGATGAGCGCCTCGCTCTCGGTGTCCAGGTTCGAGGTCGCCTCGTCCAGGATCAGCACGCGCGGGTCGGCCAGCATGGCGCGCGCCAGCGCCACCCGTTGCCGCTGGCCGCCGGACAGCTTGACGCCGCGCTCGCCGATGAGCGTCGCCAGCCCGTCGTCGAAGCGGTCGGTGAACTCGTCGACGTGCGCGGCGCGCACCGCCCGCCGCAGCGCCTCGTCGCTCGCGTCGGGGCGCGCGAACAGGATGTTGTCGCGGATGGTGCCCTCGAACAGGAACTCGTCCTGCAGCACCACGCCGAGCTGGCTCCGGTAGCTGTCGAGAGTCACGGTCGTCAGGTCATGGCCGTCGACGGTGACCGTGCCGGCATCGGGCACAAGGAAGGAGGCGGCCAGTCCCGCGATCGTGGTCTTGCCGGAGCCGGAGGTACCCACCAGCGCGGTCATGCTGCCGGCGGCCGCCCGCAGGCTGACGTCATGCAGCACGGCCTGGTCCTCCCGGTAGCCGAAGGAGACGTCCTCGAAGGCGATGTCGCCGCGCACGCGCGGCAGCGCCACGGTGCGGTCCGGCTCGTGCCCCTCCGGCGGATTGGCCAGCAACTCCTCCGTGCGGTCCAGGCCGGCGAACGCATCGGTGATCTCGGTGCCGATGCGGGTCATCTGCACCACGGGCGCGACCATCACCGCCAGGTACAGGCTGAACGAGACGAAGTCGCCGACGGTCATGGCGCCGCGCAGGATCAGCGACGCCCCCACCCCCATGATCAGCACCGCGGACAGCCCCATGATCAGCGCGCCGCCGCTGGTCAACATGCTGGTGGCGGTCAGCGACTTGCGCACGTTCTGGAAGATGCGCTGCACGCCGCGGGCGAAGACCTCCTCTTCGTGCTTCTCGGCGTGGAAGCCCTTGATCACACGGATGCCGCTCAGCGACTCGGTCAGCCGGCCGGTGACCTCCGCGTTGATGGCGCCGCGTTCGCGGAACACCGGGCGGATCGCCCGGAAGGCCCTGCCCGACAGCACGCCGAACAGGGCGATCGGGACCAGCGTGAACAGCGTCATCGGCACGCTGATGCGCAGCATCAGGATCATCACCACCACGGCGGTCAGCACGCCGCCCACCAGGTGCGCGAGCCCGGTGCCGATCAGGTTGCGCACCCCTTCCACGTCGCGCATCACGCGCGAGGTCAGCGCCCCGGTCTGGTTGTCGTCGAAGAAGGCCACCGGCAGGCGGATCAGGTGGCGCTGCACGCGCGCGCGCAGGATGGAGATCAGGTGCTGGGCCTGCACGCTGAGCAGCCGCGTCTGCAGGAACGAGGTGGCCGACTGCACCAGCACGGCGCCGCCCACGCCGACCAGCAGCAGCGGCAGCAGCGACGTGTTCCCGGCGCCGATGACGTCGTCGATCAGCACCTTGGACGACCACGGGAGCACCAGCCCGGCCAGCTTGTTGATGCCGATCAGGACCAGCCCGAGCAGCAGCATCCAGCGCCGCGGCCAGATGATGGTGGCCAGCACGCGGCGGAGGCTGGCCCGCGAGACGGACGGGCGCGCCTTGTCCGGCCCGTCCAGCGCTCCGGGGTTGCGACCGCGCGCTGCGGTGGTGGCGGCATGTCCGCTCATCGGCATCGCTCCTGGTGCATCACGGGTACAGGGTACTCCGGTAAGATGTACTCGTGCGGCTGAGCGAAGACCAGATCCGGCAGTACCGGGAAGTCGGCTACCTGCTGTTCGAGGGGCTGCTCGACACGGCGGAGGTCGAGGCGCTGCGCGCCGCGTTGCCCGAGGTGATGGCCCGGACCGGCCCGGAGGTGATCCGCGAGCAGGATGGTGCCGGCGCGCGGCTGGTGTTCGGGACCCACCTCTACTCGGAGCCGTTCCGCCGGCTGTCGCTGCTGCCGCGGCTGCTGGAGCCGTGCCGGCAGTTGCTCGGAGACGAGGTGTACCTGCACCAGAGCCGCCTCAACCCGAAGGAGGGCTTCGGCTCCGGCGCCCGCTGGGACTGGCACCAGGACTACAGCGCCTGGCAGCGCGTCGACGGGATGGTGCGGCCGGACTGCATCATGGCGTCGGTGTTCATCGACGACTGCTCGGTCGCGCGCTCGCCGCTGCTGGTGATCCCGCGCTCGCAGCGGCACGGGTTCATCGACTCCATCGAGCTGCACCGCGACGCCAAGGGCTACTCGCTGTACGAGCTGGACCGCGACACCGTGGCGCGGCTGGCCGACGATAACGGCATCGAGCCGCTCATCGGCGGCGCCGGCACCGTGGCGCTGGTCGACTGCAACCTCATCCACGGCTCGGCGAACAACATCTCGCCGTGGCGCCGGGCGATCCTGTACCTGATCTACAACGCGTGCGGCAACGCCTGCACCAACGGCGACCGGCCCTGGTTCCAGAACCACCGCGACTTCGCCCCGCTGCAGGCGATCGAGGACACCGCCCTGGCCGCGCTCTGAGCCCGCTCCCCGGCTCGCTTGACAACGGTCGGCACGCGGGCCGTATGTTCTGCCCGTGCCCAAGCCCGCAGAGAAAGCCCTGGTCATCGTCGAGTCGCCCGCCAAGGCCAACACCATCGCCCGCTTCCTGGGCGACGGCTTCGTCGTCGAGTCGTCGATCGGCCACATCCGCGACCTGCCACGAAGCGCCGCCGACGTCCCGGCCCGCTACAAGCAGCAGCCGTGGGCACGCCTGGGCATCGACGTCGACAACGGCTTCAAGCCGCTGTACGTGGTGCCGCCCGACAAGCGCCGCCAGATCAAGAAGCTGAAGGACCTGCTGGCCACCGCCGAGGTGCTGTACCTGGCCACGGACGAGGACCGCGAGGGCGAGGCCATCGCCTGGCACCTGTACCAGGAACTGAAGCCGCCGAAGGGGATGGACGTGAAGCGCATGGTGTTTCACGAGATCACCCGCCCGGCGATCGAAGCAGCCATCGCGGAGCCGCGCGACATCGACCGCCGCCTGGTGGACGCGCAGGAAGCCCGGCGCATCCTGGACCGGCTGTACGGCTACGAGGTGTCACCGGTGCTCTGGAAGAAGGTGCAGCCGCGCCTGTCGGCCGGCCGCGTGCAGAGCGTCGCCACCCGCATCGCCGTCGAGCGCGAGCGCGAGCGCATGGCGTTCGTGGTGGCCCGCTACTGGAGCCTGACCGCGACCTTCGGCGTCACGGCCCCTGAGAGCGCGGACACGCCGCGGGACTTCACCGCCGCGCTCGCCACCCTGGACGGCAAGCCGGTGGCCGTCGGCTCCAGCTTCAAGCAGAACGGCGAACTCAAGCGCGCGGACACCGTCCACCTGGACGAGAACGCCGCCCGCACCTTGGCCGACGGGCTAAAGGCCACCGAGTTCCGCGTGCGCGGCGTGGAACGCAAGCCGTACCGGCGCCGGCCGGCCGCCCCGTTCATGACCTCGACCTTCCAGCAGGAGGCGGGCCGCAAGCTGCGCATGTCGGCCACCGCGGCGATGCGCGTGGCGCAGTCGCTGTACGAGAAGGGCTACATCACCTACATGCGCACCGACAGCACCACCCTCTCGCAGGCCGCCCTGCACGCGGCCCGCGACGCGATCGCGCAGCGGTTCGGACCCGACTACCTGCCGCCTGCGCCGCGTCGCTACGCCAAGAAGGTCAAGAACGCCCAGGAGGCGCACGAGGCCATCCGGCCGGCCGGCGACCGTTTCCGCACCCCGGAGGAGACACGGAGCGCCCTTCCCAGAAACGAGGCGGCGGCCTACGAGCTGATCTGGAAACGCACGATCGCCTCGCAAATGACCGACGCCGTGGGCAGCACGGTGCAGGTGCGGGTGGGCGGCGAGGCGGCCGACGGGCGCGACGCCCAGTTCAGCGCAGCCGGCACCACGATCAGCCACTATGGCTTCCGCCGCGTGTACTCCGAGGGGACCGACGCCGAGGGCGGTGCCGCGGCGCGGGCGAACGGCGACCCGGAGCGCGCGCTGCCGGACGTCAGTGAGGGCGATCAGCTCGGCCTCGAAGGGATCGAACCGGCGGGACACGAGACCTCGCCCCCCGCCCGCCACACGGAAGCCTCGCTGGTCAAGCGGCTGGAGGAGCTGGGCGTGGGCCGGCCGTCCACCTACGCGTCGATCATGAACACCATCCAGGACCGCGGCTACGTGTGGAAGCGCGGCACCGCGATGGTGCCGACCTTCACGGCGTTCTCGGTCGTGCGGCTCCTGGAGCAACACTTCTCCGACCTGGTCGACTACACCTTCACCGCGCGCATGGAGGACGAGCTGGACAACATCGCCACCGGCGACGAGGACGTGCAGCCCTGGCTGCGCCGCTTCTATTTCGGCGCCGAAGTGCCCGGGCGGGAGTCCGATCAGCAGGCCGCCGAACAGGAGGCTCCCGGCCTCAAGACGATGGTGTCCGACCGCCTGGGCCGGATCGATGCGCGCGAGGTCAACTCCGTGGCGATCGGCACCGACGGCAGCGGCGCCGGCATCGTGGCGCGCGTCGGCCGCTTCGGCCCCTACGTGGAGCGCGGCCCGCAGCGCGCCACCATCCCGGAGGAGATCCCCCCCGACGAGCTGACCGTCGAGGCGGCACTGGAACTGATCGACAAACCCAACGACGACAGGGTACTCGGCGAAGACCCTGACACCGGCCTGCCGGTGATCGCGCGCGCGGGGCGTTTCGGACCGTACGTGCAGGCCGGCACTGCCGAGGACACCGGAAAGAAGAAGCCGAAGACCGCGTCGCTGCTGCGGTCGATGACCCTGGACAGCATAGACTTGGGCGACGCTCTGAAGCTGCTGACGCTGCCCCGGACGGTCGGGACAGACCCCGCCGATGGCACGCCGATCACCGCCCAGAACGGCCGCTACGGACCGTACATCCAGAAGGGTTCGGACAGCCGCACGTTGGAGTCCGAGGACCTCCTGTTCACCATCTCCGTGGAGGAGTGCCTGGCGATCCTGGCGCAGCCGAAGGGGCGCCGCGGGCAGGCCGCCGCCCAGCCACCGCTGCGCGAGCTGGGCAATGACCCCGCGTCCGGCCAGCCCATGGTGATCAAGGAGGGCCGCTGGGGCCCGTACGTCACCGACGGCGAGACCAACGCGTCGCTCCGTACCGGCGACACGGTCGAGGCGCTCACACCCGAGCGGGGCGCCGAGCTGCTCCAGCTTCGCCGTGAACGCGGACCTGCCAAGCGCCCGGCGAAGCGCCCGGCCCGGCGCAAGAGCGCGGCGAGCAGCAAGCGCCCCACCCCGCAGAAAGCCGCCTCCTGACCGGCGCGGGCCGCGGCCCGCCGTTTGACACCGGTGACGCGCGGCCACTAGGCTCGCCTGCGAATAGTCACGAAAGGCAGACCTTGCCCGGTGCCTTCGGAAGCGAAGGCCGAACAGGGAAAGCGGTGAGAATCCGCTGCGGTGGCGCCACTGTGACCGGTGAGCCTCCCGCTTGATGCCACTGTCCCGCAGGGGATGGGAAGGCGCGGGACAGGCGATGATCCGGGAGCCAGGAGACCTGCCGGGCAAGGCTGAGTGGCCGCTCTCCGCTCAGGGAGCGCCTCAGGTCGAGCCTCGTCCCGGATCCCGCCGGGACAGGTCCGTATCGGCGGCGAACCCCGAACGCAGGGCGGCGAAGGAGCTCTGGTGCGGGGGACGACAGGCGCTCGCCGGGAACGGACGAGTCATTCGACAGGCAGGTCACGGTCGCCGGTGGTCGCACGGCTGGCCGGCGGCGGCGCGCTGCTTGCCGCCGTCGCTGCGGCGCTGATCGTCACGGCCGCCGCCGTGGGCCCGTACGCCATTCCCCTCTCCCACACCGCCGGCATCCTGCTGGAGCAGGTCGGCGTCCGCATCCTGGAGGCCACCGACGCCGAGCGCGCCATCGTCGAGTCGATCAGGCTTTCGCGCATCACCCTGGCGCTGATCGTCGGTGCCGCCCTCGGCGTGGCCGGCGCCGTGATGCAGGGGCTGTTCCGCAACCCTATGGCCGATCCCGGGATCATCGGCGTGTCCACCGGCGGCGCGCTGGGCGCGGTGGTGGCGATCTCCCTGGGCGCGCAGGCGGCCACGCCGCTGGCGCTTCCCGCCATGGCCTTCGCGGGCGCCGCCGGCGCCCTGGCGCTGGTGTTCGCCGTGGCCTCGGCCGGCGGGCGCTTCTCGATGGCGGCGCTGCTGCTGGCCGGCGTGGCCGTGAGCGCGTTCCTGGCCGCGATCATCTCCGCGATCGTGCTGTTCACCGCCGACCTCGGCGCGCAGCGCGAGATGATCTTCTGGCTCGCCGGCGGCCTGGACGCGGCGCGCTGGACGCACGTGCGGCTGGCCGCGCCGTTCGTGCTGGCCGGCCTGGCGGTCGCGGTACTGCTGTCGCGCGACCTGAACCTGCTGATGGTCGGCGAGGAGGAAGCGCGGGCGCTCGGCGTGAGCGTGGGGCTGACCCGCACCGTCCTGCTGCTGGCAGCGTCGCTGGTCACCGGCACCGCGGTGGCGTTTTCCGGAACGATCGCGTTCGTGGGGCTGATCGTCCCGCACGCGCTGCGCCTGATCACCGGCGCCGACCACCGCGTGCTGATCCCGCTGAGCGCCCTCGGCGGCGCGGCCTTCCTGCTGGCCGCCGACGCGGTCGCCCGGCTCGCCGTGGCGCCGGCGGAGGTGCGCGTCGGCATTATCACCGCGCTGGTCGGAGCGCCGTTCTTTCTGTTTCTGCTGGCCCGCCACAAGGCGCGGGCGGGACTGCTGTAGCGAACCCGAAACCCATGCACGGAGGAATCATGGATACCTGGAAGAAGCTCGTACCGATCAGGCGGATCGGCCGGATCGCCGCCGCCGGACTGCTGGTGGCGTTGGCGCTCGACGCG